>JAFLSF010000020.1 GCA_022511045.1 Prevotella sp.
AGTTGTATACCAGGAGTATACACTTTGTATATCAGGGGTATACAAACTGTATACATGGGGTAGACAGAGGGTATACAATAGGCTCAGTAATGATAAAGTGCCACCTCGTTGCGGACGAGCATTGGACTCGGGAATTTGGAGGGTGGTTTGTCGGAGGATGAGGCTATGCTAATAAAAGAATGGGCAGAAGGAGACATTCCTTCTGCCCATTGCCTTTGTCGTTCTGTATTGTTGGTAGCGGACGTACTATTCCGTAATATTGGGCAACTCAAGCCCGAGTCCTTTCTTCTTGTCAACAGCCTTTAGGATGAAACCAAGAATAAGGGCAGCGACACCCAGACAAGCCAACATGACCAATGGAGCGGTGTAGTCGAACTGTGTCGGGTCGGTAACATTGGGGTTAGTGGCATCGAGCACCTTGCCAATAAGTAGTGGGAATAGCCACAGACCGATGTTTTGAATCCAGAAGATAAGGGCATAGGCGGAGCCGATGACCTTGGCATCGACCAGCTTTGGAACACTGGGCCACAACGAAGCGGGAACCAGTGAGAATGAAGCACCCAGCACTAAGATGGTGGTGTAAGCAATGATGATGCCTCCTACAGCATTATCCTTAAAGGCTGGCAGTACGAAAGCGAAGGTCAGATGGCAGACGATGAGCAATACCGAGCCCAATATAAGCATTGAGGCAGCTTTTCCCTTATGGTCTACATAACTGCCCAAGATGGGAGTAATCAGTACGGCCAACAAGGGGAATACGGCGAAGATGCTCTCTGCAGACTGGCGCATATAACCCATATAACAATAGGTAACAAGGGCGATGATAGAGATGCCCAAGAGCGCATAGCGCACGTTTGTCTTCTTCTGGAAATTGGAGGCAAAGCCAGCAATGGCTACCAAAAGCATGATGATGTACTGGATGATGGTCACTGACGATGAGGCCCAGAATGAGTCAGCATCGGGTAGGGTGAGCGTCAGGTTGCACTGCAACATATTGACGGCATATTTCTGGAATGGGAAAATGGCGCTGTAGTAGAGTACACACAGCAGGGCTACCAGCCAGAAACCAGCATCGCTGAGAATCTTTCCAATATCGCTGACCTTGAATGGGTCGTCCTTTTCTTCTGCCTCACCCGTCTGGGCATCGAGCTTCTGGTCCATGAAGAAATAGACAATGGTCATAATGAGGGCGATGCACATCAAGACAACGCCAAAGGCTACACTGCGGCTGACGCTGACCTCGCCACCCAAACGGGCAAAGAAAGGCGAGAATATCATGCACGTTGCCACGCCCAAGCGGGCTAATGCCATTTCTGAACCCATAGCCAGAGCCATCTCGCGACCTTTAAACCATTTGACAATACCGCGAGAAACGGTAATGCCTGCCATCTCACAGCCGCAGCCGAATATCATGAAACCGCAGGCGGCAAATTTAGCTGAGGCTGGCATTCCTTCATAAAAAGGAGAGACGCCTAACTCGTCGAAAATGGGGATGTAATTAAGGTTGTTGGTAAACCATGTTTCCAAGCCGCTGCCTTTAAATCCTTCACTGACGGCGTACCACTTGATGCAAGCTCCGACGAGCATGACGGCAGCTGATAGTACAGCAGTGAAACGAACGCCCATCTTGTCGAGGATGATACCTGCAAAGATGAGGAAGAAAACGAATACGTTGAGGAATACCTCTGCTCCCTGCATGGTACCAAAAGCGGTAGAGTCCCATCCGCGCTCGGACTGCATCAAATCCTTAATGGGCGAGAGAATGTCCATGAAGATATAGCTGCAGAACATGGCTAAAGCCAGCAACAGCAAAGCGGTCCAGCGCATGGCCGCAGAATCACGGAGTGTCTTTTGAATTGTTTGTGTCATTACGTTGTGATAATTTATAATAAAGTAAGAAAACTCCTTTATCGGATGACCTTAAAGGATTTCACCGTTCCATCCGCCATCCGCTGTCGCACGATGACCAGTCCCTTGGCATCGCTACTAACCCGCTGTCCTGCCATGTTATAGTACTCTGTAGCATTGGCTGTGGAGAAAGTAACAGGAGTGGAGATGCCTGCTGCATTGGTTAGAATACCCTCGATGGTGATGTTGCAGAAACCATAATCTTTTAAGGAATCTTTCTGATTATTTTCATCGAAGAAACTCAAATCGTATAGGTTAATAACTAACTGGCAAGTGCCAGAAGTAGCCTCACGGTCTAACTCATTCTCGTAAGCTGTATAAGCAGGTGACGCATTGTTACGATTAGGAGTAACTCCTTGGCAAAGAACTTCAGTGCCATTTGCATCAATCCACTTGGCATCTAACTTACCTTTGTCGGTGCCGATGCGCGAAGCAGTGAATGATACTGATGTTGCTTGCAGGGTGTAACCCTCAGCCATAGTAATACTGAATGTGATTGCATTGGCATCGGTGGGTGTAGTACCATTGACGTTGGTTTGCTGAATTTTAGTTTCTGTCAGCCCTCCAACACTTTGCTTACCATTGTATTTCAGTTCAGCACCCAACGATACCGAAGAACTTGCAATACCACTCTGAGCAGCTCCTGCCAAAGTTGCTGTCTGTCCTTCTGTTCCAAGGTCGAATGGCCATACGATGTTACAGTTTACTGTTGGCTCTGTGGGTTCTTCAACAGGCAATTTCACACACTCGGGATAGTATTCCTCGAAAGAGGAAATCGCGTCCTCATTTTCTGCTTTCATGATGTGTTCAACGAGACTGTTAGCATAGACCTCAAGGTTTGTATACCATTTGTTAATAGGGTCAAGGTCATAGCCATGCGGGTCAAGGTCACCGCCGTTTAGCTGTTCCCACTCGTCGGCCATACCGTCACCGTCGGCATCAAAAGAGTCTGGACGCTTGTTGTAGGCCAGTGAATAGTCTCCTTGGTCTCTCACAAAGTCGATGATACCAGGGTAGTGGGTTGCGGGTTTGCCTTCTTGAGTCTGTGTCGCGCTTCCTGTATAGGTGGTTGTACCATTCTTTGCCTCTTTCATATAGCGCTTGTCTACGTTGTCACGGTATAGTGATGCACCCACATAGTCCAGTACCTTTTCAAACGCTTTTTCTGCAGAGTGTGTCGTTACCTCGCCTGCGGCAACGGGGCTGTCCATCTTGATTTTTACACAGTCTACGCCGTCTGAACTCTTTACGTATGTTACATTGTCGCCATACAGATGCTTATTGTCTGGACAGTAGTACTCGCCATCAATAAGATAAGTTCCGTCGTCATACTTGACACCTTTCCAGTCATAGTTAGCAGCGTCGTTGCCTGCGGCGGTAACATAGTTTCCATCAATATAGTAGCGTGAGCAATAGCCCATAAAGGGAGAGCCAGAAGCATTACTTGCATCCGCTACTGAAATCTGTGTCGTACGAGTCTTGTTGACGGTAGCGGGGCCTGCCTTATAGTAATTGTTGACAATGTTAATCTGACCACCGCCAGTTCCGCCGTAGCAGCCGTTACCGGTGCCCCAGTTATACATTACGCAATTGCGGAAGTCCACAATTTCTGCCTGTATTGAATTACCGTATATTGTTTTGTCATAATTGTTACTGTTGTAACGTGCCCCGCAGAAACGTGGCGCTCTGTTTTGTACATGAGCGATGAAATTATGGTGGAACGAAGCCAACTTACCACCCCAAATGCCGCCATAGCTATGCTCACCCTTTGAGTGACCAGGGTTTGCCAAAGCCTCACCGAGGCTACACCACTGCATGGTGAAGTTCTGATTGTCGTAGAACGAAGCAAGTTCATCGATACTCCAAGAGAACGAACAATGGTCAAATATTACGTTTTTGACATCTCTCTGCCAAGTAGCATCGGCTCCGTCGTCTACGTTTTTTTCCTCACCTCTACGGATACGAATGAAACGGATGATGTTGTTGGTGCCAGGCTGAAGGGTGCGATAACGTAGTGTGATGCCTGGGGCTGGGGCAGTCTGACCCAGAATGGTAATATTATCCTTAAACTTAACATCAGCAGTTAACTCAATAACACCTGCTACATCAAATACTACGATGCTATTAGCATAGCCTACTGCTCGGCGGAATGAGCCTTCAATATCTGCACCACTAAGATTGGTGACGTGTCTAATTGTTTTACCGCGACCACCAGTAACATATCGTCCGTGTCCTTCTGCCCCGGGGAAAGCGGGGGCTTGAGCCATAGCACAAAGTGCCATGAGTGATGCTGCTATTGATAATAGAGTCTTTTTCATTGCTTGTATTATTTTAGTTGTTGATATTATCGGTATTATATCCTAATGCTTCCATTTCTAATGAAGCCCAGATGAAAGGGCCTACGCCTTTGGCATCATTGCTGCGGATAGGTTCGGAGAGATAGTATTGATAACTTCCGTCGCGGCGCTTGTTCTCCTTTACTTTAGGGGCTGCCTTGAGCACTTTGGCACTAATGCCTGGGCCCAAGCCTGCCACTTCGCAACATTGAGTAAGTGAGATTGTCTTGTCGGGGTGTACTTGGATAAAATTATCAATGATTCCTTTGTAGGCCTTGATGCCTGCATCGCGATATTTCTCGCCGAGATAACCCATGCGATGCGCTTTCAACAGCACGTAGGCAAACATTGATGAGCAGGTAGACTCCAGATAGTTACCCTCACGTCCTGGAGCATCCATCACTTGATACCAAAGCCCCGTCTTCTTATCTTGCCATTTAATGATGGCATCAAGGTCTTTCTGTAGTAGGTCAATCAACTCGCTACGACGACCGTAGTTCTGGGGCAGTGCATCTAATAATTCGATGAGAGCCATTGAATACCAACCTTGAGCTCGTCCCCAACAATGCTGTGAGAGTCCTGTTTCCTTGTCCGCCCAGAACATGTCACGTGTTTCGTCGTAGGCATGGCGATTAAGTCCCGTTTGGGGGTCATAAGTGCGCTGGTAAGTTATGCTTATTTGGTTGACGGCGTCATCATATATTTTCTGCGCCTCTTTAGCTGGTAAGAGGTCGCGAGCCGTCAAAGTATAAAACGGTAACCCCATGAAGATGCCGTCAAGCCATACTTGATAGGAGTAGATGGCCTTGTGCCAATACACCTTGTCGACATCTGTCCTCGGCTGGTTCCTCAGTTGCTTCATCATTAGTTGCATGGCCTGCAGGTTTTTCTGCTCAGGCCATTGCTGATACATACGGGCAACAAAGTGACCCGTACGGATATTGTCCAGATTATAGTCCTCCAGCTTGAAGCCGCGAATATTACCGTTTGCATATATCATGGTGTCCGTATATTCTTGGCAATAGCGGCGGATGTCATCACCGCCATATTTTAGGTATGTGTCAAGCATAGCCTCTAACTCAATGCCCATAACGTAACTCCACTTAGGTTCTTTGGCGAAATCGAGCATAAAAGACTTTGGTGTCCTTTTCATTTCAGAATAGGTCATCCACTCAGAATAACGCTTATAGGGCTTTTCCTGCAATACCACTGAACCATTTATCTGTAGGTTGTCAAAACGAATGTCACGATACTGACCCGTCATAGAATTGCCTTGCTCCACACCGCTGAAGTAACAGTTTTTTACATCAACATCATACACTTGACAAGCATCGGGCATGCCGACAACCATTACGCCATACTTTGACTTCTGGCAAGTCACATTCTCCATCCATACGTTACGTACCGTCGGGTTGAATCCGCGACAGCAAACCTCGCGAGGTTCATAGTCTGTATTGATTTTCAGCACGGCCTCCTTGCATTGGCCTACGGTGACGTTGCGCATGTTAATATTTTCGATAACACCGCCCCGACAGGAGTTGGTCTTAATGCGAAGCACGCGATCCAGATTGGGCGAGTCCATCTTGCAATTCTCGGCAAACACGTTTTGGCAACCTCCGCTAATCTCTGAGCCGATGACTACGCCGCCATGACCATTCTGCATCTCACAATTTCGAATGATGATGTTCTTTGAGGGACGACCCGCAAAACGACCTTGACCACCCTCGCGCCCATCGTTGTTGCGGCCCGACTTAATAGCAATGCAGTCATCACCCGTATTGAAGAAGCAATTCTCTATGAGCACCCTGTCGCATGACTCGGGGTCGCAACCGTCGCCATTAGGGCCGTCATTATTGACGTGTACGCCCCTAACGGTAACATCAGTAGATAGTAGGGGATGAATAACCCAGAAGGGAGAGCGCAACAAGGTTACGTCTTCTATGAGTACACCCTCGCATTGGTTGGTGTTGATGAGTTGCGGGCGTAGTCCGTCCAACGGGCCAAAGCGTCGCTCGTCCATTGACACACCATCCTCGGCAGCCTGCAATAGGCGCTGGCGGGCACCGTTCCACTGGTGGACAGTCATACCCTCCTTAAAGCCGAACCGTTCGCTGCTCACCCAGGGCCACCATGTTTCGCGACTTCCTCCGCCGTCAATGGTGCCCTTGCCCGTAATGGCAATGTCTGTCTGCTGATAGGCATAAATGCAGGGTTGTAAGTTCCAACAATCGACACCCTCCCAGCGGGTGGGCACGATGGGATAAAGTTCGGGTTCAAAAACAAACTCCAACACGGCTCCCTCTTCAATGACGAGGTTTACGTGGCTCTTGAGTGTGATAGCAGCTGTCAGGAACTTCTGGCCAGCAGGCACCACTACGCGGCCTCCCCCCTTCTTGGAGCAAGCGTCAATAGCCTTGTTGATGGCCTTTTGGTTCTTGGCTGCGGTGTTGGTCGTCTTGGCGCCATACTTGGTAATAGGAAACTCGCGGTTGGCAAACTGGGGCACGCGGATGCTCTGCTCAATCTGCTTGTACTGCTCCTCATCCCACCCCTTAGCATGTGCAGTCAGCGTGACAAAAGCGAGCAACAGTAGTGCTTCAATGGTTCTTTTCATCTTCTGTTCGATTAGTTTTGGTATAGTCTTTCAGTTTGCAAAGATACAAAAAAAGGACGAAATCCCGTCCTCTTTTACATTATTTATTATTCTCCGTTCGCTTTTGGCCTATTCTCGTCGCCCGTGAGGCCTATTCTCGTCGCCCGCGAGAGCCTCCATCAGTTTGTCTAAGGCTTCGTCTGCATTTTCGCTTTCACTGAGAAGGGTGACAAACTTCGAGCCTATAATGGCTCCTGCGGCATTTTGTTGAGCCGACTCCAGCGTTTGCTTGTTGCTGATGCCGAAGCCTATCATGCGCGGGTTGCGAAGCTGCATCTTGTCGATACGCCGGAAGTATTCCTGCTTCTGCTCGTCAAACGACTGTTGTGCGCCTGTTGTAGCGGCACTACTTACCATATAGATAAAGCCGTCCGTATGTTCGTCGATGAAACGGATGCGTTCTTCCGACGTCTCTGGAGTAATGAGCATGATAACCCTCAAACCATAGCGGTCTGCTACGGGTTTCACTTCCTCCAAATAGTCTTTGAAAGGCAGGTCTGGAATAATCATGCCGCTCACGCCGCTGGCTACGCAACTCTGGCAGAATGGTTCAATGCCGTATTGCATGATGGGGTTTAAGTAGCCCATCAGTATCAAGGGAATTTCCACTTGCTCCTTAATGGCTTCTAACTGACCGAATAATTTTCGCAACGTCATTCCGTTTCTTAGTGCCGTCGTGGCTGCATTTTGGATGACGGGGCCGTCGGCCATAGGGTCGCTGAACGGAATACCGACTTCTATCATATCAATGCCGCGCCTCTGAAGCGTCAGAACAACATCGGCCGTTCCCTCCAGTGTGGGAGCGCCAGCACAGAAATAGAGCGAAAGCAATTTATGGTCTTTATTCTCGGAGAATAGTCTATTGATTTTATTCATAATGTGTCTGTTTGTCTTAGGAATGATGATAGGATGTTAATGAGTCTATAAATGTTTGTAATAGATTTACGTCCTTGATGGCTGGAGCCGACTCAAAGCGGCTATTGAGGTCAATGCCTATACAACGTGTTGCTGCGGAACCGCATCCCGATGAAAACCAAGTATGTAGTCGTTTCACGTCGTCTGGGCCTATGCCTCCGCTGAGCAAAAATGGGGTGTTGCCGTCATAAGCCTCAAGTACGCTCCAGTCGAACTTCGTGCCATTCCCGCCTACCATTTCCGCTTTTGTGTCAAAGAGAAAATAGTCCACCAGTCCTTGATATGCCTTATATGTATTTACGTCAGCACAACAACACACATTGATTGCCTTGATGACGGCAAAAGGCTTCTCATTGCCTGTGGAACATAAGTTACGGAGGTTCTGGATATATTCGGGGCTCTCTTGCCCATGCAACTGAACAAAGTCGAGAGCATAGTCACTGACTTTTTGCGCTACCTCATCGACATTCTGGTCTACGAACACACCAACCCGTTTCGCCTTTGTCGGCAGGTATGATGGACATTGGCTGACAAAACGGCTGGACTTCGGCCAAAAGATAAAGCCCATCCAGTTGGCTCCTGCTGCTTCTACGGCGCGTATGTTCTCAGAGTCGCGCATTCCACAGACTTTAATCGTCATAGTTTTTGTCCTTTGTTCTTACGAAGCGTTTCTATTTATCCTATATGTTCTTATAACGGCCTGAAGTTTCTTATGGCGGTGCAAAATTCAGCCAAAGCCTGTCCTGGGTCGTCAGCCCTCATAAACGTCTCACCAATGAGAAAACCGCGAAATCCTGCTTGGCGCAGGTCGTAGACGGTTTGAGGCTTTGAGATGCCGCTTTCACTGACCTTTATCGCCTCTTTTGGCAGCAGTTCTGCCAGACGATAACTCGTGGCCACGTCTGTCACAAAGGAACCCAAGTGGCGGTTGTTAATGCCGCAGAGGTCAGGCTCCAGTTCGGCATACGCCAGTTCTTCTTCGCTGTGCATCTCGAGTAACACCTCAAGTCCGATTTCATGGGCAGTACCCATTAGTGCTTTGAGGTTCTCCTTTGTGAGGCATGCTGCAATAAGTAATACGGCGGAAGCCCCGCAAAGACGGGCTTGGAAGAGTTGATACTCATCAATGACGAAGTTCTTGTACAATATGGGAATCTTTACTCCACTTTGGCGAGCCACACGGATGAAATCATCCTTCCCACCGAAATATTTCTCGTCAGTCAAGATGCTCAGTGCCGAAGCTCCGTGTTGCTCGTAAGAGAGGGGAATATCTTCAGCCCGCCCCTCTTCTTTTATCCATCCTTTAGAGGGTGAGCGGCGCTTGAACTCAGCAATGATTCCTGTGTCGGAAGCCTTGAGCGCAGCAGACATGGAGGCTGTTTGACAATTGAGTAACTGCTCCGTTCGCTGATGTATTTCCTGCTCTGTGAGCAGTTGCTTAAAGGCTTCTACTTCAAGCCGCTTGTGGGCTACGATTTCTTGAAGAATATCCATAGAAATAATGAGAATAGTACGGATTGTAGGTGTTAAGAGTTTAACTCGACAAATTTCTTAAAGGTGCGCAGGGCCGAACCGCTGTCAATAGACTCTCGGGCAATGGCGATGCACTCCTCAATACTTTTCTGTCCTCGCTCCAACACTTGAATACCAAAGGCCGCATTAGCCAATACGATGTTCTTTTGGGCAGGCAATGCGCGGTTCTCCAGCACAGAATCGAAGATTTCTGCAGCTTCCTCTTCTGTGGCCCCTCCTACTAACTCCTCTGGTTTGGCAATGTTGAAGCCAAGGTCTTGAGGCTTGAAGATACGCTCGTATTGGTTGGTGGTCACTTTAAAGTCACTTGTCAGCGAAATCTCGTCATAACCATCGATGCTGTTCACAATGGCGTAGTCAATGCCAATGCGCTGGTATACATTACTATAAAGGCGCATCTGGTCAAGGTTAGCTACACCTAATAACTGGCACTTTGGCTGGCTGGGGTTCACCAGCGGACCTAACAGATTAAAAATAGTAGGGAACTGCAATGCCTTGCGAATAGGGCCAACGAACTTCATAGCCTTAGCAAAGAGTTGTGCATGCAAGTATACAATGCCTACCTCGTTGATGCTACGGTTCAATCGGTCTATATTGTCTGTAAACTTAATGCCGTGATGTTGGATAACGTTGGAGGCTCCACTAACGCTGGTTGCAGCATAATTGCCGTGTTTGGCCACTTTATAACCTGCTCCTGCTATCACGAAACAACTTGTAGTAGAGATATTAAAGGTGTTTTTGCGGTCGCCCCCCGTTCCTACTACGTCAATGTAACGGTCGCAATCAAGAATGGCGGGAACGCCCGTTTCCAGAATTCCATCGCGGAAACCCAGCAACTCTTCGACGGTAACTCCCCGCATTTGCAGGGCTGTTAATAGGGCTGTAACCTGTTCGTTGGGATATTCACTGCGGGTGATACCTACTAATATGTCTTTCATCTCCTTGCGGGAGAGTTCCTCGTGATTAAGTACTCGGTTTAGAATTTCTTTCATAGTGTGTGCTATGTAACTTGCATTTAATTGATTTCCGTTTATTGTTAGCCGTGCATCCAGTTACTGAGTATCTGGCACCCTTCGGTGGTTAGTACACTTTCGGGGTGGAATTGGATGCCGTGAATATCGTATTCCCGATGGCGTAAAGCCATGATCTGTTTCTCGTCACTCTCAGCAGTAATCTCCAGACAAGCGGGAAAGTCTTTTTTTGACACCACCCACGAATGGTAGCGTCCCATAGTGATGCGGCGAGGAAGTCCAGAGAAAATAGGGTCTGTACCAAACTGTGTTCCCTCAGTTGCAACACCGTGAAACACATCGCAGAGATTTTCAAGTTTGCCGCCAAATACTTCACCGATAGCCTGATGTCCTAAGCAGACACCCAGTATGGGCTTATGTCCTGCATAGTGGCGAATAACATCTAACAGCAAACCCGCCTCTGAGGGAATCCCGGGGCCAGGCGAGAGTATGATTTTATCGTAGACCTCAAGGTAGCTGAGGCTAAATTGGTCGTTTCTTAGAACCGTCACCTCTGCTCCCAACTCCTTTACAAGGTGTGAGAGATTATAGGTAAACGAATCGTAGTTGTCGATAATGACTATCTTCATAGGGGGTGATAAGAGAATAGTTGTTATAAGTTCTCGGCCATGAGGATGGCTTTTCTCAAGGCACCTAACTTGTTGTTTACTTCTTGTAATTCGTATTCCTCGTCGCTTTTAGCTACGATTCCGCCGCCTGCTTGAAACCACAACTCGCCGTTTCGGCTGACGAAAGTACGAATGGTAATAGCTTGATTAAGGCTCCCATCCAGACCGATGAAGCCGATACAACCTCCATAGGCACCTCGGTTGTGCGGCTCATACTCGGAAATGAGTTGCATAGCTCGCACTTTAGGAGCCCCACTTAATGTGCCTGCAGGGAATGTGTCGATAAATGCCTTAATAGGGTCTTTGTCTTCATCTAATTCTCCGCTAACGCGGCTAACCAAATGTATGACGTGCGAATAGTATTGCAGGTCCTTGTAGAAATCAACTTTCACGTTATGGCAGTTACGGCTTAAATCGTTACGTGCCAAATCAACCAGCATAACGTGCTCGGCATTTTCTTTTGGGTCGTTGCGTAGATATTCAGCCCCTTGTCGGTCGACCTCGGCGTTTCCGCTCCGCTTCGTCGTTCCTGCGATAGGGTCTATGTAGACTCTATACTGCTTGTCGCTTATCACTTTACTATCATTGAAAGTGTTGCTTTGCCGTTCTATTCGGCAGTGTGTCTCTGGTGATGAGCCGAAGATACGAAAGCCGCCGAAGTCAAAATAAAACAAATAAGGTGAAGGATTGATGCTGCGTAGGGCACGATAAAGCTTGAAATCGTCACCCTCAAAACGTTGTATAAAGCGACGGGAAAGAACTATCTGGAAAACATCGCCGCGCAGACAATGTCGGATGCCTTGTCGAATATTTGCCTTGTGTTCTTCGTCAGTTATTGGACTGGTGGTATTACCGACAGGGTGGAAGCCATAAGTTTGAACATTAGTGCGGTTCATAGCCTTGATAATAGCGGAAATCTCCTTGTCTCCCATACTCTCCATTCCTTGCGCCCTCTCTGAGAGACTGACAATCAATAACTGATTGTTGAAGTGGTCGAACACGATAATATCTTTATAAAAGATATATAAGATGTCGGGGGCATCATTCTCTTCTTGTGTCTCGTCTTTGACGGCAATGTTCTCAAAGTACCGTACAGCGTTGAACGAGGTATATCCATAGAGTCCACATACTTCGCTATGTTGGCCTTCAATATGGATGTTGTCAATAAGCGCATGGATGGCTTCCGCTGTACCGAAACTTTCGTCAATGTCCTGCAGGTGTTGGCTACCATCTGGATAGCTGATGGTGGCCGTCCCGTGACTAATAGCTATGCTGGCTATAGGATTGATGCCAATAAACGAGCGGGAGTTGTTCTTCTCGTGATAGTCGCTACTCTCCATTAGCGCACTCTGCGGATAGATGTCTCGCAGTCGCATATATACTCCGACAGGCGTATAGAGGTCAGCCAATATAGTCTGGCTTGTGGTCGTATAATGGAATGTATTCATTGTCCTTCGATAGTTAGAAATTACCGTATGTTCCAGCCATCTGCTTGTTGTTCAGATACGTCTCTACATCTTTGTCGCCACGCCCGCTGACTGTCAGCACCACTATGTCGTCTTTCTGGAAGTGTACCTTTTCCAATGCAGCGAGGGCATGAGCACTCTCCAATGCAGGAATGATACCCTCCAGACGGGTCAACTCATAAGCAGCACGGATGGCCTCGTTGTCATTGATACTATAGACTGTGGCACGATGTTGGGAGGCCAGATTGGCGTGCATAGGGCCAATGCCTGGATAGTCTAAGCCAGCCGATATGCTTTCCGCTTCAATAATCTGTCCGTCGGGTGTCTGCATAACCAGCGTTTTCGAGCCGTGTAAGATGCCAGGTCTGCCTACGTGGATGGTAGCAGCCGTATGCCCTGTGTCTGCTCCCTGTCCGCCTGCCTCGGCCAAAATAATCTTCACGCGATTGTCATCAATATAGTGATATATGGTTCCTGCGGCATTTGAACCGCCGCCAACACAGGCCATCAGCACATCGGGATAGTCGCGACCAACTTTCTCTTGCAGTTGTTCCTTGATTTCCCCCGAAATAACACTTTGCAAACGGGCCACCATATCAGGGTAGGGGTGCGGTCCTACCGTACTACCTATAATATAGAAAGTATCAGCAGGATGGCAACACCAGTCGCGAATGGCCTCATTGGTTGCATCTTTTAGAGTCCAGTTGCCCGTCTTTACAGGACGCACTTCTGCACCTAACATCTTCATGCGTTCTACATTAACATGCTGGCGTTCTACGTCTAATGCGCCTTGGTAGACCACACAGGGCATATCCATTAGTGCACACACCGTTGCCGTAGCTACTCCGTGCTGGCCTGCTCCCGTCTCGGCGATGATGCGTTTCTTGCCCATTTTCTTAGCCAGAAGAATCTGCCCAATGGTGTTGTTTATCTTGTGAGCTCCTGTGTGATTCAAGTCTTCGCGCTTGAGATAGAGCCGACAGCCGTATTTCTCGCTCATTCTTTTGGCCAGATAAAGGGGTGAAGGGCGACCCACATAATCTCGAAGTAACATACGGTACTCGTCCTTGAACTCCTGTGACTCAATGATGGGCAGGTATTGCTCTTGTAGGTTCTTGACCGTTGCATAGAGAATCTCAGGCACGTATGCTCCTCCGAATTCTCCATAAAATCCTTTATCGTTTACTGAATAACTCATTATCGTTTTACCTTAATTTCCTATTATATTATACTTAGAAACTTCTAATAAGAGTTTAGTGCCATAATAGAAACCTTTCCGTCCTGTTATTTGGACAAGCTTATTCTGGTAGTCGGGATGTGAAACCAAATTTATTTCACCTATTATCTTGCTAGGTTTGCAGTCGGCCAGATAGATGATAAATAGGTCTGTAAAGTTTGACGTGTCAAACTGCCCCTCTGACTCGTATGGCTGGTCGGCCAACACTATAGCTGTTCTATAGCCGTTAAACTCTGGATAGTCAAAGCTTATATAATCTTTGCCGCCACTCATAGCCGCTACAATATAGCCTTGAACTGTTAGACTTGCCTGTTCTGGTTCCGCTATGGCCTGAGCCACCGTTAATACATTGTCCGATTGCTGCTGGTCGTTATCATTACCGCTGTCTTCATCATTATTGTTGTTCTCATCATTGTCGTCTTCGTCCCCATTGCCATCTGTTTCATCCCCAGTGTTGTCTTCAGTATTCTCTTCAATGGAGTCGGGCTCCTCGTCCTTGGTGACGATATGCTGCAAGTCAATCTCAATCCCTTTTATTTTCTTCAATCCATCCAACGACATATAAGTATCTTTTGTTCCGCTGATATATGCAAAGCAATTCCAGTATTGTGGATTGTTAGCCAGATTGTATGCTTCCCGAATCCCCTTGCTGGCATCAGTCAGACAGATAGGGAACAGCTCGTCTTTCGTAAACTGGCTATCCGTTGTGTTTGATTGTCTGCTGGCCAGCACGATAGCGCTGGTTCCCTCAAAAGGTGAGGCGAAATCGGCATTTCCAATGCTTTGCTGGGTGGCGGCTACAATGAATCCCTTGACACATATCGTCGTACCATTAGCTACTTTCTGAGCCTCCTTGATAGTTAAAGCCCCCTGTCTGTCTTCCGCAGGTACTCCTGCTGCGGGATTACTACCACCTTTTCCCTCCTCCTCGACAATGCTTTTTTCGCAACTTGCCAAGAAGAAAAGAATAAAAAGCGTGAAGATAGGGTAAGCACATTTCATGGGACAAATGTAATGCAATTTAGGGGAAAAAACAAAAAAAGGGGCGAAAAATTTGCTTTTTATATAATAATTCTCTAAATTTGCCTCCGATAAGCTGTATGAAGGCCATTGCCTCGTTCGCTTATCGTCATTCAAAGGTTGAGGTTGGTAGCGTTCTGCACCAACCTCTTTTTAACTATTATAAACTATCATAAATATAGGGTGTAAAAGTGGAGGGATTGCTTAAAATCCAAATAAAATGCGTATCTTTGCAACATAGTTTAAGAGAATTGTATGAAGGAACTGATTATATTTGACTTTGACGGCACGTTAGGCGACACCAGTCGAAATATTATTACCACTATGCAGATGACCATCGCAGAGGTTCATCTGCCCCACCGTAGCGAGGCGGAGTGTGCTGCAACTATTGGGCTACCATTGGCAGGATGTTTTGAGCGTCTGTTTCCAGATGCAGACAAAACTATTATCCAACGTTGTGTAGACGCTTACAGGCGGATTTTTCAGAAGAATCTGCAGACCATCAAACCACAAGTGTTTCCAAACGTCATAGAAACATTAGCTGAACTAAAGCAAATGGGAATGACTCTCACTATAGCCTCGTCCCGCAGTCATGCCTCCCTTGTGGAATTAACGCACTATTTGGCAATTTCCGATTACATCTCTTATCTGATAGGAGCGGATGACGTGGAGCATGCGAAACCAGCCCCAGAGCCAGTATTGAACACGCTTTCAGCCTTGAAGTTCAATACCAGCCAGACGCTTGTAGTGGGAGATATGAACGTAGACATTCTAATGGGAGCCAATGCAGGAGTCCAAACCTGTGGTGTAACGTGGGGCAACGGAACCAAAGAAGACCTTGAACGGGCAGGAGCAGATTACATTATCAGCAGAATGGAAGAGCTAATAGATATACTCAAGACAAAATAGTGGTGTTTGTTTGGTGTATAGCAGGCGAAGAAATCAAGTCAAGACTTTGTACTTGACGAGGATAGGGCTCATAGAGTGTGAGGATAGGCCTCAAGGCGAACGAGAATAGGCCTCGTGGATGGTGAGGCCTATACGCGTGATACTGATGAATAATGATGGAATGGATAAGAGATAATGAAAGAATGTGCGGACGTTGTAATGTCATATTTCCCAACCTATAGCGGAGGCTCCAAGAATAGCGGCGGCGGCTCCATCGAGACCGCTTACCAGAAACTTGGCTTTGCCTTTATAGATGGGGAAGACGTGGTTGTCATACGCCTGTTTGATAGGATTCATTATCAGGTCACCAGCTTTGACCAGACCACCGAAGAAGATGAATGCTTCGGGGGAACAGAAGGTAGCAAAGTCTGCACAGCCCTCGCCTAACAAACGTCCTGTGAAATCGTAGACTTCCTTAGCCAGTTCGTCGCCTTTGCTTGCAGCTATGCTAACGTCTAATGAGGTGATGTCTTCAGGCTTTAGTTCGCGAAGTAGAGAGGGACGGTCAGTTTTTGCTAATAATTCGCGTGCCGTCCGTGCTACGCCCGTTGCCGAACAGTAGGCTTCCAAACATCCTTTGCGGCCACAACCGCACGGGCGACCAGTCTCGTCGCGAACAATGATAACGTGGCCTAACTCTCCTGCGAAACCGTCGCTACCGTACACCACTTGCCCGTTGATGACGATTCCTGAGCCGACACCCGTCCCGAGGGTGATGACGATAAAATTCTTCATGTTGCGGGCAACGCCGTACACCATTTCTCCGATGGCGGCCGCGTTGGCGTCGTTGGTGACAGCAACGGGGATGTTGTCGAGCTGTTCGCTGAACATTTGGGCTAGGGGAACAACCGTTTCATGAGCCCACTTGATGTTGGGAGCAGTTTCTATGGTGCCGCGATAGTAGTTGCCGTTAGGCGCACCAATGCCCATCGCGTGAATCTGACCGATGCCTCCCGCTTGCCGTATGATAGGTTGTAGGGCATTGATAGATGCACTGACGAAAGCCTTTGCAGAGCCGTAGTCCTGGGTCTTGATGGTTGTTGTTGCCAAGATGTTGCCTCGTTGGTCGACTATGCCGAATACAGCATTTGTGCCTCCTAAGTCTAAACCTATGACGTATGGTTTCTTGTCTTGTTGTCCGTTCATGCTTGTATGGTTCGTTTTTTCGTTATTTAGATGTACAAAGGTAAGCAATAAACTGCAAAACTATCCTTGTTTAACTCCCTTTAACTTCCATATAACCTTTAACTCCGCGAATTTTTTGTAATTTTGCACACGATATGGCGTTTCCGATACATATAAACATCGTAGACTTAGTCCTAAAGGGAATGCTCATCGGGATGGTTGCTTCCGCTCCAATGGGGCCTGTTGGTGTGCTCTGTGTGCAGCGAACGCTGAACAAGGGGCGCTGGTTCGGCTTTGTGACGGGAGTCGGTGCGGCCATTAGCGACATAATCTATGCTGGAATTACGGGTTTTGGTATGGCTTTTGTGATGGATTTCGTCAATGATGACCGCAACAAGTTCTATCTTCAGATATTAGGCAGTATAGTTTTGTTGTGCTTTGGAATTTTTACTTGGCATAGTAACCCAACGAAGAAAATGCACCAGTCGGGCAAGAAGCGAGGCTCCTATACGTACAACTTATGGACGGCTTTTTTAGTGACATTCTCCAATCCTCTCATCATATTCCTCTTTATGGGACTTTTTGCCCAGTTCGCCTTTGTCATCCCCGACCGTCCTTTTGAAATGCTGATAGGCTTTGCCAGCATTGTGGCTGGAGCGCTGGTATGGTGGTACGGGCTGACGTGGTTGGTAGACAAGGTAAGAGCAATCTTTGATGCGAATGGTATTCGCATTATCAATCAGATAATAGGTATGGTAGTTATCATCGTGTCGCTCATCTTCCTGTTTGGCACTATGACGAACCTCTATACATTCTTTTAGACAATCAGCAAGCAAAAGTATCAGACCATGTTTATAGCCAACGAACTACGCAAGACCAACATCGCCGAATACCTGCTCTATATGTGGCAGATAGAAGATACCATACGCGCCTTTGACTGCTCGCTGAGTCGCATACGGCGCGAGTATATAGACCGCTTTGACTATACTGAGGAACAAAAGGAGGAGGTGACGGACTGGTTTGGCAATCTTATCCGCATGATGAACTCCGAGGGGTGCCGCGAGCAGGGACATCTGCAAATAAACAAGGTGACAATGCAAACTTTGACGGAGTTACACGCTCAGTTGCTCTCGTCCTCGAAGTTTCCTTTCTATAATGCCGAATATTATAAAGTGTTGCCCTATATTGTGGAATTGCGCAATCATGGTGCCAATAAGGAGGAGAACGAGATAGAGACGTGTTTTAATTCGCTCTATGGCGTGATGATGCTCCGACTTCAGAAGAAAGAGATAACCACTAATACCGAACATGCCATTAAAGAAATATCAACCTTTATAGGAATGTTGAACGATTACTATCTGAAGGACAAGGAAGAACCGCTGGAGTTTGGATGAAAGGAATAGTGTAACGCGAACTAAGTAAATAGTAAGGATGAATATATTGATTACGGGCTGTAACGGCCAATTAGGAAACGAAATGCAGTTGCTGGAGAAGAATTATCCCCAGCATACATGGTTCAATACGGACGTCGCAGAATTGGATATTACCAGTCAGTTGGCTGTAGAGCAGTTTGTGGCTGAGCACCAGATTGACGGTATTGTCAATTGTGCTGCTTATACTGCTGTCGATAAGGCAGAGAACGATAAAGAATTGTGTACTACACTGAATACGGTGGCACCGTCTTATCTGGCGGCTGCTGTCGAAAAACGTGGCGGTTTCATGGTGCAAGTGTCTACCGACTATGTGTTTAACGGCACAAATCATATACCATACGTGGAGACAGACACACCTTGTCCCGATAGCGTGTATGGCTCTACCAAATTGGCAGGCGAGTTAGGTGTGTCTAAGTTCTGCAAGCGTTCTATGATTATCCGTACCGCTTGGCTCTATAGTACTTTTGGCAATAATTTTGTGAAGACCATGATTCGTTTGGGAGGGGAGAAAACGGAGTTAGGTGTTATCTTTGACCAGATAGGCACTCCAACCTATGCCCGCGATTTAGCTGTTGCCATCATGGCAGCCATAGAGAAGGGCATCGTGCCTGGTGTCTACCATTTCTCCAATGAGGGAGTATGTTCGTGGTACGACTTTACAAAAGCCATTCACCGATTGGCAGGCATAACGTCTTGTCACGTGCGTCCATTACATACTGCCGAATATCCTACGCCAGCCAATCGCCCGCACTACTCTGTACTCGACAAGACTAAAATCAAACAAACATATAATATTGAGATTCCATATTGGGAGGACTCGTTAGCAGAGTGTATCAGTAAGTGGTTGGAAACGCTTTATAATAACTGTAAATAGTAATTCATAATTATAAATAGAAGTGGTGAATCAAGAGATAGCGCGCAGAAGGACGTTTGCGATTATATCGCATCCTGATGCTGGTAAGACAACACTGACAGAGAAATTCCTGCTTTTTGGTGGCCAGATACAGGTGGCTGGTGCGGTAAAAAGCAATAAGATAAAAAAGACAGCGACCAGCGACTGGATGGATATAGAGAAGCAGAGAGGCATCTCTGTATCTACCTCGGTCATGGAGTTTGACTATACACCAGAAGGTTCGGACACGGAATATAAGGTGAATATCCTTGATACCCCAGGTCACCAAGACTTTGCGGAAGATACTTATCGCACATTGACGGCCGTTGACTCTGCCATTATTGTGGTTGATGGAGCCAAGGGTGTGGAGACTCAGACGCGCAAATTGATGTCTGTTTGCCGTATGAGAAATACCCCTGTTATTATCTTCATCAATAAGATGGACCGTGAGGGACGTGACCCCTTCGACTTGTTAGACGAATTGGAGAAAGAACTGGAAATCAAAGTGCGTCCTTTGTCGTGGCCCATCAACCAAGGGGTTAAGTTTAAGGGCGTCTATAACATTTACGAGCAAAAACTTGACCTCTTTACTCCAGATAAACAGCGAGTGACCGAGAAAGTAGAGGTGGATATTGATAGCCAAGAGTTGGAAAAGCGCGTTGGAGAGCAGGATGCTGAGAAATTGCGTGAGGATTTGGAATTGGTTAGCGGTGTCTATCCTGATTTTGATGTTAATACCTATCGCAGTGCAGAAATAGCCCCTGTATTCTTTGGCTCAGCTCTAAATAATTTTGGCGTACAAGAACTGCTTAATTGCTTTGTGGAAATAGCACCCGCTCCTAAACCTACCAAAGCCGAGGAGCGTATGGTGCAGCCAGAAGAACCAAAGTTTACTGGCTTTATTTTCAAGATTACTGCAAATATTGACCCTAATCACCGTTCTTGTATTGCTTTCTGTAAGGTTTGTTCAGGTAAGTTCCAGCGAAATCAGCCCTATCTGCACGTTCGACAGAATAAGACGTTGCGTTTCTCTTCGCCTACCCAGTTTATGGCACAACGCAAGTCTACCATTGACGAGGCTTGGCCTGGCGACATTGTAGGCTTGCCTGATAATGGTATTTTTAAAATAGGAGACACGCTGACAGAAGGTGAGCAACTGCATTTTCGTGGACTACCCTCGTTCTCACCAGAACTATTTAAGTATATTGAGAATGACGACCCGATGAAGTCGAAGCAACTGCAAAAGGGTATTGACCAGTTGATGGACGAGGGTGTAGCCCAGTTGTTTGTTAATCAGTTTAACGGGCGTAAGATTGTTGGTACAGTAGGACAATTGCAGTTTGAGGTTATCCAATACCGTTTAGAAAATGAATATAATGCCAAGTGCCGTTGGGAGCCTGTCCACCTCTATAAGGCTTGCTGGATAGAGAGCGACGATGCACAGGAATTGGAGAATTTTAAGAAACGCA
The DNA here is from genome assembly GCA_022511045.1 of Prevotella sp. Classification (GTDB taxonomy): domain Bacteria; phylum Bacteroidota; class Bacteroidia; order Bacteroidales; family Bacteroidaceae; genus Prevotella. The sequence goes on from JAFLSF010000020.1 coordinate 20,575, forward strand.
AGTATCAGTATATGGCAAAAGATAAAGAGGGCCGCGATGTTTTCCTCGCAGATTCGGGCTATGTGCTATCTATGGCGCAGGAAGACTTTAAACATATTAAGTTTCATTTTACATCAGAGTTCTGAGACGTATATTCCAAAGATGAGCAAATAAGTATATGACACGCGAACAAGATATTAAGAATGCCGTTGAGGTGTTGCGTAAGGGTGGGGTGATACTTTATCCCACAGATACGGTGTGGGGTATCGGCTGTGATGCTACTAATGCAGAGGCTGTAAAAAGAGTATATGATATTAAACAGCGTAACGACTCTAAGGCCCTTATCTGTCTTGTCGATAGTGATGCCCGTCTTCAGAGGTATGTAAAAAAAGTACCCGATGTGGCGTGGCAACTGATTGACAGTTTGCAGGATAGCGAAGCCAGACCTACAACCTTAATATTGGATGGAGCTGTGAATTTAGCAGCTAATCTTATTGCAGAAGATGGCTCTATAGCTCTGCGCATTACTAATGAGCCGTTCTCAAAGGAACTCTGCTACCGTTTCCAGAAAGCATTGGTCAGCACCTCTGCCAATATTAGCGGACAGCCTGCAGCTCAGAATTACAGAGATATTGCTCTAGAACTGTTGGAGGCTGTTGACTATGTTTGTTGGAGTCGCCGACAAGAGCATAATCCTCATCAACCCAGTAGCATTATTAGACTGAAAGAAGATGGGGAGGTAACTATTATTAGGAAATAGCGTTGTTGATTTTCTCTACCTCAGCCTCTCTTTATTAACACTCGCAATAGAAATCAAGAGCTTCCTTGATTTCATCTTCCGTAGCCGTCTGGTTAATACGAATGTCACCTATGTTGCCAAGAAGGGTAAAGTTGATAGTGTTACCCTCGTTCTTTTTGTCGTGGTGCATTAGCTCCAGCAGACGGGGATAGTCGTCACATGTAATAGTCATTCGTCCAAAGTGCTCCTTGATTGACGCAACCGTCTGGTGTAGGTAGTCGGTAGGGAAAGCAACCTTCATAGCCGATAGGTATAGTTCTACTATTAGTCCGTAGGCTACAGCATAACCGTGTAGGATGGGTGAAAAACGAGAATTTGACAATTGGAGACTCCGTTCTAATGCCAGCGACTCAAAAGCATGACCAGCAGTGTGACCTAAATTGAGGGCTTTACGGATTCCCTGCTCCGTAGGGTCTTTGGCGACAATGCGTTGTTTAACAGCTACGCTATCGGCAACCATAGAAGAGAGAGATAGAGGTGAAGAAGTAATAGGGGAGAAAGTGATATGATTAGCCCACATCTGCTTATTGCTGATAAGAGCATGTTTCAACATTTCTGCATAGCCTGAGAGTAGGTTCTCATGGTCGAGGGTGCAAAGGAAGATTGTGTCAAGGATAACGGAATGGGCATTATTGAATACACCGATTTCATTCTTTAGGCCACCAAAGTTTATGCCAGTTTTTCCACCAACAGAAGCATCAACCATACTAAGTAGTGTCGTGGGAATGTTGATGTATTGGATTCCTCGTTTGAAAGTAGAGGCGGCAAATCCCCCGAGGTCAGTCACCATACCGCCGCCCAGATTGATTATTAGCGAATGACGGGTAGCACCACCTTCCTGCAATTTACTCCATACATGGCTGAGCGATTTCAGCGTTTTATGGTGTTCTGTGGATCCTATAGCAATATGTATGGCCCCTTCCATGCAGGGATAGTTGGCAATAACAGGCAGGCAATATCGTGCCGTCGTTTTGTCAGTGAGCACGAACAGTCGGTCGTGGTTACATTCTGTTATAGCATCAGTCAGTGACTGTTGCAAATTGTCATGAGATAAAATGATGCGTTGTTGTTCCATTTGGTTAGGCATTCAAGGTGCAAAAATAATATAATTTTATCAAAAACACGTGCTATTAACAAGATAATTGCGAAATTTTTCTTACTTTTGTAGTCGCTTAACTAAGAAGTGTATTGTATTTAGAGATGAAAAAGATAGTATTATTGGCATTGATGATGGCTGTGGCAAAGATTGTTGTGGCCCAACATTATGTGACAGGTACAATGATAGAAGCTGACAGTCAAGAGCCGTTGGTGCAGGCCACTGCCCGTTTGGTGGATAAAAATAATAAGGTGGCAGCAGGTGCCGTTACGGATGTGATGGGTCGTTTCCGCATGGAGATCCCCAAAACAGGACGTTATACTATTCAAATAAGTTGTGTGGGCTATAAGCCATTATCTCTGCTTCTCCGTTTGGGTAATGACAAAAACTTCGATTTAGGGACTGTTGTAATGGAGCCTGATGCTGTTATGTTGAAAGGTGCTACTGTAGTGGGGCGTGCTGTCAAGGTACAAGTTAAAGCCGATACTTTTATTTATAGTGCTTCTGCATACCGCACTCCTGAGGGCTCGGTAGTAGAGGAACTTGTAAAACGCTTACCAGGTGCACAGATTGATGATGATGGTAAGATTACTATCAATGGTAAAGAGGTAAAGAAAATCATGGTAGATGGGAAGGAGTTTATGACGGGTGATACGCAGACAGCATTGAAGAACTTGCCTACCAGTATCATAGAACGGATAAAGGCTTATGACCAAAAAAGTGATCAGGCCCGCATTAGTGGTATTGATGACGGAGAGGAGGAAACGGTACTGGACTTCGGCATAAAAAAGGGAATGAATCGCGGCGTAATGCTCAACGCAGATTTGGCGGCAGGTACACGTAATCGATATAGCAGCCGAGTCTTTGGTGGTTGGATGAAAGATAACTTGAAACTGTTTCTGATGACCAATGCCAACAACGTAAATGATATGGGATTCTCCAGTGGTGGAGGCCGATGGGGGGCTGGACGTCAAGGACTGAATGCCTCGAAGATGACGGGTCTAAACATGAACTACGAAAAGAAAAACCTTTTGAAATTGGATGGAAGTATCCGTTGGAACCATACTGATGGTGATGCGCTAATTAGGAAGTCTACGGAGAATTTTATGAGTAGTTCTGCATCGACTTTTAGTAATAGCATCAGCCAAGACTATAGTCGCACCAATAGTTGGGATGCCCGCATGCGATTAGAGTGGCAGCCTGATACGCTATGGAACATTTTATTCCGTCCACAGTGGCGTTATAATAGTACAGACGGCTTGTCTATGGGTAACAGTGCAACGTTTAATGCCGATCCTTATAGTATAGGAAATATCACTAATCCTTTGGATGCTGACCAACTGAAACAGTTGGTGTCGACAGGTATAGTAATGAACAGCAATCTGAACAACAATATCAGCTATAGTGATACGAAAACCGTTGGCGGTATTCTGCAAGTGAATCGCAAATTAGGCAAGCCTGGACGCAATATCACGTTACGGTTTTCGGCCAATTATAGCGAGGGCATCAGTCGTTCGTTCAGCAACGACTCTGTCAATTACTATCAAGTGGAGACAGACAAGACTTATCAGGCTAATCGCTATGCTGTCACGCCTACCAAAAATTGGGATTATAGTATGAAGGCCAGCTATAGCGAACCCATCTTGCCCAAGACCTATTTACAGTTCTCCTACCAATATCAATATAAATACACTAAAAGTGACCGAGGTACTTATGATTTGAGTGGTTATGGGTGGGAGTTCTTTGATATTCTCCCTACTTATCGGGGATGGGACGACGAGCTGGCTTTAATAGGGGAAACGCCACTTGAGGCCTATAAGGATGCTAACTTAAGCCGCTTCTCGGAATATCGTAACTATATCCATACGGCAGAGGTTATGCTACGTATCACCCAAAAAGCTTATAGGCTGAACGTAGGTGTACAAGTTATTCCTCAGCGTTCGCACTTTACTCAAGACTATCAGGGAGTACATACAGATACAGTTCGAACGGTGACTAATGTCTCGCCAACTGCTGATTTCCGCTATAAATTTAGTGATGTCAGTCAGTTGCGCTTGACTTACCGAGGTTCTACCAGCCAGCCCTCAATGACTGACTTGTTAGATATTACCGACGACTCCAATCCGTTGAATGTACGCAGGGGTAATCCTGGTCTGAAGCCATCGTTTACGCAGAACCTGCGCTTGTTCTATAATAACTATTTTAGAAATCATCAGCGTAGTATAATGGCTCATCTGAATTTCTCGACTACCAGCAATAGCGTGTCGAATATGGTAACCTACGATGCTGTGACGGGTGGTAAGACAACTAGGCCAGAGAATATCAATGGCAATTGGAGCACTTTTGCTATGCTGATGTTCAATACAGCTATTGATTCGGCTGCTTATTTCAATGTTAATACATCCACTACTCTGCGTTATGCCAATAGCGTTGGTTACGTCAGTCTTGGAGCGAACCACAACTCGGAAAAGTCAACGACCCATAGCACAACGCTGGGCGAACGTCTGGCTACGAGTTATCGTAATGATTGGATAGAGGTCGAGCTGAATGGGCAAGTGCAATATTTGAGAGCCAGAAGTGTTTTGCAGGTTAACAACAATTTAGATACGTGGAATTTTTCTTATGGCGGTAGTATTCAGACGACGGCTCCTTGGGGCACTCAATTATCTACCAGTCTTAACATGAACAGCCGGCGCGGATATAGCGATGCCTCAATGAATACCAACGAGTTAATTTGGAACGCCCAACTATCGCAGTCCTTCTTAAAGGGTAAGTCACTTACGGTGACTTTGCAGTTCTATGACCTGTTGCACCGTCAGTCAACCTTCAGTCGTCAGGTAACTGCTATGCAACGTAGCGATACTGAATATAATGCCATCACTAACTATGCAATGTTGCACGTCATTTACAAACTTAATCTTTTCGGAGGTATGAAAAATAACGCAAAAGGCCCTAACGGTCCTGGTGGGTTTGGTGGTGCCCTTGAAAGTCGAGGTGGCCGAGGTGATCGTAGTGATTGGGGCGGCGGAAATCGCGGTGGAGGCGGCTTGGGACGGTCTGACCGTTTCTAAATTGTTTCTGTTTTAGTCTTGGCTCATGTCATGTACCATTTTGCGGTACATATCATACAGTCTTTTCCGTGAGACGTAGCCTTTTAGGTGTTTCTCGTGGTCAAGGACGGGCAGCCAGTCGGCTTGTGTGCGCTCAAAAGTTTTCATCACTTCCGACATAGGAGTGTTGTCGCTCAAGGTGGCGGCAGGCTCCATCATAAGTTGGTGAGCTTTGAAGTGATGGTATAGCTCGGTGCGGAATACAACGTGACGGATTTTTAGAAGATTAATTTCTCCTAATAACATACCTGCGGCATCAGTGATAGGTAACACGTTGCTGCGGCTATGACTGATTCGGTGTACCATCTGTCCTAACTCCATCTCTGGATTGACAGCTTGATAGTCGCGGTCAATGACTGATTCAAGGCTCATCAGTGTCAAGACAGCATGGTCTGTGTGGTGAGTGACAAGCTTTCCTTGACGGGCCAGCCGCATACCATAGATGCTGTGTGTCTCAAAAATGTTAATGGTAAGGTAGGCAGACACGGAAACTATCATAAGTGGCATAAAGAGGTTATAGCCACTAGTAATCTCGGCAATGAGGAAAATGCCCGTAAGTGGAGCGTGCATCACTCCCGACATGACTCCCGCCATACCCAATAGGGCAAAGTTCTTCTCTGGTACATACGGACCAACATTGTAGATGTTCCAAAGTCTGGAAAAGAGAAAACCAGTGAAGCAGCCAATGAATAGCGAGGGGGCAAATGTTCCGCCACAACCGCCTCCACCATTGGTGGCCGATGTGGCAAACACTTTGGTGAGTAATACTAAACCAATATATAAAATAAGATATTCCGAGTGGCCGTAGAATAGCGACCCATCGAGTATCTGGTTCCAATCTGCTTCCGTTCTTCCGTTGAGTAGCAGATTGATGCTATGATAGCCCTCGCCATATAGCGACGGGAAAACAAAAATGAGCGTACTCAAAATAATGGCACCAATGATGAACTTCAGGTAAGGTTTGTCTTTGAAACGGGCAAACATGTCCTCACAAGCATTCATAGTACGCATAAAGTAGAGACTGACCAGACCGCAGGAAATTCCTAAAAGGATGCTGGCTGGCACGCTCTGCACTGTCCAGTCTTCCTCCAGATGGAATGAGAAAAGCACATCATTACCACTAAAGATGTATGTGAAACAGGTAGCCGTGACACAGCTTACTAAAATTGGCAATAATGAGGCCATCGTTAGGTCAATCATCAGTACTTCCAACGTAAACACCAATCCTGCAATGGGAGCCTTGAAGATACCTGCAATAGCACCAGCCGCACCGCAACCGACAAGTGTCATTAAGGTCTTATTGTCCAGTTTGAATAGCTTGCCAAGATTTGAACCAATGGCAGAGCCCGTTAGCACGATAGGAGCCTCAGCACCTACAGAGCCGCCAAAGCCTATGGTAATGGCTGAGGCTATGACGCTTGACCAAGTGTTGTGCACTTTCAGCCTCGACTGATTTGAACTGATGGCATGAAGAATACGAGTAATGCCGTGAGATATGTTGTCTCTGACGATATATCGGACAAAAAGCGAGGTGAGGTAGATTCCAATGACAGGATAGACTAAATAGAGCCAGTTGTACGAGTCCGTAGCAAAGCGCCCCGTCAGTAGGGTAACTATTTGGTTGATGAGCCCATGCAATACAAAAGCTGCCACAGCCGACAACAATCCCACCACGAATGACAGGATAAGAAGAAACATCTTGTCACTGACCTTCTGCACTCGCCACTCGTGCAACTTGGTCAGCCATGTTGCTTTGAGTATGTGGTATTGCTTCATTGTTGCAACTTGTGATCCCGTTGGAAAAATAAGTGAAAGAGGGAAAGTGTAGTGTGGAGTGGTGTTTTGGAGGGCTGCACGCCAGAATGGGGAAACAAATTGGGTGTGTTCTGCGGTTTTTGGATGAATTCTTTCGTGCTTTGTAATGCTATTTTTGTAGCTGTCATGCAGGTTTGTTTTGTCGTGAATTTTTCATTGTATGTCACGGCGGTTTCTGTGGTGGCCGTGCGGAGTCGTTCTGTCGCGGTATTAAGACCGTAGGGCACGGGTATTGTGTGCCTGTATTGGCTTGAGGCATCGTTTCCGCAGGTGTGCGGGAATAATGCCTTTGTTTTGCCTGTATGTGCTGTTGTTGCTGTCATGCGTGTTGGTGTATTGTGTATGAATTGTTTAGAATTGCCTATTCTCGTCTACGGAGTTCATCAAGATAGCCCGCAGTTATGATGCCAGATGGGAGGGCTATGATGGCGATGCCAACAAGTGATGATATGATACTAATAATACGTCCGACATCAGACACAGGATATATATCTCCATACCCAACTGTTGTTAGCGTACAGGCTGCCCAATAGAAAGCCTCAAAGAAGTTGTTGAAAAGATAGTGTCCATCTTGAGATTCAGCCATTTGGTCAGAGTTAAACATGACGAGTGCAGTGATGAAAATATAGAATAGTGCAAACGATAGAACCGTATATAACGTTTTTCGTTGGCGACGTATAACAGCTACGATAATTTCCAATGATTCAAAATACCTAACGACCTTAATTACACGAAGTATTTTTAGTAATCGAGATATTCTAATTATTTTGAAAGATGGATGTATAATGCTAAATGTAGGTAAGATTGATAGTAGGTCAATAATGGCCATCGGTGTAATTGGATAAGTGATGTATGCCCACCATCTGTTGTGCTTGTTTCGGATGCTTATAGTTGCCCAACGTAACACATAATCGAGCATAAATATTAGGCATGATACCCAATCAAAAATAGAAAACAATAGTGTCTGCTCTCTAAACATAAGCGGCATTATGCCCATGACAATAGCCAACAACATGAGCCAGTCATACAAACGTGATATGATGTTGTCGGTTTTTGGTTCTATGATAGCAGATATATATGATAGTGTTCTCATCTTACATAAACCTCTCCAAAATAATAGTCACATTTTTTGTTTTCGTCACGTCCCTTGTCAATGTACCCTCGACATGGTATGCCTTTGTGCTCTTTAATAACTCTTTCCCATAATTCTTGATTTCCACAAGGAATATAGCCAACGTGCCTGTTTTTTGTATATATAGCGATGGCGTACTTATCATAAGGATTGTCTGTTTCTGCTTGCAAAGTACCCTCAAAATTACCTAAACAATTATCGTCCAGTCCACGATGGTTAATTCCTGCGATGTTATATATCTTTGTGTTACAAAATATCTGCTTTAGTTCTTCATGATTTTTGCAGATAGTGTTTCGTTTTTTGTCTACAGAGATTGGTGTAACTATGCCCATTCTTTCAAGCTTGTCAACTACGCGTTCTGCTCGCATATATCCAACATGAAATTCACGCTGTATCATTGCAGTGGCGAACGTCCCTTGTTTGACTACAAAGTTGGCAACCTCGTAGAATAATTCTTTATCGGACAGCTCTTTCTTTGGTTTATCTTCTACGTCTATATGTCCCATTTGATTTTTACAAAGTATAACGAAAATCAATATGGCAATCAATATAACAATAAAAATCATAAAATATTCAACTCAGAAAAAGAAAAATAATATTGATTTTTTCGTGACAATATGGGTGGTCTTCTTCGTGCGCGCGCTCGCCTGTGTATGTGTAATCCCACCACCCCCTGCCCCCCTATATAGGGGGCTGGGGGGTGGGGGTTACGACGAGCAGGTGCAAAATGGGTAAATTTTCATATCAAAACATTTTAATGGTTCCGCGAACGTGGTAGACGTGGGTGACGGCTGTCTTTGGTATGACCTGTTCGGCCACTGCGGGGTTGTCGGCAATGAGTGTGAGTGTGTCTCCGTTGTCTCTGACGCGCTTGATGGTGCGCAGTCCGTTGGTTGTGACTATGGCGTATATTTCTCCGTTGATGAGGTATGAGATGTCGCCTACGTGTCGGAGTGCGACGATGTCTCCGTTTGATATGGTTGGCTGCATGGAGTCTCCGTGTGCGTTGCAGAAGAGGTCGCAGTCGTTGTATGGCGGGAAGTCTATGAGGTAGTCCGGGTTCTGTGTCTGGTCGTTCTCCATGATGTCGAACCCGAGTGCGAAGTCTACGTTGTAATATGGCTTTCCTTTTGCTGCTGGCGAGGACTGTGCTTGCTGTTGGTGCGGACGGTCCGCAGTGTTGGTGCGGATAGTCCGCGCATCGGGTGCGGACGGTCCGCGCTGCGGGTCTGCCAGCATCTCGCCCTCGCCCGTCAATAGCCAGTCGAGGTTGAACACGCCAGGGAAAGCGGAGCAAAAAGCGGTCACAAATTTCTTGTTAAGATACCTCTTGTTTCCATTTAAGGCTTGTGACACCGATTGCCTTGTCCTGCGCATTTCTTTTGACAGGTCAGTAACATTACGTATTAACCTATTATCGTACAAATAGTTATACGCTAATTTTATACGTTCATCCATACATTCATTTACAATAAATACGACACTTAATTATTAAAATAACTTAAAATACGACACAAAATGGTTGGTTTACGACATAAACGTCTTATCTTTGCAGCCGTAAGTAATTAACGCACCGAAATCGGGCACGGAAATGCCGTCAGACGGTTCTCCGCCTTTGCTTTTGGTTTTGTCACCTGCAAAGATACGGCTTTCCCTCCCGAATAAAGCAAGAAAGAACCCTAAATTAAGTAATTTTATGATTTTGCAGAGAGTAACGAGAGACCACGTACGGAAGCTGAAGGTTGGTCAGGCTGGGTTGTTGGACGCTTCGAGCCCGCCATCCCGCTGGTAGTCGTCGCCACCATGTTCGTCCTGTACGACGCATGGAGCGCCTACGAGCTGGACAAGCGCGTGCACGTCATGTACCCCGACAGGAAGCGCAGGGAGCCCAAGTTTATGAGCGAGAAGCTGCGCCACGTCATCTCGACGCTGACCGAGCGCTTCGTCATCATCCTGCTGGCCTACTGCGTCGAGCGGTGGGTGTTCGTCCACGTCAGCGTCCCCCTGTCCTACATGGCCGCAGGCGTGGTGTGCGCCGAGCAGATGCTCTCCATAGCCGAGAACAAGGCCTCGTGCCGCCTTCCGTCCGACCGCCACGCACGGATATGGCGGCTGCTCTCCGCCGTGCTGATAGACAAGACGGCACGCCACTTCGACGTGGAAAAGACCGTCGTCGAGCAGCACCTGAGCGCCGACTCCGCAGACCGACAAGACGCCGAGCCCGCAGCAGGCGAGTGACGGCAGGAAACCACCAACAACCGAAAGAATATGGCAACACACATCAGCAAGGACTTCACCCTCGAGGAGCTGACCGCCACCAGCCAGACTGACGGCAGCGGCCACCCCCTGCGCAACGTCCCCGACCAGCAGGCAGCCTGCAACCTCTGCGCACTGGTTCACCACGTACTACAGCCCCTGCGCGACGCTATGGGCCACCCCGTCAAGATAGCCAGCGGCTACCGCAGCCCCGCGCTGAACAAGGCCGTAGGCGGCGTAGCCTCCAGCCAGCACCTGACGGGATAGGCCGCCGACCTCTGCATCGACGGCGACCGCGTGAAGGGCAAGCGCTGGTTCGACTGGATCCGCGCCCACTGCACGTTCGACCAGCTCATCTGGGAGCACAATGCCAAAGGCTCCTACTGGGTGCACGTCTCCTACCGCACGGACGGAGGCAACCGCCAGCAAGCCATCGGCAACCTGCTGAAGAAATAGGAAATATAGAAAGATATAAAAAAATGAAATGGCTGAAACTTGATTATATCAAACAACATTCACGCATTGACTACGATTGCGAAGATGACTTGCTAACTATCTATGCAGAAGCGGCTGAAGAAACAGTGCTGAACCTCATAGACCGTTCGTTCGAAAACGTCGTCGTCACATACGATGGTATTCCGAACGCACTTGTGCAGGCCTCGCTCATGCTGGTGGATCTTTCATATATGCAACGCAGTCCTGTGTCTGTGCAAAGCTTGTCAGTCGTACCGTACACTTTTGACATGCTTGTCAAACCATATATGTGCCTGACTGGTTATTCAAAATAGTAAACCTTTTATAATATAATACCAGAATAATATGAACTACAGCACAGGACTATTAAAGGACCGTATTACCATACAAAACCGCACAGAAAGTAAACAGTCAAAGTGGGGTATGGACGGTTCTGGTGTTACATGGCAAGAAGCCTGCACACTCTGGGCCAATATTGAATGGGCAAAGGGAAAAAGTGCTCTTAATGCAGGTGCCATAGATGCCTATGCTGTTGTGCTCGTTAGGATGCGGTGGACAGATAAGATAAGCATGCGCAGCCGCATAGTATATGACGAAAAAACGTACCAGATAATCCCAGAGACATTCCATGCAGACTGTATGGCGAACACTATACAGTTCAATGCACAAGTGCTAATCAATGACAAATGACGTTTATGGATAATTTTTTTAAGAATTGGAACAGCAAACTGAACAGGCGTGAGTCACCAGCAAATGCTCAGTCTTCTTCAACGGACAGCGCCGCAGAAAGCCAGACGTCAGTAAAAAGTGGATCGTTTGACGAAAAGATAGTCTACGTCCGCAACCCACAGGTGGCGCTCACTGTATCGGCTGTATATCGCGCCGTTGAGTTGCGTGCAAATACCATAGGACAGATGCTTGTACAGAGTCAGAAGCGTGACGTTGCTGGCGAGAAGACCTGCGAGGACAAGGAAAGAGACTCAATTATCTGTTGCAAGTTCAGCCAAACAGGCTGATGACAGCAACTGCTCTGTGGAAACAGGTTACTATAGACAGACTCATGCTTGGCAATGCCTTTGTGCTGATAGAACGTGACATTTACGGAGAGCCAGACAGCCTGTGGATAGCCAGAGGAGGATATGACACAGTGAGCGGTACATACAATTTGGCATGGTTCAGCGATGGTGGCATACGGGAACGCTCAAGAATATCGCACAGCGATGTACTTCACTTCCCGAATACCTATAAGCGCGGGAATAGTATTATGGGTATTTCTACACTTCAATACGCCTTTGACTCGCTTTCACTTATCAAGACAGAGAGCCATCAGGCATTGGAGTCGGCGGCAAAGGGCGGCCGTGTGAAGTTGCTCATCGGTGAAGACAGACCTACGTCTGCACCAGGCACGCTGGCTTACGGTATGTTCTCAAAGGACCAGGGAAAGGCATACGCCAAAGAGATTAACGACGACATTTACAAACAGGACGTGGTCAGTCTGCACGGACTTGACAAGGTACAGCAGATTTCTATGACTGCTGCTGAGATGCAGATGGTCGAGCTGCTTGGAATGGGTTTGGACGACGTGGCTCGATTTTGGGCTACCCCACGATCTCTGCTGATGCTCGACTCCAACAGCCACTATACGAGCTACAAGGATGCTAATCAGGAATATTATACCCGTACCATAGCACCCGACGCACGTGAGATGGAGGACGAATTTACCAGAAAGTTCCTCAGCATGCGCGACTATGGTATGCGACGTTTCCACCTGTGCGAGATGCCACTGATGCGTATGGACAGGGAGTCGCAGGCAAAGATTGACGAGATAAATCTTCGAACAGGCGTAAAGACTGTCAACGAGTTGCGTCAGCAGTATGACCTGCCAAGAATAGACGGTGGCGACATTACGTATATCTCCACAAACCTTGCTGAGATTGGCAGCGAGAAACTGCGTAGCACTGGCGGCAATGGAAATACACCATATTCTAAAGTAGGAAATGGTGAAAATAACAAATATACACAATAGTTTTTGAAGGAAAATATTGTTTAACACTTATAACGATAGCTATAGTATGATACACCCAGGAACAGACTTGAAATTTAAAGTAACAACCCATATTGCGGGGTTCTCTATGAGAAGCAACGACTTCACCATCATTATACGAAAAAGATGGGCGAAGATTGTCGGTGTCTTCAGTAAAGACAATATGCTTATTGATGAATACGGAAACTTTTATTTTGTGCTCGCAGCCGTTCCTTCTGGAGTGTATTATGCAGAATTTAACGCATACAAGGCTGATTCAGACTTCAACGATGGCGTACAGCACATCGTAGACGAACAACTGCTAGTAACTGTTGGTGACGACGTAAAGCGCTTACGCTGCGCAGGTGAAACGGACGGTGCTGTAGTGATTTACAACAGGGTGTTTACCGAAAGTATAGGCAGCCATATATATCTTGCAGACGAGAATGGAGAGCCTATACTGGATGCTAACGGTGAACGGATAGCATTGACACGCGCTAGTGGTGACAATGGGACGCAGATAAAACTGTCAATGACAGGCGAGCAAGTGAAAGAACTTTTGGAAAGACATAATGAAAACGGGGTGATTGACACTATTCCAGAAGCAATGGACGCATTGAACGATCTAAACCCTATTCCTTTCAATAGTATAAATGAATTGTCGTGACAACAAAATAATAAAATGGTGATACAATTAACAACTAACAACAACAAAAAAAAATATGGCACAATATTTAGACAAAACAGGTCTCATTGCGCTTTGGTCAAAGATTAAAGCACATGTCTCAACAGCCGTTTCTGAGGTGTCGAATACTTTAGGTGAATACACCATCAATGGCAAGAAAATAAGTACCAACCCCTCTCTGACGAAGTCTGACGTGGGTTTGGATAGCGTGACTAACGATGCCCAGGTGAAGCGCTCGGAAATGGGCGTTGCCAACGGTGTTGCTACTTTGGGAGCAAACGGAAAGGTTCCTGCTTCGCAGCTGGATATTGACACTACGCTGTTTCAGGTGGTCACTTCGCTGCCTTCCAGCGACATCAAGACAAACATTGTATATCTGGTAGCAGGTACCAGTAGTGACGACCAGAACAAGTATACAGAGTATATCCGCGTCAACGATGCTTGGGAGAAGATTGGCGAGTTCACGGCTAACGTAGATTTGAGCGGCTATGTGAAAGGTCCATCCTCCTCCACAGCGGAACATGTGGTGACATTCGACGGTACAAATGGTAAGACTATTAAGGATAGTGGCTTTACTATTGAAAAGAGTGTCCCATCTGACGCAAAGTTCACGGACACAGACACAAAGGTGTCGTCAGTAGGAAACCACTATACTCCTACTGAAAACCAGGCTTCTGCACTCAACGCCTCTGGAGGTATTGAAACCGACGTGGCTTCATCTACAGTTTCTGTAGTTACGGGATTGAAACGTGATGCCGCAGGCCACGTCGTTGGAGTAACATCTGTAGGTATCAAGACTAATGCCACTAATGATAGCGCCATCGGAACTTCAGACATCGATCTGATTTGCGTATAAAATAAATATTATTTGTTTCACCATTTTATTTTTTTTTTAGTTATTATGGCAAAATATTTAGATGCGACTGGACTTGCTTACTTATGGATCAAGATAAAGTCTTACGTACAAAATGCAGTTAAAAACCTTTCTACTAATAAATTAGCAACCACCTCCGCCCCTGGACTTATGTCTGCTAATGATAAGAAAAAATTATCAAATCTTGCAGCGTGTGTAAAAATTACACTGACCCACGAAAATTCAGAGGTGGAGGTAGAATTTCAAGATACTGATTCAGAAGACTATATTTCAACATATATAGAAGGAGCCACAGAAAAAAAGGCTGGTGTAATGACAGCCGCTCAAGTGACTACTTTGAATAAGTTAAACGGAATGTTTTCTGTAAACGCAATAAATCTGACTGGCAATGTTATAGGAATACCAGACATAGTAGGAGCATCTAACAGCGGTAAACAGCAGACCATTATATACTATAATAATTCAACAGCAGTAAAAACAGTAACTGTCCCTACTGCGGGCATAAAAACTCCAGACGGTAAGGAAATAGTACTACAAGTTCCTGTTGGAGGGTATGCTGAGGTAAATTTCATAAATATCGGTGGAACAATCTTTGCCCGTGCTCTTTAATTATGGAAAAGTACATTTATATTAAGCTAAGTTTGCCAGGCAGATTTATCGACTTCGCTGAGCCGTTAAAACCAGAGGAGTTTGATAATCTTGGAACTACTTGGGCAGACTACATAATAGGCCGCTGGGTTCCTCTAAACGAAAATCAAATAGAGTTTCTTAACCAAAATCCTCGTGCCTCAGTTAAAGAGGTGTGGGACATGAAATTGATTGAAAGAAATGAGAAGGAGAACGTTACTAAAAAACGCAATAGAGTTTGATAGGGAAAATCCTCTGACGCTGGAGTTTGTTGAACCAGGGGTAATTGGTATAGATTACAATCCAATTTACAAGGAATCTGGCTATGTATGCAAATGCAAGTCCAGTCTTGGAAGTGTAAGGGAAATTACCACAAGTATAAAACTTAATGTTTCTGCTGGAGAAAGGCTAAGTTTTGCATCTGATACTTTCTATGATTGGAATGAAGATAACTATGAGGGGCAAGCGGTTATATCGTTTTATGGAGGGAATGACTCCGCAAGGTTCAAGGCCAGCGGTGATATAACTACTATCTATGCTGAGGGTACGGATTTAAGCAAGATACCTTATGCTTTCGCTAATATGTTTGAGAGTAGTTACGTTGTAGATGCTCACTTGCTTGTATTTCCAAATGTTATTAGCGAGTATATGTACTCATATATGTTTGAGTGGTGTACTTATCTTACTACCGCAGCCTTTGCACTACCAGTTACGGAACTTGTTGAGGGGTGCTACTCAACTATGTTTGAAGAATGTAGTAATTTAGTTTCTGCTCCTATAATAAGAGCAACTAAATTAGCCAGATATTGTTGCGAATATATGTTTAGCAACTGTAAAAGCCTTGCTACTGCTCCTACACTATTGGCGACGACTTTGGTAGATGGTTGTTATCAGTATATGTTCCACGAATGTAAAAACCTTACCTATATAGAAGTAAACTTTACAGATTATAACAAATGTTGTAATTCTTGGGTAAGTGGTGTTCCTGATAAGGGATGGTTGTGTGTGCCCCCAGGTTCATATAATAGTATTCTAAATTCTGTAGATAAGGGTAATAAAAAGCCAGATGGATGGGGTATTACTCGATATTCTAAGAACAGCTTGATTTTAAATATTAGAAATACTGACTGGTTATTTGCAATGGATGACCCAGGTAAGGTTGATGCTATGGATAGCACCGCCGAGATGTATTACTATATATGTGATATTGTAATAGGTGGTGTTACTGGTCAAACTTATCGTATATTCCAGCCTAATTGTGACAAATATTACATAGCCCAACGAGAGACAGTACCTATTGTCGGCCAAATTGATTATCGTATTTAGAGGCTTCTAAACAACCATGAACAACACAAAACAACAAAATATAACTT
>JAFLSF010000021.1 GCA_022511045.1 Prevotella sp.
ACACTCATTTTCCGACTTCAAAAAACTGTATTCTGTATTCTGTATCCACTTTTGAGGTAATTTGTGGAGGTAAACAAAAAAAAGAAATCAGTAAAACCATTTGGTCTTTTGCTCGGTTAATGGAAATGCAGTACTCAAAAATCAGAGCCTATAAGTAATCATGCAAAATAATCGGCAATTTGTTTTGCAATTTCCTCAAATGTTCGTATCTTTGTCCTCGCAATCCGAAAGGAGTGCAGACATAGTGAAAACGAAGCGTTATGCTCGACTTGCTGATAGAAACGTGAGAAAT
The DNA here is from genome assembly GCA_022511045.1 of Prevotella sp. Taxonomy (GTDB): domain Bacteria; phylum Bacteroidota; class Bacteroidia; order Bacteroidales; family Bacteroidaceae; genus Prevotella. Next base: position 293 of record JAFLSF010000021.1, read on the forward strand.
TTCTACGATGTGCAAGGACGGTGTATGACGGTTCGCGCGTATAGCGTGGACTGATTGCAACCTCTACACATCAAGGTAATTCTCACGACCTCTATCAGAAGAAGTGGTATCAGTGCCACGCTTCTAACCATTAAATGCTCTTGAGGTGCTGGAGAGCAAGGAATTAACAATTATAATTAGATCTAATATGAAATTGGAAACATCATCGAAATTTGGTAGTTTAAAAAGTACTAAAACAAAATGTTTTATCACACTCTTATTTTTGTTGTTTTCTATCCCTGTAACATTAGATGCTCATAAAATAAATGGATATAAGTTTCTTCATGTCGCAGAGTCTGGGAATAAATATGGAGTAGAAGAAAGTCTAAAAGATTATTTTCAAGGTATTGGTTTTAAGCTAATAGAATCTTACGAAATTGATGATATGGGTAAATCAGATAAAAGCCAATTACTCATTGTTGAATATAAATGGGAGATCGTATATGGTAGTGCAAGTGTGCTTATATTAACCTTAAACGATATAACGGGGAAAGCAATTTATAAAGTATCAGGACAAGGTAACGCATGGTCTGCAAAAGGAGATATGAAAAAAGCTTTAAAAATGATTTATGAAAAGATAGATGCTCTAAATTATACTTATAATCCTGATGAAAATAAAGCTAAAGAAGTAAATATGGTAAGCAAGTTTAATACTTGGACGGAAGATAGTATTAAAAATTATCTAAGAAACAAACCTATCACATCTTTAGAAGGGATATATAAAAACCTCACCAACGATCTAGCGTATTATAGAATTGCTATTTTAAAAGAAGATTACACATATTATGGAATAATATTAGATACTAATAATGGTAATTGGAAAAAAGGTGAAACAAAGATGACACTGAGTTATGTTGAGAATAATGTGTATGATATAGAATATTACGACTTTAAAGGAAAGAAAACGCATACGATGGGGATACAGGAATATAGGATTCTTAAAATGATTGTAAAAGAATTCCAAGAAGAAGTCATAAATTTTTATAAAATATATCCATCAAGTTCATCTCTTGAGTCCGATAATACACAAGCTATATTAGAAACAAATTTAAAAGCAACAGGTAGTGGATTTATTATTTCTGAAAATGTAGTTGCAACCAATTATCATGTAATTGAAAATGCTGGGAACATTAGAATAGGTCTAAAAATTGATGGTTCATTAGAATTTTATAACGCAAAGGTTCTTTCAACAGATAAAACAAATGATTTAGCATTATTAACTGTTAAAGATGAAAAGTTCAAAGCTATAGGATCCGTTCCATATAAAATTATTTCAAATACTGTGGACGTCGGAACATCAGTCTTTACTATGGGATATCCCATGTCAAATGTTTTAGGTGAAGAGGTTAAAATCACAGATGGCTTAATAAGTTCAAAAACTGGATATGAAGGTGATGCAGTAACATATCAAATCTCCGCACCAATTCAACCAGGTAATAGCGGAGGAGCTTTATTTGACAAAAAAGGACGTCTTGTTGGGATAACAAATGCAGGTGTTCTTTCTGCTGATAATGTGGGATATGCAATTAAGAGTTCATATCTTCTTAATTTAATAGATTCTGCTCCCATTGATATTCCTGTATCTAAGGGTTTAGATTTAACAACTAAAGAATTACCAGAAATAATTAGAATATTTACTCCATATATTGCAATTATAAGGATCTATTAGTTAATGCGAACAAATGCGCCTAAGTCAATAAAAGAGCGTTGCTCTTTCTTTCAATTTACATTATTTAAACAGATGGCGAAAAGAGGCTGGAATGGGCGTATCGAACTCCATAGGCTGATGCGTAACAGGATGGTAGAAACACAGCAGGAAAGCGTGGAGGCAGAGGCGACCTAAAGGGTCGTTGCCGTTGCCATATTTGGGGTCTCCACAGACAGGATGGCCCATATCTGCAGCATGTACACGGATTTGGTTCTTGCGTCCTGTCTCCAAACGGAACTCTACTAACGAGTGGTCTGTCGTTCGGTCAAGGGTATGAAAATGGGTGATGGCCAGTTTGCCGCCGTTGTCTACGGGCGAGGAATAGGTGACATACGCCTTATTATCTTTCAGCCAATTCTCGATGGTTCCCTCGTCGTGCTCCATCTCGCCAGAAAGTACTGCCACATAGCGGCGGTCGTAAACTATCTGGTGCCAGTTGTGTTCGAGGATTTGCTCCGTCTCCATATCTTTGGCGTATACCATTAGACCAGAAGTGTCTCTATCCAAACGGTGAACGACATGTGCCCTACACTTTTGGCGAGACTTTTTGAAGTAGTCATCCAATACGGACTTAACATTCAGCGAGGAGTGACCAGCTGCCATTGAAAGGATGCCAGGCTGTTTATCTATAACAACCAGCCAGCGGTCTTCATAGACAATTCGTACATAGCGACTCTTAAACGGCTGCTGGTTACGCTTGGTTTTGGAAACCGCCACTTTCATACCTGGTTGTAACAGATAGTCGAATTGCGTTACAGTCTTGCCATTTACGCGAATTCCCTGACCATGTAACGTCTGCTTTATTTTGGTTCGCGACAGATTGACGTGCTCCAGCAAGAATTGAAGTAGCGGTTGTGGCCCTTCAGTTACCTCAAAATGGTCGTATTCTCCTTGTTTGTTCGTATTGTATCTCATAATTGGCTGCAAAATTACGAAAAATTATGTACTCAGCCGACTAATATGAAATAATTTTTGTAACTTTGCAGCCATCTTTAAGAGTATATACGTGATAGAAAAGCATTTTGTATTAGAGGATATCGACCCCGTCGTGTTTTACGGTGCGGGTAATCAACACTTGCAAATGATGCGCGCCCTTTATCCCAAACTGCGTATCGTGGCCAGAGACAACGTGATACGCATTTTAGGTGACGAGGAACAGATGGCGGCCTTTGAAGAGGCGGCCGAGAAAATACGCCAGCATATAGTACGATTTAACTCGCTGCAAGAGGAGGATATACTGGATATTGTCAAGGGACAGCGCACTTGTGATGAAGTGCCAGACAATGTGGTGGTTTATTCTATGTCTGGCAGAGCCATCAAAGCCCGTTCAGAGAATCAGCAGGAACTGATTGACACTTATAACAATTGTGATATGATGTTCGCCGTTGGTCCTGCGGGAACAGGCAAGACTTATCTTTCCATAGCGTTAGCCGTCAAGGCATTGAAAGAGAAGACTGCAAAGAAAATCATCCTCTCCCGCCCTGCTGTTGAAGCGGGCGAAAAGTTAGGTTTTTTGCCTGGAGATATGAAAGACAAGATAGACCCATATCTTCAGCCACTCTATGACGCTTTGGAGGATATGCTGCCTCAAGTACGCTTGCAGGAGATGATGGAGCATCACATCATACAAATAGCCCCATTAGCGTTTATGCGAGGACGAACACTGAGTGACGCCGTAGTCATCTTGGACGAGGCGCAGAACACAACGCCACAGCAGTTGCGGATGTTCCTTACCAGAATGGGCTGGAATACGAAGATGATTATTACTGGCGATACGTCGCAGATTGACTTGCCGCGTTCTCAGAAGTCGGGACTTATTGAGGCGCTCGAAATTCTAAAGGATGTGAAAGGAATAGGCATAGTCCACCTAAACGGCAAAGACATCGTGCGACACAAGTTAGTAACACGAATAGTTAACGCATACGAACATAACGATAAAAAACATAAAAATGAAAGCATTAACCAAGACTGACTTCAATTTTGAAGGACAAAAGAGTGTGTATCACGGAAAGGTACGCGATGTGTACAACATCAACGATGATTTGATGGTGATGGTAGCAACAGACCGTATCTCGGCCTTTGACGTTATCTTGCCCAAGGGAATTCCTTACAAGGGACAAGTCTTGAACCAGATTGCTGCCAAGTTCCTCGATGCAACCAGCGACATTTGTCCTAATTGGAAACTGGCAACACCCGATCCGATGGCGACGGTAGGTCTGAAGTGTGAGGGCTTCCGAGTGGAGATGATTATCCGCAGTATTCTGACTGGTTCTGCTTGGCGTGAGTACAAAAACGGCTGCCGCGAACTTTGTGGCGTCAAACTACCAGACGGTATGAGGGAGAACGAACGTTTCCCAGAACCGATTATCACTCCAACGACAAAGGCTGACGAAGGACACGACCTTAACATTAGCCGCGAAGAAATCATTGCTCAAGGTATTGTTTCAGAGGAAGACTACAAGATAATGGAGGACTATACCCGCAAGTTGTTCGCACGCGGTCAAGAGATTGCTCAGAAACAAGGACTTATTCTCGTAGATACGAAGTATGAGTTCGGCAAGCGAGATGGAAAAGTATATCTCATTGACGAGATTCACACACCCGACTCGTCGCGCTACTTCTATGCTGAAGGTTACGAGGAGAAACTTGCAAAAGGAGAGCCCCAACGCCAATTGTCGAAGGAGTTTGTCCGCCAATGGCTTATCGAACACAACTTTATGAATGAGCCAGGACAGACTATGCCAGAAATTACAGACGAATATGCCGAGAGTGTCAGCAATCGATATATCGAATTATATGAGCACATTATCGGCGAGCGCTTTGAAAAAGTTACAGAGGATGAAGACCTGACAACTCGTATAGAGCGCAACGTCAGCGAATATCTTAAGACTCGCAAATAATATTCAAAAGATTCTGAAATAACGCAACTGTCAATATGTACCAGCAGGAGACGATACGTCCATACGACATAAAAGCAGATAAGGCTCGTCAGGTGGAAATGATGTTTGACAACATTGCTTTCACCTATGACCAGCTAAATCATCGTATGTCGTGGAATATTGACAGAGGCTGGCGCAAGAAGGCTATAGAGGAGCTCGCTCCTTATTCGCCCAAGACTATATTGGATATTGCGACGGGAACGGGCGATTTTGCCATTCAAGCCTGCCAACAACTACCAGAGGCCAATATTACCGCAGTAGACATTAGCGAGGGGATGATGGAAGTTGGTAGGCAAAAGGTAAAAAGGCAAGGTCTCAGAGAGCGTATTATATTCGAGCGACAGGACTGCACATCCCTATCGTATGCCGACAACACTTTTGATGCAGTCATTGCGGCTTTTGGTATTCGCAATTTTGCCGACCTCGATAAAGGACTCAGCGAAATGTACAGGGTACTCCGCTCCAGAGGTCAGCTCTGCATTATTGAACTTACGCAGCCTATCTCTTTCCCTATGCGCCAGTTATTCCAAATTTATTCCCATACGGTACTTCCACTTTATGGGCGCCTCATAGCCAAAGACATTGAGGCATACTCGTATTTGATAAAGACTATCGAGGCTTTCCCACAAGGAGAGCGTATGATGGGCATCCTGCGTCAAGCAGGTTTTCATGAGACACGTTTCAGACGCCTGACATTTGGTATCTGCACACTTTATTTCGCAACAAAATAAATCAAACAGTTATGGACAAGTACGGACTCATTGGATTTCCCCTCGGTCATTCTTTCTCTATCAGTTATTTCAACCAGAAGTTTCAAGACGAAGGGATTGATGCTATTTACGAGAACTACGAAATTCCGACAATAGAAGCGCTCGAGGAAGTGCTTGGCTCTAATCCGAATCTTCGCGGGTTGAACGTAACAATACCCTATAAAGAGAAAGTGATGCCTTTCCTTGATAAGGTTTCGCCAGAGGCACGGGCCATTGGGGCTGTTAATGTAATCCGTGTTACGCATGAAGGAAAATCGGTTACTCTGAAAGGTTACAACAGCGATGTTATTGGCTTCACTAAAAGTATAGAGCCCATGTTGGAAAAGAAATGGCACAAGAAAGCGCTGATACTTGGGACGGGCGGAGCATCAAAAGCTATTGACTACGGACTGCGTAATTTGGGACTCGAAACGGTATTTGTCAGTCGTTACGAGCGTCCAGGCACCATTCAGTACGAAAGCATTACGCCAGATGTCGTTCGTGAGTATAACGTTATCGTTAATTGTACGCCTGTCGGTCTATATCCCAAGACAGAAGAGTGCCCACCCTTGCCTTATGAGGCTATGAACTCGCATACTATCCTTTATGACCTTATCTACAATCCCGACGAGACACTTTTTATGAAGCGTGGTGCCCAATATGGTGCTCAAACGAAGAATGGTCTTGAGATGCTTCTTTTGCAGGCTTTTGCCTCTTGGGAGTTTTGGCACGAGAAATAAAGATACAATAAAGAATGTCCGCCTACATCGACCAACTCAATCAGCTCACACGTCAATACAATGACTCTATTCGGGCTTTAGAAGACTCCTACAACATGGAGAACTCCCAGCTTGGATGGAATCTTGTGTTTGGCCATATAACCCAGCAATATTCAAAAAAATACGATGTATTGGCCCAAGAGTATGAACAAAAGAAACAGCGATTATTGAGGGCTTACCAACAGACAAATCCCGAATGGACTAAGTGGCGTCGTCGCTGGAGTTGGATATTCTTTATTGGCATTATATTGATGATGGGCAGCTGTATCGGTCAACTCACCGCCTTGCAACCAACTCCTGTTGCGCAGCCGATAAGTAACACATCAGATAAAATTTATTGGAATGTTGAGAATATTCCAATTCCCCATCTTCAAGATGCTAACCAATATGTATCCAATCCAGACCACGTGCTCACGCAGACTACCGTAGACAGTATGAATGTAATGCTCAAACGACTTGATATTGAATTAGGTATCGAATCTGTTGTCATTGTAGTCAATCACATAGAAAACGACGACCCATTTCGTTTGGCACAGGATGTGGGGAACAAGTATGGAGTTGGTCGTGAAGATCGCGGACTGATGGTTGTTGTCGGTTACGAGGATCACAGCATAAACATATCGCCTGGACGTTCTTTAGAGGCCGACCTTACCGATGTAGAGTGCCATCGGCTAGAACAACAATACGTTATTCCCGCTATGCGTGAGGAAATGCCAGACAGCGCTATGCTTTATCTTACTCAAGCTATTTATTCTACTCTCCAAAAGAAGAATTTGCCCGTCATGTCTCTACGCAGTCAGTCTGATGATTTGGATGACCAAGTTGCTGGTATTATGGGCATCTACATGCTACTCCTTACAGGCTGGATGGTTTTCTTTTTACGCTTAAATCGTAAATATCTATGGTTTGGACTATTGGGAGCCACTTCACTATTGGCTAACCCTTTCTATAAGGAGCCCCTTGTTACATTCGGTAGTGGACACGGAGGTTTCGGCAGAGGCGGAGGCAGTTCCTTTGGCGGTGGGTCGTTTGGAGGCGGCTCTTTTGGCGGAGGTGGTGCTACCTCTCGTTGGTAAAAGGAATTATTAACAAAAAGCATAAACAATATGAAAAAGAACAAAACACTTATCTTCATCATTGCAGCTATCATCCTTATCGGTGCATGGGCCGCTAGTACATACAACTCTATGGTTGGTGTTCAAGAGAATGCTACTACGGCTTTCGCTAATGTACAGTCTACCTATCAACGCCGTGCCGACCTCATCCCCAATCTTGTGGAGACAGTCAAAGGGTATGCTGCCCATGAGAAGCAGACTTTAGAGGATGTTGTTGCTGCCCGTTCAAAGGCTACACAGATAACCATTGACCCTAGCAACATGACTCCAGAGAAGTTGAAGGAGTTTCAGCAGGCACAAGGTGAGTTAGGCTCAGCTTTAGGTCGCCTTCTTGCTATTCAAGAGAATTACCCAGATTTGAAAGCTAATGAGAACTTTCGCGACTTACAGAAACAATTAGAAGGAACTGAAAATCGTATCAACGAGGCTCGCAGTAAATACAACGTAGCCGTACAACAATATAACGTTGTTATCCGCTCGTTTCCCACAAACATTCTTTCTCGCATGTTTGGTTTTTCACAGATGATGAAATATGAGGCTGAGGCAGGTGCAGAAAAAGCACCACAAGTAAAATTTTAAGGTTCTGCCAGTTGGGTTGTATAAACAACTAATTCCATTAGTAAATATGAACAATCGTTATATGCAACGCGGTGTCAGTGCCGCAAAGGAAGACGTACATGCCGCTATCAAGAATATTGACAAAGGCATCTTTCCACAAGCGTTTTGCAAGATAATCCCTGATATTTTAGGCGGAGACCCAGAATATTGTAATATTATGCACGCCGATGGAGCTGGCACGAAGTCGTCCCTTGCTTATATGTATTGGAAAGAGACGGGCGACCTATCCGTCTGGAAAGGCATAGCCCAAGACGCTATCGTAATGAACACCGACGATCTGCTTTGTGTGGGAGCCGTTGATAACATATTGGTCAGTTCAACCATCGGACGCAATAAAATGCTTATCCCGGGAGAAGTGGTTTCTGCTATTATCAATGGTACCGACGAGTTGCTTGCTGGATTACGTGAGATGGGCATCGGCATCTGGCCAACAGGAGGTGAGACTGCCGACGTGGGAGACCTTGTGCGTACTATTATTGTTGACTCCACAGTTACTTGCCGTATGAAACGCAGCGATGTCATTGACAATGCAAACATCCGCCCTGGAGACGTCATTGTGGGACTTTCCAGTACGGGACAAGCTACCTATGAGAAACAATATAATGGTGGTATGGGCTCTAACGGCCTTACTTCTGCCCGTCACGACGTATTTGCCAAATACTTAGCAGAAAAGTTTCCCGAGAGTTATGACCATGCTGTCCCTAATGAACTTGTTTATAGCGGCAAGTATCATTTGACCGACACTATTGAGGGGTTACCCATTGACACAGGCCAACTTGTTCTCTCCCCCACCCGCACTTATGCCCCTGTTATCAAGCAATTGCTGGACGAGTTGAGTCCAGAGATTCACGGTATGGTTCATTGTACAGGAGGAGCGCAAACGAAAGTCCTACATTTCGTAAATGACAATTGCCGTGTGGTGAAGGATAATATGTTCTCCGTTCCACCGCTTTTCCGCACTATTCACGAATGTTCGGATACCGACTGGAAAGAAATGTACCAAGTATTCAACATGGGACATCGCATGGAGATTTATGTACGTCCTGAGATGGCCGACCAAGTGATAGACATCTCTAAGTCGTTCAATATTGATGCACAAGTTGTAGGACACATTGAGGAAGGCCAAAAGAGTCTGACTATCAAATCGGAATTTGGAGAATTTAATTATTAGAATGGAACACAATAGTATATTACAGAAACTTGATGGTTTGGAGGCCCGTTTCGAGGAAGTATCAACACTGATTACCGACCCTGATGTTATTGCTGACCAAAGTCGTTTTGTGAAACTAACCAAGGAATACAAAGACCTTGGTGACATTATGGACGCCCGTAAACGCTATATCGCTTGTCTCAATTCCATCAAGGAGGCCAAGGACATTTTGGCTAACGAAATAGACCCCGAGATGAAGGAAATGGCTCGCGAGGAGTTGAGCGAGAACGAGGCTCTACAACCGAAATTAGAGGAAGAAATCAAAATTGCTTTAATTCCGAAAGACCCCGAAGATGCTAAGAATGTACAGATGGAGATTCGTGCTGGAACGGGAGGAGACGAGGCCTGCCTCTTTGCTGGCGACCTCTTTAAGATGTACAAGAGCTATTGCGACTCAAAAGGCTGGACTCTTTCCATCACCAGCATCAGCGAAGGTGCCGTTGGAGGTTTTAAAGAAATTGATTTTGCCGTCAGCGGAGCCGATGTATATGGCACACTGAAATACGAGAGCGGTGTTCATCGCGTCCAGCGAGTACCTGCTACAGAGACGCAGGGCCGTATGCATACTTCAGCCGCAACAGTGGCTGTGTTGCCCGAAGCCGACAAGTTCGAGGTACACGTCAATGAGGGTGAGATTAAGTGGGACACGTTCCGAAGCTCGGGTGCTGGCGGTCAGAATGTGAACAAAGTTGAGTCTGGTGTTCGCTTACGTTATATGTGGAAAAATCCCAACACAGGCGAGACAGAAGAAATCTTGATTGAATGTACCGAGACGCGTGACCAACCAAAGAATAAAGAGCGTGCTCTCTCCCGCCTTTACACCTTTATTTACGATAAGGAGCACCAGAAATATGTCGACGACATCGCTTCTCGTCGCAAGAGTTTAGTGTCTACTGGTGACCGCTCGGCTAAGATTCGTACTTATAATTTCCCACAGGGACGCGTGACAGACCACCGTATTGGATTCACTACCCACGATTTACAAGGTTTCCTCGGCGGCGACATTCAGGCAATGATAGATGCACTTACTGTTGCCGAAAATGCAGAGCGCATGAAAGAAAGCGAACTTTAGGCTTACGCGTTACGTTGTTGATATTAAATAATTACAAAGAATATGAATAGACAAGAACTGATAAAACAGATTCGGGAGAAACGTACTTTTCTTTGCGTAGGCCTCGATACCGACTTGAAGAAAATACCCCAGCATTTATTAGAGGAGGAAGATGCCATTTTCGCATTTAACAAGGCTATCATCGATGCTACGGCTCCTTACTGCGTATCTTACAAGCCCAATCTCGCTTTTTACGAGGCTTTTGGTTTAAAAGGCATAATGTCTTTTGAGAAAACTATCCATTATCTGAAAGAGAAGTACCCGCATCATTTCATCATTGCCGATGCTAAGCGCGGCGATATTGGTAATACGTCAGCGATGTATGCCCGTACTTTCTTCGAGCAATACGACATTGACTCACTTACCGTTGCTCCTTATATGGGCGAGGATTCCGTGACTCCTTTCTTGAATTATGAGAGTCATTGGGTCATACTCTTAGCACTAACCTCCAATAAGGGGTCACATGATTTTCAACTGACTGCCGACACAAATGGCGAGCGGTTGTTTGAGAAAGTGCTCAAGACATCGCAACAATGGGGCTCGAAAGAAAATATGATGTACGTCGTAGGCGCAACACAAGGCCAAATGTTCGAGGATATTCGCAAGATAGTCCCTGACCACTTCCTGCTCGTCCCAGGTGTCGGTGCTCAAGGCGGCTCCTTGCAAGAGGTATGCCATTACGGAATGAACAGCGATTGCGGGTTACTAGTCAATTCCTCGCGTGGCATTATCTACGCTTCTAACGGCAAGGACTTCGCCGAGGTGGCGGCTCATAAAGCACGCGAACTTAAGGAGCAGATGGATGAAGAACTACGCAAAGCGGGATTATAACAAAGCCTCACAACCTTTTTAAGACACGAGAACAACTTATCAAACGCAAGCAGACTACGCTTTGACAACAAGAATGGACACTCCAAATGGAGTGCCCATTTCCCTTATCAGTTCTATCATCAAGGAGACTTATAAATTAAGGATCTTCTTAATGGCCTCAATTTTCTCCTCAGCGCCCTTTAGGCAACGCTCATAGCAACCAGCGCACTTGAAAGTAGGATCCTTCACCTCTGTGTAGAACTTAATCTTGGGCTCTGTACCAGAAGGACGGACACTTACCTTTGTGCCATCTTCGCAGAACCATTGCAACACATTAGAGGTAGCGGGCATATCAATCTTCTCGATGCGACCATCAGCATACTTGGCCTCCAGTGATTGATAGTCTTTCCACAAACAAATCTTAGAGCCACCAAGTTCCGTTGGCGGATTGTTGCGGAAGTCAGTCATCATTTGTTTGATTTCATCAGCACCAGTCTTACCCGGACGCACGACGTTGATGGTCGTCTCACGTGAGAATCCGTACTCGGCATAAATGTTCATCAATAGGTCGTAGAGCGTCATTCCATTGTCGCGAGCCCATGCAGCTATCTCGCAAATCAGACAGATAGATGCAGGAGAGTCCTTGTCCCTTACCTTGTCGTAAGGCAGGAATCCAAACGATTCCTCACCACCACCGATAAACTTCTTCTTGCCCTCGTTAATTCTAATTTCGTTAGCAATCCACTTGAAGCCCGTGTAGCAGTCCATATACTCTACATTGTTTTTCTTTGCAATCTCGGCTATCACCTCGGTAGTAACGATGGTCTTCACCAAGAACTCGTTACCCTTCAACTGGCCGAGTTTCTTTTTGTTGGCAATAATATACCACGAGAACATCATACAAGTCTGGTTGCCGTTCAGTATCTCCCACTCGCCCTTGGCGTTGCGGCAAACAATTGCCAGACGGTCAGCGTCGGGGTCAGAAGCTATCACTAAGTCTGCGTTTAACTTTGTGCCTAACTTCATTCCTAAAGTCATAGCCTCTGCATTTTCTGGATTCGGGCTAACAACGGTTGGGAAATTACCATCAATCACCATCTGCTCAGGTACTACATGGATGTTCTGGAAGCCCCAAGAGCGCAGAGCCATAGGCACGATAACGCGACCTGTGCCGTGCATTGGCGAGTAGACTATGTTGAGGTCCTTCTGACGCAAAATAACATCTAGGTCGACCAAAGCCTCTTTGACAGCCTGAATGTAGTCCCAGTCCATTTCACCACCGATGGGAATAATGAGGTCCTTATTTCCCTCAAACTTCACATCGTTGATTTTTACCTTGTTCACCTCGTCTATGATACCCTTATCGTGCGGAGCCAATACCTGTGCACCGTCATCCCAATAAGCCTTATAGCCATTGTATTCGCGGGGGTTGTGGCTAGCCGTTACGTTTACACCTGCCTGGCAACCTAACTGGCGAATGGCAAAAGAAATCTCTGGCGTTGGACGCAAACTCTCAAACAAGTACACTTTGATACCATTAGCCGAGAAAATGTCGGCAACAGTCTCGGCAAACATACGTCCATTATTACGACAATCGTGACCAACAACCACTGAGGACTGTTTGTCTGGGAAAGCTTTCAGGATGTAGTTGGCAAAGCCTTGTGTGGCCATACCCACAATATATTTGTTCATGCGGTTGGTACCTGCACCCATGATGCCGCGCAGACCACCCGTTCCAAACTCCAAGTCCTGATAGAAAGCATCTATTAGCGCCGTCTTGTCGTCATTGTCCAGCATCGCCTGTACTTCCTTTCTCGTCTCCTCGTCAAAGGCCGGAGCCAGCCATTCTTTTGCTCGTGCCTCGCACTGAGCAATGAGTTGATTGTTGTTCTCCATATTGTTCATTAAAGTTAATAGATTAGTATCATATTTTTGCAAAGTTACTCAATTATCTTTTCACATCCACCACTTTCCCTTCTTTTTTTGCTTTTTTTAATCATTTTAGCCATATTGAACATCATCTGATAATAGTTTTCATAAAACAAAAATCGGGACATTCAAAATATACTCATTGGATGTGTCTGAAGCAAGTCTGGGATTTGTCGCCAACGAAGCGGCACGCTGTTAAACGCAAGCCTTATACTCATCACTAACGAGGCCTATACACGTCGGCCGTGAGGCCTATTCTCAACATCGACGAGGCCTATGCTCGTTAAGAGCAAGGCCTATTAACGAAATAAAGATTAAAAGTTCGGGGATAATTTTGTGGTGTCACGGAAAATGTGTAATTTTGCACTTCATTATGGAACAGAAAGTAACAATGTATATGGATAACAGGAACAGGTCATTCTCAATGATAGCCGACGTGGAAGGCGACTACAGCGACCTGACTAACCTGAAAATGCCTGGCGAGGTTCCCATCTTGGCCGTTCGCAATTTAGTGCTTTTCCCTGGAGTGCTGTCGCCGATATTGATAGGGCGCGAGGCCAGTATGGTACTCATCCGTCAAGCGGAAAAACGTGACAAGATAATAGGTGTCATTTGCCAGCGCGACCCTGAGGTGGAGGCTCCCATCCGTGCGGATTTGCATGACGTTGGTGTGTTCGCAAAGGTTATCAAAACAATTACGTTGCCTAATGGCAATATTACTGCTATCGTTCAAGGCTTGGGCAGAATGAGGCTGATGGGGCTGACGAAGTATAGCCCATATCTGATGGGCGAAGTGGCTGCGGTGCCCGAATTGGAGCCTGATAAGCACGATATGGAGTTCAACACAGCGGTGGACGACCTGCGAAAGCAGACGTTTGACTACATACAGATGAACGAGGAGATAGCCGACGAGGCGACTATCGCCATCCGTAGCGTGACGAACAACATCATGACGTTGAACTTCATTTGCTCGAACATGCCGTTCAGTACAAAGGAGAAAATTGCCCTACTGATGATGGACAGCATCAAGGAGCGTCTGTTCAATACGTTGCGCATCATCAATCGCGAGATTAACCTGCTGACACTGAAGCAGGACATCCGCAACAAGACGCGTGACGACATTGACGAGCAGCAACGCAACTACTTCCTGCAACAGCAGATTAAGAACTTGCAAGCGGAGATGGGCAATGAGAGCACGCCAGAGAAAAAGGAACTGATGGACAAGGCCAAGACGAAAAAGTGGCCAGAGGACATCAAGAAATACTTTGAAAAGGAGATGGAGAGACTGGACCAAGTGAACCAGAACTCGCCTGACTATAATGTGCAATTGACTTATTTACAGACATTGGTGGGTTTGCCTTGGAACGAATATACCAAGGATGACATGAACCTGCAACGTGCCCAAAAGATATTGGACCGCGACCACTATGGTATGGAGAAGGTGAAGGAACGCATCTTGGAGTATATTGCGGTGCTTTCGCTACGCGGAGATTTGAAATCACCCATCCTTTGTCTCTACGGCCCTCCAGGCGTTGGAAAAACCTCGCTGGGCAAGTCCATAGCCGACGCTTTGAAGCGTAAGTACGTCCGAGTGTCGTTGGGCGGCCTGCACGACGAGGCGGAAATTCGCGGCCACCGCCGTACTTACATTGGGGCGATGCCTGGCCGAATCATCAAGAACATTCAGAAAGCAGGCTCGTCGAACCCCGTATTCATCTTGGACGAAATAGATAAGGTGACGCAAAATACCCATAACGGCGATCCCGCATCAGCATTATTAGAGGTGTTAGACCCCGAGCAGAACGGAGCCTTCCACGATAACTACTTGGACGTGGACTATGACCTGTCGAAGGTTCTCTTTATCGCAACGGCCAATAACTTGGGCACCATTCCCCGCCCGTTATTGGACCGCATGGAGATAATCGAGGTTTCGGGCTATATAACAGAGGAGAAATACGAAATTGCCAAGCGGCATCTCATTCCGAAAGAAAAGGACAACACAGGTCTGAAAGACAAGAAACTGTCGTTCAATAAGGCGGCCATCGAGAAGATTATCGAGCAGTACACTCGCGAAAGTGGTGTACGTCAATTGGAGAAGCAAATCAATAAGGCATTGCGCAAGATGGCCTATAAAAAGGCTGAGAGCGGAGAACTGCCCTACGAAAAGATTACTCCTACGGAGATTGAAGATTTGTTAGGCAAACCGCCCTTTTATCGCGACATCTATCAGGGCAACACCTATGCGGGTGTCGTTACAGGATTGGCGTGGACGAGCGTAGGCGGCGAAATTCTCTTTATTGAGACTTCACTGTCGAAAGGAAAAGGTGCGAAACTAACGCTGACGGGCAACTTGGGTGACGTGATGAAAGAGAGTGCCGTTATAGCTTTAGAGTACGTTAAGGCACATATTGATGTTTTGGGCGTAGACTACCGTGTTTTCGACAATTGGAATCTCCATATTCACGTGCCAGAGGGTGCTACGCCAAAGGACGGTCCATCGGCTGGTATCACCATAGCCACCTCTATAGCGTCGGCACTGACTCAGCGCAAGGTGCGCAAGAACACGGCAATGACGGGCGAGATAACGTTGCGCGGAAAGGTATTGCCCGTTGGTGGCATCAAGGAGAAGATACTGGCCGCCAAACGTGCTGGAATTACGGACATTGTGATGTGCCGCGAAAATGAGAAGGACATCAATGAAATTCCCGACATATACCTAAAAGGAGTGACTTTTCACTATGTGGAGAACATTCAAGACGTTTGGAATTTTGCTTTGACAGACGAATTGGTGGAACATCCAATGAAGTTTGACGTTCCAGAGGAGAAGGACGAGAAAAAATCGTAAGCCCGTAACCCGATAATGAGTAAACCAGCGTGACGTTTGAAGTACAACACTGCGATAGTGCATCCGATGCCCGCACGGGTCTGATTACCACAGATCATGGACAAATCAAGACCCCAATCTTCATGCCAGTAGGAACGGCAGGTAGTGTTAAGGGTGTCCATTTCTCCGAATTGCGCGAGCAAGTAAAAGCGCAGATTATCCTTGGAAATACCTACCACTTGTACCTGCGTCCTGGATTGGAAATCTTGCGCAAGATTGGTGGACTGCACCACTTCAACACGTGGGAGCGCCCTATTCTAACGGACTCTGGCGGTTTTCAGGTGTTCTCTCTGACAGGTATTCGCAAACTTCGCGAAGAAGGTTGTGAGTTTCGTAGCCATATTGACGGGTCAAAGCACATCTTTACCCCTGAGAATGTGATGGACACGGAGCGCATCATTGGTGCCGACATCATGATGGCATTCGACGAATGTCCTCCAGGAGAGAGCGATTATCAATATGCCAAAAAGTCGCTCGAACTTACCCAGCGATGGCTGGATCGTTGCATCAAGCGATTCAAAGAGACGGAACCGCTCTATGGCTACAAACAAAGCCTATTCCCCATCGTACAGGGTTGCACCTATAAGGACTTGCGTCGGGAAGCGGCCAAGCATGTGGCCGACAAGGGAGCTGACGGCAACGCCATCGGTGGTTTGGCCGTCGGAGAACCGACGGAGGTAATGTACGAAATGATTGAGGTGGTGAACGAGATTTTGCCTAAGGACCGTCCGCGTTATCTAATGGGGGTCGGAACACCCCAGAATATTTTGGAGGCCATAGAGCGTGGAGTCGATATGTTCGACTGTGTAATGCCAACTCGCAATGGTCGCAATGCCCTACTCTTTACTTATCAGGGAACGATGAACATGCGCAACAAGAAATGGGAGGACGACTTCTCTCCCATCGACCCAGACGGTTGCGACGTAGACCGCATACACTCAAAAGCCTATCTGCACCATTTGTTTAAAGCGCAGGAATTGTTAGCCATGCAGATAGCATCCATTCACAACCTTGCTTTCTACCTGCGTTTGGTCACTGATGCTCGCCAACATATAGAGCAAGGCGACTTTGTTCAATGGAAGCGCTCCGTGATGGATGATTTAGGACGCAGACGATGAAAGAAATATTAGTCAAGATTAAGAGAATAAGGGCCGTAGCTTGGCAGTCTAAATACAACCTGTTGCGCCAAGTTAAGCGTATGGACTGGTATATTATCAACAAGTTCATAGGTACTTATGTCTACTCTATCTTGCTGATTATTTCCGTCTCTATCGTCTTTGACGTCAATGAGAACTTGGCCAAATTTGCTACCAATAACGCACCTTTACGCGCTATCGTTTTTGACTACTACGCCAATTTTGTGCCTTATTTCGCCAACTTGTTCTCGCCATTATTCGTCTTCATCGCCGTTATCTTCTTTACATCAAAATTGGCAGGAAACTCCGAGATAATCGCTATGCTGGCCAGTGGTATGAGTTTCAAACGGCTTCTACGTCCCTATCTCATCTCTGCGGCACTCATCGCCCTGCTCAATTTTTATCTTGGCTCGTATGTCATCCCCAAAGGAACGGTAGTACGCCACGATTTTGAGTCGTTATATAAGAACAATAAGAAGAACACATCAGCATCAAACATCCAGCTAATGGTTGACCAAGGGGTCGTGGCTTACATATCGCAATATGACGACACACGCAAGACGGGCTACGGGTTTGCACTCTATCAGTTCGAGAATAAAAAGATGGTCAGCCAGATGAATGCCAACGTCATCCAGTATGACACCATCAGTGACTCCCGTTATCATTGGAAAGCCCGCAACTGGAAGATTCGTACATTGAAAGGTATGCGTGAGCAAATCACTAGTGGTTACGAACTGGACACCATAATTCAGATGGAACCTACAGACCTTGTTTTCTCCAAAGGACAGCAGGAAACATTCACCTCACCCGAGTTGAAGCGCTATATCTCCAAGCAGCAAAGTCGCGGTTCCAGTAATGTTGTCCAATACGAAGTAGAGTATCACAAACGCATTGCATCATCGTTTGCATCGTTTATCCTAACGGTTATCGGCGTATCGCTCTCCTCCCGAAAGCGCAAGGGCGGCATGGGCTTGTATCTCGGCATCGGACTGGCATTGTCATTTACTTATATTTTGTTACAGACTGTCAGCGCCACCTTTGCCATCAATGCAGACACTCCCCCTATTTTAGCGGCATGGATTCCGAACATCCTCTATGCTTTCATCGCCTATTATTGCTATAGGCAGGCACCGAACTAAAAGTACACGTAAAAAGGTAAAAACATTAACAAGGAAATTAAAGTGACTTTTGAAGAAACATATCTAAATGATAATATCCTCGATGCGCTCTATGACATGCACTTTGAGGAGATGACTCCTATTCAAGAACGTTGCATCCCTGAGATATTGGACGGTCGAGACCTTATCGGCGTGGCCCAGACAGGAACAGGCAAGACGGCGGCCTATCTGTTACCTATCCTGTCAATGCTTGACGACGGGGGCTTCCCTAAAGATGCGGTAAACTGCATTATCATGTCGCCAACCCGCGAACTTGCACAACAGATAGACCAGGCAATGCAGGGCTTTGGCTATTATCTCGACGAAGTCTCCAGTGTTGCTGTCTATGGTGGTAATGATGGTTCGCGTTTTGACCAAGAAATGAAAGGTCTGAAAATGGGCGCTGACGTAATCATTGCTACGCCTGGGCGACTACTCTCCCACATTAAGATGGGACACGTAGACCTATCGCGCCTATCGTTCTTCGTGCTTGACGAGGCAGATCGTATGCTTGATATGGGCTTTTCGGAGGATATTCTCAACATTGCTAAACTGCTTCCTAAGAACCGTCAGACTATTATGTTTTCGGCCACCATGCCCGATAAGATACAGCAACTCGCGCGTACCTTATTAAATAATCCAGCAGAAATAAAGATTGCCGTCTCCAAGCCCGCAGACAAGATACAGCAATCTGCATATGTCTGTTATGCCCCTCAAAAGTTAGGCATTATCCGACATTTGTTTACGACAGGTGAGTTACAACGTGTCATTATCTTCTCTGGAAAGAAAGACAAGGTTAGAGACATCACCCGCGAGCTGCAACGTATGAACATCAATTGTGCCCCGATGCACAGCGACTTGACACAAGACGAGCGCGATGACGTGATGTATCGTTTCAAGGCAGGACTGGTTGACGTGTTGGTAGCCACAGACATTGTGTCTCGTGGAATAGATATTGACGATATTTTAATGGTTATCAACTATGACGTGCCACGTGATGCTGAGGACTATGTACACCGCATTGGCCGTACTGCTCGTGCCCAGCGAGATGGCATTGCCATTACCCTCGTTTCCGATCAGGATATGCGTTACTTTGCCAATATCGAGCACTTTCTTGAGAAAAGTATAGACAAGAATTCACTGCCAGAGGGTTTGGGTGAAGGACCAGAATACAAGTCGGTTATTCAACGCAAGAGCACTCGTGGTCGTGGAGGTCGTGGTCGAAAAGGGAGACCATATCGCGGAAACTATCGACATCGTAAAAATAATAAGACAAGAGGCAATAAGCCAAAAGACAATTAAATATTTTTAAGAAAAATATCAAGTGTTTAGAGAACAACGTATTGCTATTTTTTGTAACTTTGCACCGCTTTTAGAGACACAATTGTACACACATATTTGTTTATCAAGCACTTAGAATGTATTTAAGGAGTTAAGATGAGACAATTAAAAATTCAAAAGAGTATTACGAATCGCTCAAGCGAAGCACTGGACAAATATCTGGTAGAAATTGGCCGTGCACCACTGATCAGTATCGATGAAGAGATTGAACTGGCTCAGAAAATACGTAAGGGCGGTCCTGAAGGCGAACGTGCTAAGGATAAGTTGGTTACGGCTAACCTACGATTCGTAGTATCTGTAGCCAAGCAGTACCAGCATCAGGGACTGACGCTGACTGACTTGATTGATGAAGGTAACATTGGATTGATTAAGGCAGCACAGAAATTTGACGAAACACGCGGTTTTAAATTTATTTCCTATGCTGTATGGTGGATTCGACAGAGTATCTTGCAGGCTATTGCCGAACAAAGTCGTATAGTACGTCTACCCTTGAACCAAGTAGGCAGTTTAAATAAGATTAGCCATGAAATAAACCGTTTTGAGCAAGAGTTTCAACGCCATCCATCTGTTTCAGAACTGAGTGATGCCACTAATATGGATGAGGAAAAGATTGCTCAGTCTATGCAGGCAGACAGTCACCACGTTTCTATTGACGCTCCTTTCCAAGACGGTGAAGACAATTGTATGCTTGACGTGATGGCATCGGGCGACGACTCACGTACCGACCGTCATGTTGACCATGAGTCAATGGCTCAAGAATTGAACACCGTGCTGCAAAAGGTTTTGAAAGACAGAGAGATTACTATCATCCGTGAATGTTTTGGTATTGGCTGTCATGAAAAGGGACTCGAAGAGATTGGTGACCAATTGGGACTGACGCGTGAACGCGTACGTCAGATTCGCGAAAAGAGCATTGCTAAACTCCGCGATTCGGGTAATGCACGTATTCTAATGAAATATTTAGGCTAAAAGTTTTGCTTCTCCAAAAATTATTCGTAATTTTGGAGGCGTGAAAGGAAAACTGCACATATTCCTGCTAATGCTGGGCATGATGACTTTCATGCCCAGCATTAGTTTTGCGAATGACTATCGTGACTCTATTGTCATGAATCGGGTGTGGACGTATCATCAGAATCTGATGCAAGATGTATCTGATTTCACTCCTAACTCTTATTTGGTATTTACTATGGACGTTAAGCGACGTAATGCTTTGATGTGGCTTATCCCTACATTATACAGCATTGCGAAAGGCGACCGTCAATATGTTGGTGAAATTTATGGAAAGTTATTGGCTGGTAACCAGGGACATTTCGACCCCATATTTCAGGTAAAGAGCGGAACTATTCCTCACCTTCGCAGGCCAATACCTGACCTTTTCAATAATCTCTCACCTAATATTTATGGTGAACTGCTTTACGGTGGCCGCCTCTTATCGCCTTTTCATCGTTCTAATCGTCACTACTATAAATATCGTATCTATTATGGTACAGACAGCATAGCCGTGATTTCTTTCACACCTCGTATAGACAATACTCAATTAGTAGCTGGCGAGGCTGAAGTTTATATGCGTACTGGCAGCATCAAGTTGCTACGTTTCAAAGGCGAATATGATATGCTAAAATTCCGTGTAATTACAACTATGAATCCCGACAGCCCCTATGAATTGCCTGTTACTAGTAATACTGAAGCGAAATTTAAGTTTATGGGCAATGCAATCAATGCTGATTTTACCACTGTCAATTATTGTCCACAAACATTACCAGACAGTATTCGAGACAGAGCGAGTATAAGATTGATGGAGAAGGTACGCCCCTTTCCACTGAATCCTTTTCAAGACAGCATTTACAAGAATCACTATGCAGAACAGTTGTTACTACAAGAGATGTTAACTGGCGATACGATGTCCAATACACGTAAACAAGCAGAAAAAGTAAGACATTTCGTATGGGACGTTTTAGGGGACCACATGGTCAATAGCACGGGCTTCCGTTCTGGAAATACCACTATGCGTGTCTCGCCATTGTTAAATCCGCTTTATATGAGTTATAGTACTCGCAAAGGATTGTCGTATAAGTTGAGGGGCTCTTTATACTACAACAGAAATAATAAACCTTTTCTTGCGCTGGAACCTCGATTGGGCTATACTTTCAAACTCCGACAGTTTTATTACACACTCCCTCTGACCATCACTTATGATTATGATCACGATGGTATGACGGGTATCATCTGGGGTAATGGTAACCGAACATCCAATGGAGCACTTGCAGAATCTTTCCGCAACCGCATAGGAGGCGATAGTATTGCACTACCAGAGTTCCGTGATGAGTATGTAACAATCTATAATCATATTGGTATATTGAACTGGGTATCACTAACAACAGGTTTGAATTATCACCTGCGAAAAGCCCTTGGTGAGCGAGAACTCATGCACCAAGCAGGACTACCAGTTGCTTATCGTAGTTTTGCACCCTTTCTCACCATACACCTTACGCCTTGGAAAAAAGGGCCAGTGCTGACTACTAACTACGAACGAAGCATCATGAAAGTTCTTGGAGCCAATTTGCAGTACGAACGCTGGGAGTTTGATGCGTCATATAAACGTAGCATCAAGAGTATGCGTATCTTGAATCTTCGTGCTGGTGCAGGCTTTTATACTCATCGCAGTACTGACTATTTTGTGGACTTTACTAATTTTCATGACAACAACCTACCTACGGGTTGGGATGACGATTGGTCGGGGCAGTTCCAACTAGTAGATAGTCGTTGGTACAATGAATCTAACTATTATATTCGCGGTCATGTCTCCTACGACTCTCCCCTACTCGCTTTGTCGTGGTTGCCCTGGGTGGGGCGCTTTATAGAAACCGAGTGTTTATATTTCAGTGCCCTGTCTATTGAACGAGCTCGAGGCTATTTTGAGTTGGGTTATGGGTTAAAGAATCGATATTTCTCTACGGCAATTTTCGCCAGTTTCCTCAATACAAACTATAATGCAATAGAAGCAAAATTTACTTTTGAACTATTCCGCCGATGGTAAAAGCACTCACCGTATATAAAGCTAGCGCAGGGTCTGGCAAAACTTTTACTCTGACTGTAGAATACATTAAGTTACTCGTCAAAAATCCAACGAGTTACCGTAACATTTTGGCTGTTACTTTCACTAACAAAGCAACAGAGGAAATGAAGATGCGCATCCTTAGCCAACTCTTTGGCATCTGGAAGCAACTGCCAGATAGTAACGCATACACGCAACGTATTCTCGAGGAGACGGGTCTGCCCGTCCACATTGTTTGTCAGCGGGCTGGCGAGGCATTACATCTGTTGTTACATAACTATAACTATTTCCGCGTAGAGACAATAGACTCTTTTTTCCAAAGTGTGTTACGAAATTTAGCCCGTGAACTTGACCTCACGGCTAACTTACGCATCAGCCTAAATGACACACAGGTAGAAGAACAGGCCGTTGACCAGCTGATTGACTCACTGACACACACCGACATTATGTTGCAGTGGCTGCTAAGTTACATTATGGAGAAAATCAGCGACGACCGTTCATGGAATATCATTGGGCAAGTGAAACAATTTGGCCGTACTATCTTCCGCGATTATTACAAGTCACATCATCATGCACTCAATGAAACTATTAGCCAAAAGGGATTTATTGAGGCTTATAGCAAGCAATTACGAGAAATCCGCAGTACGGCAATGGCTCGCATGCAGGAACTGGCCGACAAATTCTTTAATACTTTACAATCAGAAGGACTGGATGTGGAAGACCTCTCGTACAATAAAAGTGGTGTTGCAAGCATATTCTTGAAAATCAAGCAAGGACAACTTGACGAAAACATAGTAGGGAAACGGGTCTGTGAATGTTGCGAGGATGCTACAAAATGGTGTAAGAAAAGCCATGTACGGGCAAAATTCATTCATGCTCTGGCAGAATCAACACTTATTCCATTGGTAGTCCATACCATAGAGGAGCGACCTCGCCAGTGGTTACTCTATCAATCGGCAGAATTAACTCTACGTCACCTTAGTCAATTACGCCTTTTAGGTAGTATTGAGCAGAAGGTACGCCAACTCAACGACGAAGCAAACCGTTTCTTGCTCAGCGACACACAACAACTATTGCAAGCCCTTATTAGTGACAGTGACTCACCTTTCATTTTCGAAAAATTAGGTACCCAGTTAGAACACGTCATGATAGATGAATTTCAAGATACCAGCACCATACAATGGCAAAATTTCAAAGTGTTGCTCGAAGAGTGTATGAGCCATCGTAATGCTGAGAATCTTATCGTGGGTGATGTCAAACAAAGTATTTATCGCTGGCGTTCTGGCGATTGGCGATTGCTCAATGCCATTGACCTACAATTCACCTATGCCAATGAACGCATCGAAATAAAACCATTAGACACCAACTATCGTTCTGAGCGTAACATCATTGCTTTTAACAATGTTTTTTTTACCGAGGCAGCTCGGCAAGAATATGACTATCAGTATGAGAAATATCCCATAGGTGCTGAACAACTGAAACATGCCTATGCCGATGTGGCACAACAATGGCAAACAGATGCAAAGCCGATAGGTCACGTCAATATTCGCCTATTGACAAAAGATTGTTATCAAGAAGAAACACTCCGTTTATTGGGAGATACTGTCAAGCAATTAGTACTTCAAGGTGCTGCGTTAACAGACATTGCAATATTAGTACGTACCAATAAAAACATTCCTGTCATTGCTGAACACTTTGCTCTCAACTTACCAGATATTCCCATAGTCAGTGACGAGGCCTATCGCCTTGATGCTTCTGTGGCCGTCACCCTACTAATCCAAGCCCTTCATTTACTTATCCATCCCGATGATGAGCTGGCCAAGGCGACTCTTGCAACACTCTATCAACGCTCCGTTATCGGTAATGAGACTATTAACGATAATAGTTCTATAGATTATTCTGCTCTCTTGCCAGAGGCTTTTATACGTCATACTATTGAACTGCTGCAATTACCCCTTTATGAATTGATAGAGAAATTGCACAGCATCTTCCAACTCTCCCGATTGAGCGACCAAAGTGCGTATTTATGTGCTTTCTACGACCAACTGAACAAGTTTATTCAAGACAATTCTACCGATATTGATGCTTTCGTATGTGAATGGGAAGAAACCATCTGTAGTAAGACTGTTCAAGGTGACAGCCTTTATGGTGTGCGCATCCTATCCATTCATAAGAGTAAAGGATTAGAGTTCCGCCATGTCATTATCCCCTATTGTGATTGGAAACTGGAATTACCTGACATATTATGGTGCAAGCCTTCTGTCGCTCCTTTTAATGCTTTACCCATCGTACCAATTGATTACAGCGAGAAAAAACTACGCGGCACTATCTATGAACACGATTATCTGGATGAGCATTTACAGAACACTGTAGACAATCTAAATCTGCTGTATGTCGGTTTTACACGTGCTATCAGTAGTCTCCATGTTATCGGCCAACGGGGGAGTAAAAGTAGTCGCTCAACTCTTATAGAGACAATATTACCTGACGTAGCCAAACAATTGGAAGACAGTATGCTCATAGGGATGGACAACGAAGAAGAACCTATAGAATTTTCTTACGGAACTTTAAGTATATCAAAAGTCCCCAATACATCAAAAGCCGCCAAGACTCAGAATGTATTTCTTCAGCCTGCCACTCCCCAATTCATCCAGCTAGAGACCTTTAACGCAAAGACAGAATTCCGCCAAAGTAACAGCAGTCGACGCTTTATTGAAGGTGATGACGAGGAGCAAGAGATGAGTTACATCAAAATGGGCAGTGTGCTACACGAAATATTTTCTACTATCCGCACCACCGACGACATTGGTTATGCCCTACAACGTTTGCAGCAAGAAGGAGTTCTCTACGATAATGAGAGGACACGAGACAAACTAACAAAAATGCTGCGCACACGACTTGAGAACAGACAAGTCAGTAAATGGTTCTCTGACAAATGGCAATTATTCAACGAGTGTACTATTCTTTCCATGCAGCCAGACGGCTCAGTAAAAGAGCGACGACCCGACCGCGTGATAACCGATGGGAAAGAAACCCACGTTATAGACTTTAAATTCGGAAAACCTAAGCCAGAATACCTACAACAGGTACGAAAGTATATGCAGTTGTTACAACAAATGGGACTGACTAATGTCAAGGGCTGGTTATGGTATGTATATAGTAATAAGATAGAGGAGGTTACTGCATGAAAAGTTTTTTAGAGTATGTTGCCCAAGATATTATTCGCAAATACGGCACCGATTTGTCGCATACTGCCATAGTATTCCCTAACAAACGTGCATCGTTATTTTTGAATGAATACTTAGCAAGAGAGGCTGGAGGGCATCCATTATGGAGTCCTGTCTATATTACCATCAGTGAATTGTTCCGTCAACAATCCGCATTAACTATTGCCGACCCCATCAAACTGGTATGTGATCTACATCTATCATTTTGTCAACAGACAGATAGCGAAGAAACACTCGACAAATTTTATGGTTGGGGACAGTTACTTATCAGTGATTTTGACGACTTGGATAAAAATATGGCCGATGCTGATCGTGTTTTTTCCAATCTACGTGACATTCATGAATTAGATAACTTGAATTATCTAACAGACGAGCAGAAGGAATTGTTGCGCCACTTTTTTAAGCATTTCACCGAGGAACATGAAACAGAATTAAAACAACGTTTCCTACACCTTTGGAGTCGCTTTGCCGATATATACCACGACTTCAACCAGCGTCTCTTCCAGCAGGGGTTAGCCTATGAAGGTGCCTTATATAGGCAGGTAGTCAATGATGTATGTGATAAAGATACACATACCTTTCAATACGACCGTTACCTCTTTGTCGGGTTCAACTTAGTACAGAAAGTAGAGCAACGTCTTTTTACCCACCTACAACATAAAGGAAAGGCTCATTTCTATTGGGATTTCGACAACTATTATATGCAACACCACGAAGCAGGTCGTTACATTAGTCAATATATAAAGTACTTTCCAAACGAATTGGAGGATGCAGCTATTTATTGTAACTTCATTCAGCCCAAACAAATATCCTGCATCACAGCAACTACGGAGCATATTCAAGCCCGCTATGTTGCAACCTGGCTACGCGAACAAAAACGTTACAAAGATGGCCGTCGTACGGCTATCGTAATGTGTGATGAAAACCTTTTGCCGACTGTCATCCATAGTCTACCCAGTGAAGTATCGAAAGTCAATATTACAACAGGCTATCCATTGTCACAAACTCCTATTGCTTCGTTCATTCAACTATGGTTTAACATGCAATTAGGTAACAACACACCTCGACTGAAACGAATATTTCTACGCCATCCGTATGCAAGATTTATCTCAGAACAACCTTTACAACAGTTACCTCTCACTGCGCATCTTTTAATTCTTCTCCGCCAAATAGCGCAGAACTCCAAGGACGAGATAGAGGACCCACTATTTCAGGAGTCGCTTTTCCGTGCCTACACATTGGTTAATCGCCTAAATTCGCTGGTCGAAAACGGTGATCTGATAGTGGCAGATGTTACTATGCAACGACTCATCACACAGATTGTTCAGCAGACCAGTATTCCATTTCATGGCGAACCTGCAGAAGGCTTACAGATTATGGGAGTATTGGAAACGCGCAATCTTGATTTCGACCACGTCTTGCTGCTTTCCTGCAACGAGGGCAACATGCCAAAAGGAGTCAACGACAGTTCATTCATTCCCCATAGCATCCGTCAAGCCTACGAACTAACAACAGTAGAGAATAAAGTCAGTATTTATGCCTATTATTTCTATCGTCTCTTGCAACGTGCTAAAGACATTACTATTTTGTGGAACAAGTCAACAGAAGATGGTCAACGAGGTGAGATGAGCCGCTTCATGCTCCAGATGATGGTTGAGAGTCCTCACATCATCCAACAAAAATCGTTACAGGCAAATCGTAGCATTACACAGCGAATGCCCAAGAATATTGAAAAGACTCCTGAGATGATGCAAACGCTCACCTATTATTTCTCACCAGAAAATGCGAAACGACTTTCTCCTACTGCTATCAACCGTTATATGCGCTGTCCTCACCAATTCTACTACAGTTATGTATTGGGCATCAAGGAGGCTGATACGCCAGACGACGAGCAAGAGCTGGACAACCGCATCTTCGGAAATATATTCCACGAAGCAGTTTACATCATTTACCAACAACTTCCGCAGCACATTACTAAAGACCTTCTACAAAAGCTATTGAAAAACAAAGCGGTGATTGAACGTGCCATCGATCAGGCATTTCATAAAGAATTTCCCCATGCCCCAAAGAGTGGCTTGCACATTATCAATCGCGAAGTCATTATCCGCTACGTTCGCCAACTTATTGAAATAGACATTCGTCTGGCTCCTTTTACTATCCTCGGTTTAGAATGTGACGTAGAACAGGAATTAACAACTCTTTCATCATTTAAAATAGGAGGACGTATCGACCGTCTTGACCAATTGGCTGATGGTCGCATCCGCGTAATTGACTATAAAACAGGTAGTCAACAACAGAAATCTATGCCCGATGTTGAGGCCATATTCGACCCTGCACAGATACATAACCATTGCGACTACTACCTGCAAACCTTCGTCTATGCCGATATTGTCAGTCGACAAAGTAATACCAACAATACGTCTAAACACATACCAGTATCCCCTGCCCTGCTGTTCATCCAGCACGCCTCAAAAGAAGACTACGACCCCACATTACGTTTCGGTCAAGAGAAGATACTTGACATAGCCGACCATAGCCAGCATTTCTGTGAATTATTGGAGGCGAAGGTAGCTGAGATTTTCTCACCAGATGTACCATTCCGTCCTACTACAGATACGAAGGTCTGCCGTACATGCCCCTACCAACTGATGTGTCGGAAATGAGATTCAGAAGTGACAAGTCAGTCCAACTTTAGCCTCAAAGGTACTGGCCGTAACGTTTGGATGGTATTTGTAATATGTGTCGCGCCAGAAATAGGAGCCAGAAAACGAGAGATACCAATTTTTCTTCAATCCTATCTCCATAATTGGATTTACCACCATCAACGAGGCATGGCCATGATCACCCTGCACATTTAAATAGTGCAAGTCCTTAATGTTCTGGAGGTCCTCCATATTATAGCCCTTCCACGTGTAGATGCGAAAATATTTGGCATGGAGTACAAAACGTGCAATATTGCCAAATTCTACATAAGTTTTTGACTTAACACTGAATCCGCTACCCATGTTATAATCACGTTCTAGGACGTTAAAGTAGTCACTTTTTGTACCACCTAACAGAATACCGTCAATGAAAAGACGCTGTTCTAATTGAGACATAAAACCTACGCGTGGCAATGAAAAGATAACTCCAGGTCCAACTGCCGCTGCTTCACTAATACGATAAGGGGTTAAATCCGATGCATCCTTGATGGGTTTCGAGTCATAATAGTTGAAATGCTGATAGATACCAAACTCCCCTACTATATCCTTATTGTTGATAACAGGAGTACTCCAAAGACGACCTACAATATGCAGGGCATTAACTATCGGCTGGCTACGGCTTAACCCAAATGAAGTTTCCACGTCAAAGAAATCGTAAGGATGAGTATGTCGTTCGCCGTCCACAGACGTACCATAGCCCAAATAGAAAGTAATATAACCGTTATTCTCGCCTCTAAATAATGCACCATTATCAGCCAAGTAGCGGAAGCCTGCCGATAATGATAAATCAAGGGGATGTTGGTTTCTGTCGTGATACAAATAGTTCCGATGGCTCACCCGCCAAGCATCGCCACTCAAAATACGATGCAATCCCTGAATAGGATTGATAATTGTTGCTACAGCTTCGCGTAAAAAACGATTCACTCCTCGCTGGCGGTCGTCAAGCATAATACGACTCACTCGGTGGGCAATTTCTCCAATGGCTATACCTCCCATGCTGGTGGCTAACACATCATTAATAGCTGGCGGTTCTGTCTCACCAAAAAACTCCCACATCAGAGAGCCACCCAACGCAAAGGGAGCAGATTCCCAGAAAGAGAGCCCATTACTGCGAGCAGCATTAAAATAGAGATTACCATGATACGGGTGAGCAAACATATTGGTAATAAAGAAATCATTATCCCACACCATTCCATCGGTGAAATTACGGCGTATAGAACGTAACGTGGTCTGTGCAAATTCCTCGCGTGTAACATAGCGGTCGAACAGATGTACGCCCACGTTGATACCTGTTACTTCGGCAATAGCTTGCCAGGGACGCTTGGGCTGATCAATAGCCATCACGGAATCACCTGTCACCTTTTCTGTCTCTGGTACCCACTTTTTCTGTGACGACTGACCACGTATTTGGCGTAACGTCAATCCCATTTCCACTAATGGGCGGCTGCGATAGCGATGAGAGTGACTATAATAACGCGTATCTCCGTAACCCACCGACACAAAAGCACCGACTCTATTGCCAAACTGATAGTCTGCATTCAAGCGCGCTTGCAAAGAATAAAGCCGTTGCGGTTGCCCAGAAGTATGGTGCTGGAAAGTCTCAATATGATAGAAGCCGATGTCTCCACTCAGTGACCAACGTGGACCAAACTGGATATACTGGCCTAGACGATAGAACAATGCACCAGAAAACTTCTCATCAAGCCCCATGTAATGAGTACCGACCCCCACAATACTATAAGTACTATGATTGCGCAAACGTATGGCAGCATTCAGCTTACTACTGGTGCCACCGTAGAACATGAAGTCAATAATGGTGTACGGACTAATATTTAGCAAGCCTATTTTACGCCCTATCGTATCGTTCGTCACATTGATAAGTCCTATCTGCCAGCCTTTAGGATGCGAACGGGCTACGTTCACAGCACCTAATTGCGTACCGTTCAAAGAGTCTGCATAGTTGATAGCTCCCCATTGCAGGCCACGCATGTATGCCGAAGACACGTTCAAGAGACCGCTAAACTGAATTCCTTGCTCCAAACCACGTGAGATATTGCTGATAGCACTGAACTGAATCCCTCGGAATGCAGATGCTGATATATTAGAAAGTCCAGAAAGCTGCAAACCACTCCCACCCTCAGTCGCGATGGACGAATTAAGACCTAACTGCAAACCACGCAATGTGTCTTGCATACAGATAATGCCTACGGGAAAATTCTGAGCCAAGGCCATTATCGGCCAAAACACAAGACAAAGTATCAGATGTTTTGTTTTCATTTTTCAGTAATACGTATCCAATCTGCATCTATCCAGCCCCTATCGGCCTTTTCATTGGTTTCAACAGCAACGAAACCAAACTTGGCACCAATCCACTTGCCCTCCTTCATAGGCAATTCTACACTACACGTCTTAAACTTTTTGCCGTTCTCGCTATAGGAAAACTGCACTTTGGAGTTTTTGACCTGCATGCGCATATAAATATCTTCGTGGATTCCTGGTTTATAATCTGTTTTGTCCTCAGCCGTAGGCTTCAATGTTGCTATCAATTCTTCCGTTTGTGCCGTTCCCCTGTCTGCATTAGTACAACTCTGGAGTAACAACTGAAACGTTTTGCCAACACGCTTAACGACCAGCGCATAATAGTTATGCCCCATCATGATGAGGCCCCCCATCTGTCCTTCATCCTTGGAAGTAAAGCATAGTTTCGTCGTTACTGTAAACTCGTCTGCAGGTGTCTTCTGGAGCAACAAGTTGGGTACCTCCCAGTAATTCTTCCATTCTTTAGACAACTTATGTGTATAGATTCGCATTGTGCCAAAAGCAGTAGGAACGCCAAACTTCTCGTCATAGTTAGCGTGCCATTGCCACTGAAGACCAATCTTTGGGGCATTAAACTCGTCCGATTCAACAGGATTAACAATAAGGCTGGAACTATTTTTCGGTTTCCTATACGTGATAACAGGCTCACCATTCTTTCCCATGATAGGCCAGCCCGTAGACCAGTCTATTGGATTCAAATGGACTACACGGCCATAAGCCTCCTTGTCTTGGAAGTGAATAAACCAATCCTCACCGTACTTCGTGTGCACCCATCCACCTTGATGGGGACCATTGATATTAGTCTTACCCTGTTCCAATACGATTTTATGCTCATAAGGGCCGTAAGGCGACTTGGAACGCATAGCCAACTGGAAGCCTGTTGGGACACCACCCGCAGGACACATAATCCAATACCAGCCGTCGCGCTTATAAAATTTAGGTCCCTCGCAAGTTCTGTTCTCCGTTCCGTTGCCGTCAAACACTATTACAGGTTGACCAATAGCGCGCGTCCCGTCAGCAGACAATTCCCTAACAGTCAACACACTGGCGAATTTGCTTCGAGAGTTAGCCCATCCGTTGACCAAATAGCAACGACCATCATCGTCCCAAAGCGGTGTCGTGTCAATATAGCCCTTACCTTTGATGACACAGAGAGGCTCTGACCAATCTCCAGCTGGGTCTTTTGCTTTGACCATATAAACACCATTATCGGGGTCTCCCCAATAGATATAGTATTCGCCAGCATGGTATCGGATAGAGGGTGCCCATACGCCATTACCATGTTGGGGCTTGCTATAATGTACTTTTAGCTGTTCGTCACCATCATAGAGGCTCTTTAGTGCATAGCCAATTATCTGCCAATTCACCAAATCACGTGAGTGTAGAATAGGCAGACCTGGGACGCACTGAAACGACGAAGCCGTCATATAGTAATCCTCACCCGAGGGTCCGACACAAACATCAGGGTCGCTATAATCGGCATTGATAACGGGATTAGTGTAAGTTCCATCACCATTATCTGGACTCCAAACTTGTGATTTGTATTGAGCGGAGGCCGCCAAAGACACCAGTGTCAGCGTTACGATAAGTAATTTCTTCATAGTTATTCTATTTTTAATTGATAGTTCTGTCCGTTGAAATCTATGCACATCACTTTTTGGAAAGAGTTGTCGTCTTGAGGATTTAGGTGTTTGTTTAGAGCCAATGCTACATGTCCCATCGTTCGGCGCAGGTTAAGTTCTACGCAAGGATGCAACAAATATTTGCCGTCATTAGCCAAGACTATCATCATATCTATACCAAAGCACCCGTGATAGCCTTTAAGGTCAATTGACTCGATAATCTTTTGCTGTATCGTATCTAATAAATCTATTGAAATATAGCGGCTTATCATTTCGCGTTTTCGGATTTCCGACGCAATAATATTACCGATATAGGCACCGCTAGAAGTTTGGAAAAGTGAAATACCCTCATAGCAAATTTTTCCCATTTCATCGACATAGAACTCAAGTGCAAAGTCCTCTACCTTGTTATAATATGGCTCAGCCATAATGCTACCTTGACTCTCTAACACATGAACTATCCAATTGCGGACGGAGTGTGACAGACCACTCGTAGCGGAAGTGGTGTCTTGCGTAGAGAGGAAACGCACCCCTCGACCACTCGACGACCAAGGAGCTTTCAATACAACACGCGGGTGAGAAGTTAGAAAAGCATCGATTTCATCGATATTCTTGCACTCTGACGACTCGCCTATAGTGCCTTCCATTTGCAGATGCGGTAGCAATTTAGCAGCCGTTCGGCGATGAGAAAAAGTTCTGATTAGGGCTAAGTATTCTTGAGGAGGTAGCTCGTCGGGTGTGAGGCCTATCCTCGTCAGCCTTGTGTATAGGCCTCGATCCCAGCCCCAAGGCACCACACATTTTTCTGTTATAGAAGATACGGTTTTTTCCCAAGGGAGAAACATTTTTTCTTTAAAGGGGAAACGCTCTTTTCCTAAAAAGGGAAAGAACTGAGAGCATATTTGTCGCCATTGACGCTCTGCCAGTTCAACATCGTCAACCAAGATATACTCATCTTCTTTGGCCCATAATGCAGGCAAGAAACCCAAATCGCGACGTAGCAGACGGCCTGCTTTGGGAGCCGTAAAGTTAGACTGACCAGAGGCCAGTACAATGTCGTGTTCTGGGTTAAAGACGTGTATTTTCATTGGTTTGAAGCGTTCTTCTCGCGCGTCTCCTCAATGCTTGAAAGGTGTAAATTCAAGTATTGGGACGTTTATCGGGTGCAAAAATAATAAAAAAGTACGAGATTTTTGCAATCTCTGCTTTGCATTTTGCAAAAATATATGTACCTTTGTCGCTGTTTACTACCGCATCTGATACACAATGGAGGCCTTTTTTCGCACACACCGTTATTTGGTAGATCACGTCAATGCTCCTGTCCGCCGTCTGTTGATGGACGAGATAGACTGGTCTGACCGCATGATTGGCATAAAAGGTACGCGTGGTGTGGGTAAGACGACCTTTCTCCTTCAATATGCCAAGGAGCGTTTTGGCGTGGCGGACCGTCAATGTCTGTACGTCAATATGAACAATTTTTATTTCCAACGGCGCGGCATTGCTGACTTTGCAGGCGAGTTCTGCCACAACGGGGGACGTGTGTTGCTGATAGACCAAGTGTTCAAACAGCCTGACTGGAGTGCTGAGTTGCGCAAATGCTACGACCTATATCCTTTTTTGAAGATTGTATTTACGGGCTCGAGTGTCATGCGCTTGAAAGATGAAAATCCCGAACTGAATGGTATCGTAAAGTCGTATAACCTGCGCGGTTTCTCTTTCCGAGAGTACATCAACCTATTGACGGGCAACAATTTTCGCGCCTATTCGCTGAAGGAAATCCTACAAGACCACGAGCGCATAATCAAGCAGATTCTTCCTAAGGTTTCGCCTAATCGTTATTTCCAAGACTACATCCATCACGGTTTCTATCCTTTCTTCCAAGAGCATCGTAATTATTCGGAAAACTTGCTCAAGACTATGAATATGATGACCGAGGTAGATATTCTGCTTATCAAGCAGATAGAGCTGAAGTATCTGACAAAGATAAAAAAATTGTTCTACCAACTGGCGGAAGACGGCCCCAAGTCGCTTAATATCAGCAGACTGGCTCATGACATAGAGACCAGCCGCGCTACGGTGATGAACTACATTAAATACTTGGCCGACGCCCGTATGGTAAACATCATCTACCCTGTCGGCGAGGACTATCCCAAAAAGCCGTCGAAAGTGATGTTACACAACCCAAACCTACTCTATGCCATCTACCCCATCTGCGTAGATAAGCAGACAGCAATGGAGACTTTCTTTGTAAATTCGTTGTGGAAAGACCACAAAGTAAACCAACAAAGTCGTGACCAGTACTATATCGTGGACGAACATTTGAAGTTCCGCATCTGCGACGCGGCCGCCCATAATAAAATAAGGTACGTACCAGACACCACCTATGCCCGCTACAATACTGAAATAGGCAAAGACAACCAGATACCGCTCTGGTTATTAGGCTTCTTGTATTAAATATGGAGAACAAAGGTAATTATTTAGACGAAAGAAAAACAGCACAATTTAGCAAGATTTTAGAGTCAGTGCTTTGTGTTTCGAGATTTTATTTGTAATTTTGCAAACGATTTAAATCATTACAACTACTGATTCAAACAAAAGAATATTTCATTTTTAATCTATTCTAAACAAATGGCTAAAGAAAAGAAATTTATCACCTGTGATGGTAACGAGGCTGCAGCTCACGTGAGTTACATGTTCTCGGAGGTAGCCGCTATCTACCCCATCACCCCGT
>JAFLSF010000022.1 GCA_022511045.1 Prevotella sp.
ATTGAGCCTGCTGCTGCAGCTGTTGCTGTTGCTGCTGGTCCTGCTGCTGGCGGTGAGGCCGCTGCTGCTGAGGAGAAGACCTCTTTCGACGTTGTTCTGAAGGAAGCTGGTGCTGCTAAGTTGCAGGTTGTAAAGGCTGTTAAAGAGGCTTGCGGTCTGGGCTTGAAAGAAGCTAAGGATTTGGTAGACGGTGCTCCCTCTACTCTGAAAGAAGGTCTGTCTAAGGACGAGGCTGAGAACCTGAAGAAGACTATTGAGGAGGCTGGTGCTGTTGTTGAGCTGAAATAATTCAGCCATAGCAATAAACAATTGGTTGGGGGCTCTCAAGTAGAGAGTTCCCGACCAATTTCTGTCTCTATTATAGAAACTTCGGATAGTAAAGAAAGTCGAGAAATTTTAGAATAACAATCATAAATACATGGCTTCAAAAGTAATAGACAACAGAGTTAACTTTGGTAGCGTCAAAAATCCAATGCCCTTTCCGGATTTTCTTGATGTACAGTTAAAGTCTTTTAAAGATTTCCTACAGTTAGACACTCCGCCTGAGGAACGCAAGAACGACGGTTTGTATAAGGTGTTCTCAGAGAACTTCCCTATCACTGATACGCGTAATAATTTCGTTCTTGAGTTCTTGGATTATTATATCGATCCGCCCCGTTATACCATTGATGAATGTTTGGAGCGCGGCTTGACTTATAGCGTACCCTTGAAGGCTAAATTGAAGCTCTACTGTACGGATCCCGATCATGAAGATTTTGGAACGGTGATACAAGATGTTTTTCTTGGTCCAATACCATATATGACATCTAACGGTACCTTTATAATAAATGGTGCAGAGCGTGTTGTTGTATCACAGTTGCATCGTTCACCAGGTGTGTTCTTCGGTCAGAACGTGCATGCTAATGGTACGCTTCTCTATTCGGCACGTATTATTCCTTTTAAAGGTTCTTGGATTGAGTTTGCTACGGACATTAACAATGTTATGTATGCATACATTGACCGCAAGAAGAAGTTACCTGTTACGACACTTTTGCGTGCAATTGGTTTTGAAACAGATAAGGATATTCTGCAAATTTTTGATCTTGCCGAAGAGGTAAAGGTTAATAAGACTACTTTGAAGAAGTATGTTGGTTCAAAACTTGCTGCACGTGTGCTAAAGAGTTGGAATGAAGACTTTGTGGACGAAGATACGGGTGAAGTAGTATCTATTGAACGTAACGAAGTCATCATGGAACGTGAGACAGAAATAACGGAAGATAATCTGTTGGAGATTTTGGAGAGCGGTGCCCAGACAATACTTATTCATAAGAATGAAACTGTTGCGCAAGACTTCTCTATCATCTTTAATACGTTACAAAAGGATCCTTCCAATTCCGAGAAAGAGGCGGTGCTATACATATATCGGCAATTGCGTAATGCAGACCCTGCTGATGATGCCAGTGCTCGCGAGGTCATCCAGAATCTGTTTTTCTCGGATAAACGTTACGATTTAGGCGATGTAGGGCGTTATCGTATCAACAAAAAATTGGGTTTAGACACAGAGATGGGTATCCGTGTGTTGACCAAGGAAGATATCATTGAGATTATTAAGTATTTAATTCAATTGATTAACTCCAAGGCTACCGTAGATGATATTGATCATTTGTCCAATCGTCGTGTACGTACTGTTGGTGAACAGCTATCGAATCAGTTCTCTATCGGTTTGGCACGTATGAGTCGCACTATTCGTGAACGTATGAATGTTCGTGATAATGAGGTGTTCACCCCAACGGACCTGATTACAGCTAAAACTATCTCTAGTGTAATTAACTCATTTTTCGGTACTAATCCGTTGTCGCAGTTCATGGATCAAACCAATCCGCTGGCAGAGGTGACTCACAAGAGACGTCTTTCTGCTTTAGGTCCTGGTGGTCTTTCTCGTGAACGTGCTGGTTTTGAAGTTCGTGATGTACACTATACCCACTATGGTCGTCTTTGCCCGATTGAGAGTCCTGAAGGTCCTAATATCGGACTGATTTCTTCTTTGTGTGTTTATGCTACGATTAACGAATTAGGTTTCATCTCAACTCCTTATCGTAAGGTAGAGAATGGGGTGGCTAATTTGAATAATGATGACATCATTTATCTGACAGCAGAGGAGGAAGAAGAACATGTTATTGGACAGGGTAATGCCCCGCTAAATGACGATGGTACCTTTATTCGTTCTGTTGTAAAATGTCGTCAGGATGCAGATTTCCCCGTTGTACCTCCTACACAGGTAGATTTGATGGACGTTTCGCCACAGCAGATTGCTTCTATTGCTGCTTCGTTGATTCCATTTTTGGAACACGATGATGCACACCGCGCACTGATGGGATCAAACATGATGCGTCAAGCAGTTCCCCTGCTCCATAATGAAGCTCCTATTGTAGGTACTGGTATTGAAAAGCAGGTTTGTGAGGACTCCCGCACGATGATTACTGCAGAGAGTAACGGTGTCGTTGATTATGTTGATGCAACTACTATTCGTATTCTCTATGATCGTACAGAAGATGAGGAGTTTGTCAGTTTCGAGCCTGCATTAAAGGAGTACCGTATTCCAAAGTTCCGTCGTACCAACCAGAACATGACTATTGACCTGCGTCCAATCTGTGACAAGGGACAGCGTGTTAAGAAAGGTGATATCTTAACAGAGGGGTATGCAACTGAAAATGGTGAGCTTGCATTAGGGCGTAATCTGCTTGTTGCATATATGCCTTGGAAAGGTTACAACTATGAAGATGCCATTGTTCTTAACGAACGCATTGTGCGTGAGGATATCTTGACCTCCGTTCATGTGGATGAATACTCACTTGATGTCCGTGAGACTAAACGTGGTGCCGAGGAGTTCACTGCCGACATTCCAAATGTTAGTGAAGAGGCAACTAAGGATCTTGATGAGAATGGTGTTATTCGTGTTGGTGCACGGGTTGAGCCTGGTGATATTTTGATTGGTAAGATTTCACCAAAAGGAGAGAGTGATCCTTCACCAGAAGAGAAATTGTTACGTGCTATCTTTGGTGATAAGGCAGGTGATGTGAAAGATTCTTCGTTGAAGGCTAATCCGTCACTTACGGGTGTCATCGTTGATAAAAAGCTATTTACTCGTGCCGTAAAGACTCGTCAAACCAAATTGCAAGATAAGAAATTATTGGAGAAGATTGACGAAGAACATGAGGCGAAGATTAGTGATTTGAAGGACATTTTAGTTGAAAAACTTATGATCCTAACTAAAGGAAAAACTTCTCAAGGTGTAAAAGATTACACAGGTGCAGAGGTTATTTCAAAAGGTTCTAAGTTCACTGTAACTAATCTGAAGAACCTTGAGTACGGTGATATCCAGATCAGCAACTGGACAAACGATGATTATAAGAATGAACTTATAGGTAAGTTGATTATTAACTACATGAAGAAGTTCAAGTTGCTCGATGCTGAGATGAAACGTAAAAAGTATGCTATCACGATAGGTGACGAGTTGCCCTCTGGCATTCTTCAAATGGCCAAAGTTTATGTGGCTAAGAAACGCAAAATTGGCGTTGGTGATAAGTTGGCTGGTCGTCATGGTAATAAGGGTATTGTCTCAAAGGTTGTACGGCAGGAAGATATGCCATTCCTTGAGGATGGTCGCCCCGTAGATTTGGTTCTGAATCCGTTAGGCGTGCCATCACGTATGAATCTTGGCCAGATTTTCGAGGCCATTCTTGGTGCTGCAGGTAAGAAACTCGGTGTAAAGTTCTCTACACCAATCTTTGATGGTGCTAAGCTTGAGGATTTGGCAGAATGGACCGACAAGGCAGGTCTGCCGCGACTCTGTTCTACACATTTGTATGATGGTGAGACTGGTGAGCGTTTCGATCAGCCTGCAACAGTTGGTATTACCTATTTCTTAAAGCTTGGACACATGGTCGAGGATAAGATGCATGCTCGTTCTATCGGCCCATACTCACTCATCACCCAACAGCCTTTGGGTGGTAAGGCACAGTTTGGTGGACAGCGTTTTGGAGAGATGGAGGTCTGGGCTTTGGAAGCCTTTGGTGCCAGCCATGTATTGCAAGAGATTCTGACCATCAAGTCTGACGATGTTGTTGGTCGTGCCAAGGCATACGAGGCAATTGTCAAGGGTGAGCAAATGCCAACTCCCGGTATTCCAGAGTCACTCAACGTACTGTTGCATGAACTGAAAGGCTTGGGTCTAAGTATCAAGATGGACTAATAAATCGTTAATCGTAAATTGGTAAATAAATATGGCTTTTAAGAAAGATTCAAAGATAAAGAGTAATTTCACCAAAATTACCATTGGCCTTGCATCACCTGACGAGATTCTTGAGAATTCCTATGGTGAGGTGACTAAGCCTGAGACCATCAACTATCGTACCTACAAGCCTGAGCGTGATGGCTTGTTCTGCGAGCGTATTTTTGGTCCGACCAAGGATTATGAATGTGCTTGTGGCAAGTATAAACGCATCCGTTATAAGGGAATTGTCTGCGATCGTTGTGGTGTAGAGGTTACTGAGAAAAAGGTTCGTCGCGAGCGAACGGGACACATTGAACTTGTTGTTCCTGTTGCCCATATTTGGTATTTCCGTTCTCTGCCTAACAAGATCGGTTATTTGCTGGGACTTCCCACCAAGAAACTTGATGCTATAATTTACTACGAGCGCTATGTCGTTATTCAGCCAGGTGCAATGGCAGGTAAGAAAGATGCCGAAGGTAATCCTGTATTAGGTTCTCAGATGTATGATTTGCTCTCTGAGGAAGAATATAATGACATTATTGATAATCAATTATCAGCAGATAACGATTATCTTGAGGATAGTGATCCCAATAAATTTATTTGTAAAATGGGAGCAGAAGCTGTCTACGACTTGTTGGGTCGTCTTGACCTTGACTCTTTGAGCTATGAGTTGCGCGACCGTGCAAATAGCGACTCGTCCATGCAACGCAAGAACGAGGCTCTGAAGCGTCTACAGGTTGTAGAGGCTTTCCGTAGCAGTGTGGAAAAAGGAATCAATCGTCCTGAGTGGATGATTATGAAGATTATCCCAGTTACTCCGCCCGAGTTACGTCCCCTTGTGCCTTTGGATGGTGGTCGTTTTGCTACCAGTGATTTAAATGACCTTTATCGTCGAGTCATTATCCGCAATAACCGTCTGAAACGCTTAATGGAGATTCATGCTCCGGAGGTTATTCTACGCAATGAAAAACGCATGCTGCAGGAGGCCGTTGACTCATTGTTTGACAACAGTCGCAAGTCGAGTGCTGTTAAAAGTGATTCTAACCGTCCGCTAAAATCTCTGTCTGATTCATTAAAGGGTAAGCAGGGACGTTTCCGTCAAAACTTGCTCGGTAAACGTGTTGATTACTCGGCTCGTTCGGTTATTGTTGTAGGTCCTGAGTTGAAGATGGGCGAATGTGGGCTTCCAAAATTGATGGCAGCCGAGTTATATAAGCCCTTTATTATTCGCAAACTCATTGAACGAGGCATTGTCAAGACAGTTAAGTCGGCCAAGAAGATAGTAGACCGTCGTGAGCCTATCATTTGGGATATTCTTGAGAATGTGATGAAAGGCCATCCCGTCCTGCTGAACCGTGCTCCAACGCTACACCGTTTAGGAATTCAAGCTTTTCAGCCTAAGTTAATTGAGGGAAAGGCTATTCAGTTACATCCGTTGGCTTGTACAGCTTTCAATGCCGACTTCGATGGTGACCAGATGGCTGTTCACCTTCCTTTGAGTAACGAGGCTATCTTGGAGGCACAGATTTTAATGCTTCAGAGCCACAACATTTTGAACCCAGCTAATGGTGCACCTATCACCGTTCCTTCGCAGGATATGGTGCTCGGACTCTATTATATTTCTAAGATTCGTCCAGGAGCAAAAGGCGAGGGACTGACTTTTTATGGTCCTGAGGAAGCTATTATTGCCCATAATGAAGGAAAATGTGACCTGCACGCTCAGGTGAAGGTGGTTGTTGACGATATTGTAGACGGCAAGCCTGTGAAGCGCATGGTTGAGACTTCTGTTGGACGTGTCATTGTAAATGGCATTATTCCGAAAGAAGTTGGTTATGTCAACAAGATTGTTTCCAAGAAGTCCTTACGCGACATCATTGCTGATGTTATTAAGAATGTAGGCTTTGCTGAGGCTTGTGAGTTCCTTGATGGAATTAAAAATCTTGGCTATCGCATGGCTTATGAAGCAGGTCTCTCGTTCAACCTTGACGATATTATTATCCCTGAGTCCAAGAAAGACCTTGTAGAAAAAGGTAATGAAGAGGTACGCCAGATTACTGAGAACTATAACATGGGCTTTATTACAGACAATGAACGTTATAACCAGGTTATTGATACATGGACTCACATCAATAATGACCTCGGCAATGTGCTGATGAAAGAGATGACTGAGGCCGACCAAGGATTCAATGCTGTGTTCATGATGCTTGACTCTGGTGCACGTGGTAGTAAGGACCAAATTCGTCAGCTTTCAGGTATGCGTGGTCTGATGGCTAAGCCTCAGAAAGCAGGAGCCGAGGGTGCACAGATTATTGAAAACCCCATTCTGTCGAACTTCAAGGAAGGAATGTCCGTGCTGGAATACTTCATCTCTACTCACGGTGCCCGTAAGGGCCTGGCTGACACTGCTATGAAAACAGCCGATGCTGGTTATCTGACCCGTCGTTTGGTCGATGTCTCTCACGATGTCATAATTAACGAGGAAGACTGTGGTACGCTGCGTGGCCTTGTATGTACGGCTCTAAAGAATGGCGATGAGGTGATTTCTACACTTTATGAGCGCATCTTGGGACGTGTTTCAGTACATGATATTATCCATCCTTCTACTGGAGAACTGATTGTTTCTGCTGGTGAGGAGATTACTGAGCCCATTGCACTGGCTATTGAAGACTCCCCCATTGAGAGCGTGGAGATACGTTCTGTGCTTACTTGTGAGTCTAAACACGGTGTTTGTATGAAGTGTTATGGCCGCAACCTTGCTACTCGTCGTATGGTGCAGAAAGGAGAGGCTGTGGGAGTCATTGCTGCACAAGCCATTGGTGAGCCTGGTACACAGTTGACACTTCGTACATTCCACGCTGGTGGTGTGGCCGCCAATGCTGCCGCCAATGCCAGTATTGTGGCTAAGA
The DNA here is from genome assembly GCA_022511045.1 of Prevotella sp. Taxonomy (GTDB): domain Bacteria; phylum Bacteroidota; class Bacteroidia; order Bacteroidales; family Bacteroidaceae; genus Prevotella. Next base: position 7,159 of record JAFLSF010000022.1, read on the forward strand.
ATGACTCGAAAATAGAATTTGAGGAAGTACGTACTGTACCGTTCGACGAGGATGGTCGCGAATGTGAAATGGTGGTTAGCCGTCTGGGTGAATTACGTTTTGTTGATGTCAATACCAAGATAGTGCTCTCTACCGTGAACGTTCCTTACGGCTCTTCACTTTATTTTAAGAATGGTGACATTGTTAAGCAAGGAGACAAGATTGCCCAATGGGATCCTTTCAATGCCGTTATCGTTACTGAATATGCTGGTACTTTGAAGTTCCATGATGTTGCTGAGGGTGTTACTTTCCGTGCTGAGACCGACGAAACGACAGGTCTTACCGAGAAGATTGTCACAGAGTCGAAAGACAAATCAAAGGTACCAACCTGCGATGTTATCGATGCAAATGGCGACATAGTCGGAACCTATAACTTCCCTGTGGGCGGTCACGTTGTAGTTGAGGACGGCCAAACTGTCAAGACTGGTGAGACCCTCGTCAAGATTCCACGTGCTGCTGCCAAGGGTGGTGATATTACTGGTGGTCTACCTCGTGTCACCGAGCTTTTTGAAGCCCGTAACCCATCGAACCCTGCCATCGTTTCTGAGATTGACGGTGAAGTCACTATGGGTAAGGTAAAGCGTGGTAACCGCGAAATTGTTGTCACTTCCAAAACAGGCGAACAGCGTAAATATCTCGTATCATTATCTAAGCAGATTCTGGTGCAGGAGCATGATGCTGTTCGAGCAGGAACGCCGTTATCCGATGGTGTTATTACCCCTGCGGACATTCTGGCCATTAAGGGTCCCACGTCTGTACAGGAGTATATCGTCAATGAGGTTCAGGACGTTTATCGTCTGCAAGGTGTGAAGATTAACGACAAGCATTTCGAGATTATTGTCCGCCAGATGATGCGTAAGGTTCAGATTAACGATCCTGGTGACACCTCATTCCTTGAGCAGGAGATAGTCGATAAGCTTGACTTTGCCGAGGAGAATGACCGTATCTGGGGCAAGAAAGTAGTTATCGATGCAGGTGACTCTGAGACCATGCAGAAGGGACAAATTGTTACTGCCCGCAAGTTGCGCGATGAGAACTCTATGCTGAAGCGTCGTGATATGAAGCCCGTACAGGTTCGTGACGCTGTTCCTGCTACGTCTACTCAGATTCTTCAAGGTATCACCCGTGCAGCCCTGCAAACCAAGTCGTTCATGTCTGCCGCATCTTTCCAAGAGACCACTAAGGTGCTCAATGAGGCAGCTATTCGCGCCAAGGTAGACTATCTGGAGGGTATGAAGGAGAATGTGATCTCTGGTCACCTCATTCCCGCAGGTACTGGACAACGCGGTTACGATAAGCTCATTGTAGGCTCCAAGGAGGAGTATGAGCGCATGCAGGCCAATCGCAAAAATGTGCTTGACTTTGGCGCAGAATCCGCACTTGAAGAACGCTAAACGTTCTCTCGAAGTAAAATAGAAATGGGAATGTGTCTACTTTGGCACATTCCCATTTTTCTTGAGTATAAACCTTGCGGTTGTTAAAGTATGGGCTCGTCGTTAATAAATCGTACTTTTATTTGAGGGTTCTATTTTTCGTCCCTTAATTCGTCTTAAATTGGAACTTTACGTTAGCCAATTCTTCATTAGCTTTAGTAATCTTGTCCGTCAAAGCAAGCTTGTAGTGCTGTAGGCGATTGTTCAGTTCTTCATCGCTTAGAGCCAGCATTTGTACAGTCAGAATGGCGGCATTTTGTGCTCCGTTGACACCAACCGTTGCCACAGGAATACCTGGGGGCATCTGGATGATGCTCAGCATGGCATCCAACCCGTCAAGCATACCCTTGATGGGTACGCCGATAACAGGCAGTGTGGTGTTTGCTGCAATGACGCCTGGCAAGGCAGCAGCCATACCTGCTGCGGCAATGATGACCTTGATGCCACGCGACTTGGCATTCTTTGCAAACACCTCTACCTCAGTAGGTGTACGGTGGGCCGACAAGGCATTTACTTCGAACGGAACCTGCAACTCATCCAGTAGTTTGCAGGCTTTCTCCATGACGGGCAGGTCGCTGGTGCTGCCCATGATAATGCTTACAATTGGTTTCATATTGTGATGTTATTGTTTAAAAGTCTGTTATATTTTTCGCGGATTCAGAGAAAGAAGATAGCAAAAGCAGCACAGAAGAAGCCTATCCAGAAACCACCCGCTACTTGTCCCAAAGTATGTTGTCGCAATATCATGCGACTGGTGCCCACCATTCCTGCTACGATGAATATTAGACACATCCACCATACAGGATTGAAGTTCAGATATTCCGCAAAAGCGAATAGTGCGCCCCCCATTCCTCCAATGGCGGCCGTATGCTCTGATACCTTCCACCAAAGGTTTATCATGGCACACATCATTTGTACAAACAAGGCTGCAACCACGATGTTGCCCATGAAATGCGGCATGTGTAACCGCTGCATCATATATACACAGGCGAAATAGCAGCCGATGGAGATGACGTAGGGCACCATGCGTCGCTCTCGTTGTCCTAATTCTATCAGCGACCACCCTTGATAGCGCCTATAGAGGCGTATCATAGCGGTTGGCAACAAGATAGTAAACAGATAAACCATTATAAGCACTTGCATCTTATAATATAAGGGGAATATGCTTAAATAGCTGAATAGGAACAGCACCACCAACCCTGCTATGGGCAGCCAGAATGGGGTGAACAACACGCTCAGCAAGCGTGCTACCAGAATAATTTGTCTGTCGCGTCTTGTCTTTTCCATTCTTGTGTCAGATTTTCCTAAGTCTTGCAATGGGCAAGCCCATTTGCTCGCGATATTTTGCTACCGTCCGTCGGGCGATGGGATAGCCTCGTTGTGCCAACAACTCTCCTAATGTCTCGTCGCTCAACGGTTTTTTCTTGTCCTCGGCATCTATCAATTCATGTAGCACGGACTTGATTTTTCGGGTTGATAGTTCCTCGCCTTCTGCCGTCGTATAAGCATCGTTGAAGAAGTAGCGCAGGGGAAAAGTTCCCCAACGCGTCTGGGCGTATTTGGAGTTCGAGACCCTCGAAATGGTACTCACGTCCAGCCCTGTCTTCTCAGCAATGTCCTTCAGAATCATTGGTCGCAGGGTCGCCTCGTCACCCTCCTCGAAAAACCGATGTTGCCAAGTGATGATGGCCTGCATGGTGATAGTCAGCGTGTGGCGCCGAGTACGTATGGCATCAATGAAACTCTCTGCCGCACTGACCTTTTTTTTGGTGTACAGCAGCGCCTCTTTCATCTGTCGGCTCATGTTTTCCTTGTTGTTCTGATATTCTTTCAGCATCTCCGTAAACGACTGCGATACGTGCAGTTCTGGCACATCACCAGTGTTTAGGGTGAAGGTCACGGTGCCATCGTCCTGCGTGTCAACGATAAAATCGGGCGTAATCTGCTGGACGGAGCGCCCCATCTCCTCGCCCATAGCCGTTCCGGGCTTGGGATTCAGTTTGCGCAACTCGCCGATAAGCGTCTCCATCTGTAGGTCTGTCAGTTGCAACACCTGCTGTAACTTGTTCCAATGCTTTCTGGTGAACAATTCGAAATGATTCTCCAGCGTCAGTAACATCAGTTCCTTGAGTCGGGATGGCTCTCTCCGCTTTACCTGCAACAAAAGACATTCTTGTAATGAGCGCCCTCCAATGCCCGCAGGGTCAAAGTCCTGCAACATCGTCAGCACCTGTTCTATCTCCTGTTCGTTCACGTCCGTGTTGTGGTATATAGCCAACTCGTCAGCAATGGTGTGTAGGGGTTTTCGCAACAAGCCGTCGTCGTCCAGCGAGCCGATAAGATACTCCATGATGTTTTGCTGCTGCTCCGTCATTGGTGTTGTGCCCATCTGCTCCTTCAGTTGGTCGTAAAACGATATGCCCTGCCCATATATCACGTCTTCGCGCTCCTCTTGATTCGACAGACCACCCTGATAGACAGGTAGTTCCTCGTCGTCGCGTCCTAACGACTCCAAAGCGGCGTCCAGAGCAGACTGGCGTTCCTCCTGCTCGTAGGAGTCGGTACTCTCCATACGGTTGTCCGTGTTCTCTACGCTATCAAAATTATCTGGATAGTCTTGATAGTCATCTGAAGCTATTTCCAATGCAGGGTTATCGTCCATCTCGGCATTGATGCGCTCAATTAGTTGTGCAACAGGTAGTTCCGTCAACTGTGCTTGCAACAACTGCTGATGCGTGATGCTCTGCGTCAGCCGCTGTTGTTCCGTCAGCCGTTGCTCTTGTATTTGCTCCTGTGCCATCTTATTTACCGTATGCTTTCAAACGTTCTGCGTGTGTCGTCTTTTCTGCTCCTATGCTGTCCCTGACCGCGTATTTAGAAATCTTTTGCAAATATACAAATTTTTTCTAACATCTGCATACAAAACACTAAAATACTCATGAAAAAATTGCGGGTAACTCCTCACAAAAATTGTGTATAAGGCTCATGCCGATTGTGTATAGGCCTCGCGGGCGGTGAGGATAGGCCTCATCATTGACGAGAATAGGCCTCGTAGTAAGAAATCCTTACATGCCTTATTGACGCCTCCAAAGAGGCTTTGAAATCAGGCTTGTGCGCATTGCGGACAAGTGCCCTTAACCACGTACTCGGTCTCCTGCATAAGGAAACCTGAGGGGAGGGGGACGGCTGGAATGTGAACGTTGGTAAGGCAGTAGGTGCGGTGACACTTCAGACAGGTCAAGTGGACGTGACCAAGACATTGACGAGTGTCATCCAAATGGCAGACGCAATATTTTTGCGAGCCAGAGCCGTCGTCTATTTCATGCAACAGATGTGCATCAGTGAGTAGTGTCAGCGTGCGAAAAAGCGTAGAGCGGTCAATGGTGGGCAGAACCGCTTCGAGGTCGCCTAAGCTAAACGCATCAGAGAATCCGTGACGCACTTTTCGCCAAATGAGTAGGCGAACAGCCGTCAGCCGGATGCCTGCATTGCTCAGTACTTGCTCATCAGATATATCCAGGTGCATATTAGTCTATTTCCTCGTCAGCTTCGTAGCCACCCATTTCGCGAATAGCGTTCTTCAGTATCGTGTATTGCTGGTAGAGATGATTGACAGGTTCTTCGCCTTGAGTGTAGTCATGCATGGGACTTTTCAAGAAGAAACTGAGGAAGCGTTGAGTACCGTAGCGACCAGCACGGGCGGCAAGGTCGCTCAATAGGCAGAGGTCGAGGGCAACGGGAGCTGCCAAAATGCTGTCGCGACAAAGGAAGTTAATTTTTACCTGCATGGGATAGCCCATCCAGCCGCGAATGTCAATATTGTCCCACGACTCCTTATTGTCGTTGCGTGGTGGGTAATAGTTAATGCGTACCTTATGATAATATTCGCCGTAAAGTTCGGGCTGGTTGTCGGCCTTGAGGATAGTTTCTAAAGTCGATAGTTTGCTGACCTCTTTGGTATGGAAATTGGCTGGCTCGTCAAGTACCAACCCGTCGCGATTGCCTAAAATATTGGTAGAGAACCATCCGTCAAGCCCTAAACAACGAGTTCCGATAATGGGTGCAAAGCCCGATTTAACAAGCGTCTGCCCTGTTTTGAAGTCCTTGCCACAAATAGGCACACGGGTTTGTTCCGCCAATTGCCACATAGCAGGAATATCGACGGTAGTGTTAGGAGCTCCCATGATGAAGGGACAACCTTCGGAAAGGGCGGCATAAGCGTAACACATAGATGGAGCCACGTGGAGGCAGTCGTCGGCTTTCATAGCCGCTTCAAGGTCGGCAAGCTGATAGTGGTACTGCTCCTCTATGGGCACATAAATCTCTGTAGAGGCCGACCACAGTACGATAACGCGTTTGACACCCTTTTCCTGCTTGAATCGGCGAATATCGTCGCGCAACAATTCTACCATTTCCCAACGGGTAGGAATAGTTCCATCTGCTTTTTTCATCACGTTACTACCATCCACACGTTTGGCAAAATCCTTGTCGAAAGCAGCTTTCATGGGTACTATCTGCTCCAGTTCCTGACGAACAGGCGCAATGTCTTTCTCTTGCAGCACTTGGGCATACATGGCTGCCTGATAGGCATTCTGGGGGTAAACGTCCCACGTGCCAAACACGATGTCCTCAAGACGGGCCAACGGCACAATGTCACTATATTTCAGATATTGCTTCTCTGCTCCGCGACCTACGCGGATTTTATCCATCAAAGACATACAACCAATGGGCTGAGCCAATCCCTTACAGGTCATGAGTACGCCCGTCATCATGGTTGTCGTCACGGCTCCGCAGCCCACAACGAGTATTCCTAATTTGCCTTCAGCAGGCTGAACATCGGTTTTCTTCATATTTTAGCAGTTAAAGTTCTACATAAGTGTTCGTGTTTGCCCCGCATATACCAATAGAGAGGCTGTAGCACTACTATTTCAAATAACGGATAAAGCCAAGGAATATTGATTACAGCAGCCACAAAAAGTGCAAAGGCACGGGTGTTATGTGTCAAGATGTTCGTCAACGGCATCAAGGGTCGGCTACCGTTCAGAAAGTCTGTGACGAGCGATGAACGGGTATTTGCTTGCCCATTCGCCTGACCTACATACTCTGCTTTAAACTTTTTGAAAAACGCTTGGAAGCGAGGTGTCAGCCGTTCTTGCTTCTTGCAATAGCCCTTATAGAAAAAGTGGTAAAGTCGCTCAAACGACCATCCACGCGTCTTCAAGTCGTCATAAAGTCGTTGTTCCTTAGCATAACTATCTAGTTCGCTACTGTCGGCACCCTTCAAAAACCAGAGATGGATGTTACGATAATAGTCGGCAAGCGCACACTGAGTTGAGTGACACGTAAGTCCCGCTGTAGCACATAACACAAAACCCCATACTCCCCACGTGTCCCATAGGCGATAGATGACCGCCAGATAGATGCAGAAAAACCACACATCGCTGGCAAAACCGTCGAGCATACGGCCTAATAGCGTCTTTTGGTTGGTGAGACGGGCCAACTGACCGTCTGCCGAGTCACAAAAGTTGGCCAACATAAGCAGGACGACGGCACATAGATTATGAGACAAATCGCTATAATGGAACATCCAACCCGCCATAATGCCGATAGCAATGCCCGCTAAAGTAATGGCATTAGGCGTGATGTTCAATCGTCCGCATCCCATAGCAATAGCCAAGCCAACAGGACGAGTGAAACAAATATCAAGCCACTCTTCCGTCTCGTTCGACTTGAATGACTCCTTCAATAATTCTCTATAGCCTTTGTCAACCATAATCGTGTGCAAAGTTACGAATAAGCACGCGAATTGCAAAAGAAAACGTAGGTTCTTTATTCATAATTCACAATTATTTCGTAACTTTGTAGCCAGAAAAGAAGAAAGCAACATGACACAAGAAGAAAAGACACGATTGGAGGAACGGCTCGTGGACGTGTTGAAAACCGTATACGACCCAGAGATACCTGTCAACATCTACGATTTGGGCATGATATATAAAATAGACGTGCAAGAGGACAGGACTGTGGATTTAGATATGACTTTTACGGCTCCCAGTTGTCCTGCTGCCGACTTTATCTTAGAGGATGTGCGTACCAAGGTAGAAAGTGTTGAAGGCATTACTGGAGCGAATGTTAATTTGGTGTTTGAGCCAGCTTGGGACCAGTCAATGATGAGTGAGGAGGCTCGCGTAGAGTTAGGATTTGATTGAAAATAAAGGAATCATTTGTAAATGAAGAACGTCTATTTCCTTTCCGATGCTCATTTAGGGTCGCTGGCTGTCCCACATCAGCGCATGCAGGAGCGCCGTTTAGTGCGTTTTCTGGACAGCATCAAGGAAAAGGCGGCTGCTATCTACTTGTTAGGTGACATTTTTGACTTCTGGTACGAATACCGCTATGTGGTGCCTAAGGGCTATACTCGTTTCCTCGGCAAGCTGTCGGAACTGACGGATAGGGGGGTTGAAGTGCACTATTTTACAGGCAATCACGACATTTGGGCCTACGAATACTTGCAAAAGGAGTGCGGTGTCATTTTGCACCATCAAGCGGAGACGACGGAGATATATGGGCATGAGTTCTTTCTGGCACACGGTGATGGTATGGGTGATCCCAATCGTTCGTTCAAGTTTATTCGTGCCATCTTCCATAGCCGCATTTGCCAATGGCTTTTCTCAAACCTGCATCCTCGCTGGGGTGTCAGTTTCGGACTGGCATGGGCGAAGCATAGTTACATTCGCCATAAGGAGAAAAACGACGTGGTATATATGGGTGAGGACAAGGAACACTTAGTGCTTTTTGCCCGTCAGTATATTGAGGAGCATCCCAATATTGACTATTTCATTTTCGGTCATCGCCATATTGAACTTGACATTAAAGTGGCACGACATTCTCGTTTGATGATACTTGGCGACTGGATCTCACAATTCACCTACGCAGTATATGATGGTGAGCACATGTTCCTTGAGGAGTATGTAGAGGGTGAAAGCCAGCCTTAAATGATGTTAAACACGGGCAGAATTGTAAGAAATAACACTAATTCTCGCCCGTTTATTCGTTTCTTTATATAATAATGTGTAATTTTGCACGGTTTTTGCGCAAAGACGCATGATATTTTTATTATTAGATGTTTTATACAAGATGAATGTAATTACAAAGAGTATTCAATTGCCTGATGGCAGAACCATCACAATTGAGACCGGGAAAGTGGCAAAACAGACAGATGGCAGCGTAATGCTTCGCATGAACAACACCGTGCTGCTCGCTACTGTTTGTGCCGCAAAAGATGCAGTTCCCGGGACGGATTTCATGCCTCTGCAGGTAGACTACAGAGAGCAGTATGCCGCCGCAGGTCGTTTCCCAGGCGGATTTACCAAACGCGAGGGTAAGGCCTCGGACAATGAGATTTTGACCAGCCGTCTGGTTGACCGCGTACTCCGTCCGTTGTTCCCCTCCAACTATCACGCAGAAGTTTTTGTCAATGTTATGTTGTTCAGCGCCGATGGTGTTGACCAGCCCGATGCTTTGGCAGGTTTTGCAGCATCGGCAGCATTGGCTTGTTCAGATATTCCTTTCGAGTGCCCTATTTCTGAGGTGCGCGTGGCTCGTGTAAATGGCGAGTATGTTATAAACCCGACCTTTGAACAGATGAAGGAAGCTGATATGGACATCATGGTTGGTGCCTCGGCAGAAAACATTATGATGGTAGAAGGCGAGATGAAGGAAGTATCAGAACAGGACTTGTTAGGTGCTTTGAAGGCCGCTATGGCTGCTATCAAACCCATGTGCGAGTTGCAGACTGAACTTTCAAAGGAGTTAGGCAAGGACGTTAAGCGTGAGTACGACCACGAGGTGAACGACGAGGAACTGCGTGAGCGTATGAACAAGGAACTCTACCAGCCAGCCTATGATGTCACCAAACAGGCACTTGAAAAACAACAGCGTGCAGAGGCTTTCAGTAAGATACTTGAAGACTTCAAGGAGAAATATGCTGCTGAGCATAGCGAACTGACAGAGGAGGAGTTAGAAGAGAAGTACGCTATGATGGACCGTTATTATCATGATGTAGAACGTGACGCTATGCGTCGTTGCATCCTTGATGAGGGAATTCGTCTGGACGGCCGCAAGACTACCGATATTCGCCCTATTTGGTGCGAGGTCAGTCCGCTACCCATGCCTCATGGAAGCAGCATCTTTACACGTGGTGAGACGCAGTCACTGACTACATGTACATTGGGCACCAAGCTTGATGAGAAACTCGTAGACGACGTTCTTGACAAGAGTTACATGAAGTTCCTCCTACACTACAACTTCCCTCCATTCTGTACAGGTGAGGCCAGACCTCAACGTGGTGTTGGTCGTCGCGAAATAGGACATGGTCATTTGGCTTGGCGCGGTCTGAAAGGCCAGATTCCTGCCGATTTCCCCTATACTGTTCGCATAGTTAGTCAGATATTAGAATCTAACGGTTCTTCATCAATGGCTACTGTTTGCGCAGGTACATTAGCACTGATGGATGCTGGTGTTCCCATGAAGAAACCTGTCAGTGGTATCGCTATGGGTCTGATTAAAAACCCGGGAGAGGACAAGTATGCTGTGTTAAGTGATATTCTTGGTGACGAGGACCACTTGGGTGATATGGACTTTAAGACCACTGGTACAAAGGATGGTCTGACAGCAACTCAGATGGATATTAAGTGCGATGGTCTGTCATTTGATATTCTGGAGAAAGCGCTGATGCAGGCTAAGGCAGGTCGTGAGCATATATTAAAGTGTATCACTGATACTATTAGCGAACCTCGTGCTGACATGAAACCTCAGGTTCCTCGCATTGAATCTTTCGAAATTCCGAAGGAGTTCATTGGTGCAGTCATTGGTCCTGGCGGTAAGATTATCCAGCAGATGCAGGAAGACACAGGCACCATTATTACTATCGACGAGGAAGATGGTGTTGGTAAGGTGCAAGTCAGTGCTCCTAATAAAGAGTCAATTGTTGCTGCCATTGCCAAAATTCGTGCCATCGTTGCCATCCCAGAAGTTGGTGAGGTTTATGAAGGTGTTGTCCGTAGCGTTATGCCTTATGGCTGTTTCGTGGAGTTTATGCCTGGCAAAGACGGATTGCTCCACATCTCTGAGATTGACTGGAAGCGCTTGGAGACTGTTGAGGAGGCTGGTCTTAAAGAAGGTGACACGATTACTGTTAAGTTGCTGGAGATTGATCCAAAGACTGGTAAGTTTAAGCTGTCACATCGAGTGCTTGTTGACAAGCCAGAAGGCTATCAGGAGCGTCCTGCCCGTCGTGAGCGTCCCGAGCGCCGTCCACGCCCAGAACGTGGGGAACGTCACCCTCGTCCCGAACGCGGAGAACGCCGTGAGCGTAACGAAGAGTTTCATGACATGGAGGACAATGAGCCTAAGGATTTCACCGATACGCTTGATAAGATGGATTTCTAAGAAATATCCTTTTGATAGATAGAGAGTCTCGATAGGTATTATAGCCTGTCGAGACTCTTTTTATCTTAGCTAGGCACATCGGTGACAATTGGCGTTATTGTTCGTCTTTATATATATAATAATGTATAGCTATACTATGAGACGGACTTTTCTTTTGGCTTTGCTGGGACTGGTGGTCACAGCAGCAATGGCGCAGCCGCTGGCGGAGACCCAGCGACTCTATTTGAGTGGTAAGGGTTGTGAGGACATGGTGCAGTGGGACTTCCAATGTACAGACGGTCGTAATAGTGGCCAGTGGACGAAGATTGGCGTGCCCTCCTGCTGGGAATTACAGGGCTTTGGAACGTATCAATACGGCATGCGTTTTTACGGCAAAGCTACGCCAGAAGGAATTGCCGACGAGCGTGGGCTTTATAAGCATGAGTTTACACTGCCTAAAGAATGGGCTGGTCGCCAAATACAATTGGTGTTCGAGGCTGCCTTTACGGAGATTCGCGTACAGATTAACGGTCGAAAAGCAGGCAATGGTACTTATCAGGGAGGCTTCACGCGCCACACTATTGATGTTAGTGACCGTGTTTTCTTCGGTCAGAAGAAAAATCGTTTGGAAGTAGAGGTGCTGAAAGAGAGTAGTGTACCACAGGTTAATCTGGCAGAACGTCGTGCTGACTATTGGAATTTCGGTGGCATTTGGCGTCCAGTATTCGTCGTTTCCAAACCAGTGCAAAACATACAGCGGGTTGCTATCGATGCAAAAGGTGATGGAAGATTTATGGCTGACGTATTTCTGAGCATGGCTGTCCCTCATAGTTCTGTATGTGTCGAAGTCACTGATGCCGATGGGAAGAAAGTGGCAAAAAGTGATGCCATTCCCGTTAGTAGTGACAAGGCAAAGGTTGACTTTAGTGTAAAAGGTGTAAAGGCATGGAATGCCGAACAGCCTCATCGTTATACAGCTATCTTTACCTTAAAAGATGCTACGGGTAAGACCCTACATATAGAACGACAGAAATTTGGCTTCCGCACCATCGAATATCGTCATCAGTACAATGGCGACCAAGAGGACGGTCTCTTTATCAATGGTAAAAAGGTAATAGTCAAGGGTGCCAATCGTCACTCTTTCCGTCCCGAGACAGGTCGCACCCTATCAAAAGCAAAGAACATAGAGGATGTACTGCTTATCAAGTCTATGAATATGAATGCCGTACGTCTAAGCCACTATCCAGCAGACCCAGAATTTTTGGATGCCTGTGATTCGCTTGGACTCTATGTAGAATGTGAGATGCCTGGCTGGCATTGGCCCCACGAAACGGTTATAGGTAGTCAAATCGTAGAGGAGATGGTAACGCGTGATGTTAATCACCCCAGTATCATCTTCTGGAGCAACGGTAATGAGGGAGGATTTAATTACGACTTGGAGCCCTATTTCCACCAGTTTGACCCGCAAAAACGCGTGGTACTATATCCTTGGGCTAATCGTAATGGCTTCGAGACCAAGCACTATCGTTCTTGGGGAGAGACGGCTGAGTATATGCGTCAAAAGGAAATCTTTATGCCAACAGAGTTCCTGCATGGCCTATATGATGGAGGGCATGGTGCGGGACTCAAGGACTATTGGGAGCTTATGATGTCTAATCCCCGCTGTGCAGGCGGCTTTCTCTGGGACTTGATGGACCAAGGAGTAGTTCGTACAGATAGGGATGGTATCGTTGATTGCATGGGTAACTTTGGCTCTGATGGCATCGTAGGTCCTCACATGGAGAAGGAAGGCTCGTTCTATACCATCAGAGAGATTTGGAGTCCTGTGCAAATAACGATGAAAGGTAGCAAGTTAGAGGTTAGTAATCAGTATAACTTCACTAATCTCAACGAGTGCAAATTTACTTATAAGTACCTAAATATGCCTGCCTATGGCCAGACAAGTGTCAAGACCATCAGTGAGGGAACATTGAAAGTGGGTAATGTTGAACCTTTTGCTACTATCACTATAGATGTGCCACAAGGTGATGCTGACGTGTTGCAAGTAACTGCTACTGACCCGAAGGGTGCGGAAATCTATACATGGAATTTTGTGACTCGTAAATTTGCAACGGTGAAAGCAGTAGGTAAGGACATTACACAAAGTGAAACAGGAACGGAGTTGCTGGTCAATTGTGGTGATAAGACTTACATTTTCTCTAAGAAAGACGGTCATCTAACCAATGTCAAGGTAGGCAACAGAAGTATCTCGCTCAACAATGGCCCGCGTTTTGTGGCCGCCAAACGTGCTGACCGCTCACAAGACGGCTTTTACAATCATGATGACCCAGAGGCTTTCCAGAAAAAAACGGACTATACCGAATATGCCGACCAAGGTGCTTTTTGTGGCTTTGATTTCAAGGATGGTGTACTGACAGCCCGCTATCAACACGGCTCGCTCAATACCGTCAAGTGGACTTTCCTACTTACTGGCGAGGTGAAAGTAGAGGCCGATTACTACTTCAATGGCGTTATTGACCTTATGGGTGTTTGTTTCGACTATCCCGAACAACAGGTGAAGTCAAAGTCTTGGGTAGGTCGCGGTCCTTATCGTGTATGGCAGAACCGCAAGGAAGGACCGCAGTACGGTTGTTGGCATAATGACTATAATGACCCCATCCCAGGTGAAACGTTTGAGTATCCCGAGTTTAAGGGCTACTTTGCTGATGTAAACTGGATGCAAATAGTAACTACAGAGGGAAAGATTGGCATTGAGAACCCAGATGGCTATGTAGGCATCTACACACCTCGTGATGGTCGTGACCACTTGCTTTATACCTTGCCAGAGACAGGCATCTCTATTCTGAGAGTCATTCCAGCCGTGCGCAACAAGGTGAATACCACCGACTTGAACGGTCCATCTGCCCAACCTTATTGGGCTAAAGGCAAGGGAAGCATCAACTTTACCCTAAACTTCGAGTAATCACCCTTTCCCATCCCCTTTTTATAGGGGGATGGGAAACTTATACATGGAATATATGAAAACCCGCCTCTTATTATTCATAGCACTTTTCACATGCTCATATCCCCTCTTTGGAAAAGGGCAGGGGGAGTTTGCCCCTTGGACTTTCTGGTATTGGATGTATGGTGCCGTTAGCGAACAAGGTATTCGTGCCGACTTGCAAGCCATGAAAGACGTAGGTTTGGGTGGCTGTTACCTGATGCCTATTCGTGGTGCTCAGGAGCGTCCAGAATATAACGGACAAGCCAACCAGATGACACCCGAGTTCTGGCGAATGGTAGATTGTGCTCTTGAGCAGGCCGACTCATTAGGCTTGGATATGGGTGTCCATATCTGCGACGGCTTTGCTTTGGCGGGGGGACCTTGGATTTCGCCAGCCGAGTCGATGCAACAAGTGGTTTGGAACGATACTATTCTCGGTGGCGGCCACCATCGTTTTGTGATGGCTAAGCCCAAGCACCGCGAGAACTACTACGAAGATATTGGTGTTTATGCTGTGCCTGTACCTTCGTACGCCCAGCCCCGTCCGTCGACTATTACCTATTCTCCTAATGTTACCATCAATGCTAAGGGAGTCTATTGCGCTGACGACCCTTGTTGGCTACAAGTAGCTTTTGACAAGCCTACTTTGGTGAGAAACGTTGAGATAGAGCCCTCTGGTACGAATATTCAATGCCAGCGCTTGTTAGTTAGAGCCTCTGACGATGGTGTGGTGTTCTATACCGTCAAGCAATTAGTGCCTCCTCGTCAAGGATGGCAGAACACTGGATTTAATACGACCTTTAGTATTCCGCCCACTACGGCCCGCTATTTCCGCTTTGAGTGGACGCCCGTAGGCACTGAGCCAGGTGCGGAAGATTTGGATGCAGCTAAGTGGAAGCCTGTGTTCAGACTAAGGAACTTACGCCTCTCCAACTATGCCTTGATTGACAACTGGGAGGGAAAGTCGGGAGCTGTATGGCGCATAGCCCGAGGTACGACGGAAGATGATTTAGGAATGATGGATTATCTGCGTGCCGATGAAGTGGTGAGAACACAAATGCAAGGCGATGTGGTAGACATCACGTTGCCAGCTGGTTATTGGCGACTCCTACGCATGGGTCATACCTCAACAGGTCACACCAATGCTACGGCAGGTGGTGCCAAAGGATTAGAGTGCGACAAATTCTCGCGTCAGACGGTAGAGAAACAAGTCGAGGGATGGTTTGGCCTATTCATGAAACGGCCCCACCATGAAGTTATCAAGTATATGCACATCGACTCGTGGGAGTGTGGCTCTCAGAACTGGAGTAGCACGTTTGCTCAGGAGTTCCGCCGCCGTCGTGGCTATGATTTATTACCTTTGTTGCCCATCTATGCTGGAGTTCCTATGTCGGGAGGTGACGAGACTTTAAGGGATATTCGTCTGACTATCAACGAACTCATCAACGATGTGTTCTTCGCTACTCTGAAGGATAAGGCGCGCCAATATGGTGTGCAACTTTCGAGCGAGAGCGTTGCCCCAACAATGGTCTCCGACGGAATTGAGCACTATAAGTATGTAGACGTACCTATGGGCGAGTATTGGCTTAACTCACCCACCCACGATAAGCCGAACGATATGTTAGATGCCATTAGCGGTGCCCACGTCTATGGGAAGAACATTGTACAGGCCGAAGGGTTTACGGAACTACGTGGCGTATGGGACGAGACACCAGCTATGATAAAGCCCCTTTTGGACCGTAACTTTGCTTTAGGCATGAACCGACTCTTCTTTCACGTCAATACGCACAACCCCTGGATGGACAGAAAACCGGGTATGACGCTCGATGGCATAGGGCTCTTTTTCCAACGCGACCAAGTGTGGTTCAAGGAGGCTAAGGGTTTTGTCGACTACATTACCCGTTGCCAGCAACTTTTGCAACAAGGCCGTCCTGTGATAGATATTGCCGTATATACTGGCGAAGAAATGCCTTCGCGGTCGCTGACTCCAGACCGCTTGGTGCCTATGCTTCCTGGTCTTTTTGGGCAGGAACGTATCCTCTCCGAGGAGCAACGCCTTGCGAACGATGGCCAGCCTATGGTTGAAAGCCCCGTTGGCGTGCGCCATTCGGCTGGCATTATTGACCTCAAAGACTGGGTGAATGCTCTGCACGGCTATCAGTACGATTCCATGAATAAGGACGCCTTGCTCCACCAGCCTTTCCACTATAAGGCTTTGGTTATTCCCGAGGGTACCCTTGTCTCCCGAGAAGCCAGAAACCGTATTCAAGAGTTGCGCCTGCAAGGAGTACAAATCATAGAAAGGCCCTATCATGAAAAGGCTCTGCGAAAGGTTGGTCCAGACGCTATTTTACCAGAAGGCATTGCGTATGCTCATCGCCAGACGGACGAGGGCGACCTTTACTTCATAGCCAACCAGCAGGATGAGGAGCGCACGTTTACGGCCCAGTTCCGTTGCGCCAAAGG
Organism: Prevotella sp.; assembly: GCA_022511045.1. Classification (GTDB taxonomy): domain Bacteria; phylum Bacteroidota; class Bacteroidia; order Bacteroidales; family Bacteroidaceae; genus Prevotella. The sequence goes on from JAFLSF010000022.1 coordinate 23,506, forward strand.
TGCTCCCGTACTTTACAATCCTGTTACCGACGAGGTGTTCCAAGTCAATACCCTTGACAATGACGACGCGAAGGTTACTCTCACGCTTCGACCCTATGAGTCGTTGTTCGTATGCTACGGGGACACCAGTTGTATACCCCGTGTATACAAAGTGTATACCCCGCGTATACAAAGTGTATACCCTATGTATACAACTTACGAGCCCTGGGTTCTCTCGTTCCGAGAAAGCGGCTTGATGCTGAAGAAGCAGCGCCTCTTTGATTGGAGTAAGCATGAGGACGACCGCATACGTTATTTTAGTGGACACGTTAGCTATATGACAACTTTCAAGCAGAAGCAGATACCCGAGGGGCAAGTGCTTCTCTCATTGCCTAACGTCAAGGACATTGCCCACGTCTGGGTCAATGGTCAAGACTGCGGAATAGCGTGGACGGCTCCCTACGAGGTGGACATCACCCATGCTTTGAAGAAAGGAAAGAATACGCTCGAGATAGAGGTGGTCAACACGTGGCATAACGCCTTGCGTGGTGCCGACCAAGGGAAGGCTCCCTACGAAGGCATCTGGACCAACGCCACATATCGCACAAAAGGCGACGGCCTACTGCCAGCAGGCCTCTTGGAAGAACCCGTAATGATGATAAAAAAGTAAAAAGCTGAGATATGAAACGTATTGCATTATCATTGATTATTTGTCATTTAACGCTTGTCGCAAGTGCTGAGGTCAAGCTGCCCAGCTTCTTTTGCGACAACATGGTGCTACAACAACAGACGGAGTGTAACCTCTGGGGGACGGCTGATGCCGATAAGCAAGTCACTATTAAGACCTCGTGGGACAACAAGACCTATCGTGTCAAGGCTGACGGAACGGGCCGATTTGAAGTAAAGGTGCAGACTCCAGAGGCTGGAGGCCCTTATGACATTACGCTAAGTGACGGAAAACCAGTGGTGCTCCACAATATCCTCATTGGCGAGGTGTGGTTATGTAGTGGTCAATCAAATATGGAAATGACCATGAAAGGCTTTAAGGCTCAGCCCGTAGAGGGGGCTAACGAGGAATTGCTCTCTTGCAAGGACGACCAGTTGCGCCTGCTCTATGTGAAAAGGACGGCACAACTCACTCCCCAATATGACATCAAGGGTGGCACGTGGCGAGTAGCCGATGCTGATGCAGTGCGTAATTTCTCGGCTTGTGCCTACTACTTCGGCAAGGTTTTGCGCAAGAATCTCGGCGTTCCCGTAGGCCTCATCTGTACGTCATTCGGAGGTTCGGCGTGCGAGGCGTGGATGAAGGCCGAATGGCTACGCGCCTATCCTCAAGTACAACAAACCATTACGGAGGCGGATGTCAAGAAGCTGAACCAGCGTTGCCCCACCGCTCTTTATAACGGCCAACTCTATCCGCTTATAGGATATAATATGCGGGGCGTTATCTGGTATCAAGGTGAAGATAATGTTCCACGCTACACCTACTATGCTGACCTGCTCAAGACGATGGTTGAGGGCTGGCGTAGTGAGTGGAAACAAGGCGATTTCCCCTTCTACTTCTGCCAAATCGCACCTTATGAATATAGTTTAAGTGGTATGCGGGATAGTCAGTATCTGCGCGAGCAACAGCAGAAAGCCGAGAACATCATCCCCAATAGCCGTATGGCAGTGCTTATGGACGCAGGTCTGGACTACGGAATCCATCCTCGCAAGAAGCGTGAGGCTGGTGAGCGTCTGGCCATTCTTGCACTTGCCAATACTTATGGCATGAAAGGTTTGCCCGATTATGCCAAATATGGTGGCGTGGAGTTTCAAGGTGACACAGCCGTAGTGTCTTTCGAGAATTCTAAGGAATGGGTGTACTTCGAGCATGGAACAACCAGTAAGAACTTCGAGGTGGCAGGTGCCGACCGCGTGTTCCACCCAGCCACAAAGGTATGGATTTCACGTAACCGCCTCTATGTCCAATGCGACAAGGTCAAGGAACCCGTTGCCGTTCGCTATGCCTTTAAGGATTATGCTGACGGTGATCTTATGCACGACGGCCTTCCCGTCTCCTCGTTCCGTACGGACGATTGGGAGTACAACCCGACTCCTGTTACCAGCGACAAGGACTATAACGAATAACTGCCCCCTTATCGCTTTTCCTAAAATGGGTAATTGAAAACTAAAGAACATAAGTTTTATGGCAAAAAAGAATATAGGTTTATCCTTATTATTAACAATACTTTGTGCTTTCTCCCTCCCCCTTCTTGGCAAGGGAATGGGAGGGGAGTGTTCCGTTGCAGGACTTTTCCCTTTGGAGAATAGTGGCCGCTTGGTTTGGAACTTCAATGCTGGCTGGCGTTTCCACTTGGGTGACGTTACGGGTGCTGAGGCTCAAGACTTCGACGACCAGACGTGGCAAGTGGTGTCTACGCCGCACACCGCACAACTCATGCCTGCCGAGGCCAGTGGTTGCCGCAACTATCAAGGTGTTGTATGGTATCGCAAGCACTTCCGTATGCCTCTGGAAACGGCTGGTCGCGACGTTACACTCCACTTTGAGGCCATTATGGGTAAACAAATTATCTATGTTAATGGACACAAAGTGAAAGAGCACGAAGGCGGTTATTTGCCTATCACGATTAACCTCACCCAACTTGGCTATGGTGCTGGCGACGAATGCCTCATTGCCGTTCAAGCCGACAATAGCGACGACAAGAACTATCCCCCAGGCAAGAAGCAGATGACACTTGACTTTGCCTATCATGGTGGTATCTATCGCGACGTGTGGCTCATTGCCAAGAACAAGGTGGCTATCACTGATGCTTTAGAGGAGAATAAGGTAGCAGGGGGCGGCATTTTTGTCCACTATGACAATATCAGCGACAAGAGTGCCGAGGTCTTTGTCAATACGGAGGTTCGCAATAATGATACAAAGCCACGCTCTGTCACAGTTGAAAACATACTTACACCTCCTGCCTCCTCCGTTCGCACGTCTCAGGCCATAACCGTTTCGCAACGCATCAAGTTAGCCCCGGGTGAGGCACGTACCGTCATCCAGCGTTTCCTCGTCAAGACTCCACAACGCTGGTCACCAGAGACACCTTATCTATATAATATAAGCACACGTATTAAGGAAGGCCGTCAGTCACTCGATGGCGGCATCACTCGTATCGGTATTCGTAGCTTTGAGTTCGTTGGAGCCAATCCAGAGGAGTCGTCAGTTCCCGCTTCCAATAATATTGCAAAATCTCCCACTGCCGATGCTAAACCGACTGGTCGTCAGCCTGGTTTCTATCTTAATGGTCAGCGCTACCATCAGTTGATTGGTGCCAACCGCCATCAAGACTTTGCCTATGTCGGTAATGCCCTGCCCAATTCTCAGCAGTGGCGTGATGCCAAGCGTTTACGTGATGCAGGTTTTACCATCATCCGAACGGCCCACTATCCGCAGGACCCCTCCTTTATGGATGCTTGTGACGAGTTAGGACTCTTTATCATTGTGGCCACTCCAGGTTGGCAATATTGGAACAAAGACCCTCAGTTTGCTGAGAAAGTTCACCAGAACACGCGTGCTATCATTCGTCGCGACCGCAACCACCCCTGTGTTCTGATGTGGGAACCCATCCTTAACGAGACACGCTATCCAGAGCAGTTTGCCCTTGAAGCCTTACAAATCACAAAGGACGAATATCCCTATCCCTATCGGCCTGTTGCCGCCGCCGACGTTCATTCCGCTGGGGTGGCTGAACATTACGACGTAGTGTATGGCTGGCCGGGTGATGACTTTAAGGACGACAAGCCTCGCCAGTGTATATTCACTCGCGAGTTTGGCGAGCTGGTAGATGACTGGTATGCTCATAACAACCTTAATCGTGCCAGCCGTTTTTGGGGCGAGCGTCCGATGCTGATGCAGGCCATGAGTCTCTATCGTTCTACAGCCGAGTTGCATCATACCACAGGGCAATTTATTGGAGGTTGCCAGTGGCATCCGTTCGACCATCAACGAGGCTATCATCCCGACCCTTATTGGGGTGGTATCTACGATGCTTTCCGTCAGAAGAAAACGGCTAAGGATATGTTTACCGCTACTCTGACAGCCCCGACTCTTGGAGAGGGAAAAGGCGGATTTGTTTCTATAGCCCATGAAATGACGCAGTTCTCGGAAAAGGACGTTACTGTCTTTAGCAATTGCGACTCGGTTCGTCTCACTTTATATGGAGGCGAGCATAGATGGACACTGCCCGTACAAGATGTTACGGCATTAGCGCAACAGACACAAGATAACTCCTCAACAAGGGTTGGCGGCGGTTATGTTGTATTTCCCGATGCTTGGGACTTTTTCGAGGCTCGTAACTGGAGCTATACCCAGCGTAATTGGCAGAACGTTACAATGGTAGCGGAAGGTATCATAGACGGTAGGGTAGTATGCCGCGAGGAGAAGATGCCGTCACGTCGTAGTACTAAACTACGTCTGTATGCTGACGAAATGGGGCATCAGTTAGTGGCTGACGGTAGCGATTTCATAGTGGTAGTCTGCGAAGTGACAGACGATTTAGGTCATGTCCGTCGTTTAGCTAAGGAGAATATCCGCTTTACCGTTGAGGGTGAGGGAGAAATCATAGGCGATGCTTCCATCAATGCCAATCCTCGTGCCGTAGAGTGGGGCAGTGCGCCTGTCCTTATCCGTTCCACGAAGAAAGCAGGAAAGATTAAGGTGAAGGCTGAGGTACAGTTCCCAGGTATTCATGCTCCGACCCCTGCAGAACTGGAGATTGAGAGTGTACCTTACGACGGTCAATTCTGCGATGATGGGGTAGACGTCTCCCGTTCCGACCAGAATGTTCAGGCTGCTCATCCTTCCCATCAGTCCCCTGCTCAACTCACAGAGGACGAAAAGGCAAAGATGTTACAGGAAGTAGAGGCCCAGCAAGCTGATTTCGGCATCCAAAAGTAATCACGGAGACGCCACATATTTAAGCACAGAAATGGATAGTGTCGTATTACAACACCTTACCATAGGCTATGTGTCAAAAAGCATCCGCAAAGTGGTGGCTAATGGCATCAATGGTGCTATCCGTTCTGGTGAGCTGACTTGTCTGTTAGGACGTAACGGTGTTGGCAAGTCTACGCTTCTGCGTACCCTTGCCGCTTTTCAACCAGCACTTGAGGGGGATATTCTTATTGCTGAGGCTTCTCAAATCCCTGCTGAGTTATCCGTATGTTCTGATGTTCCTCAAAATGCAAGTTTTAAGTCCCTCGCCTCTTTCTCTGACAAGGAACTGAGCCATACTATTGGCATTGTCCTGACAGAGAAGCCCGATGTCCACAATATGTCCGTAGAAGATATGGTAGGCATGGGGCGCTCCCCTTACACAGGTTTCTGGGGTACACTATCAAAGGAGGATAAGGCCATCGTCCATAAAGCTATTCGACAGACGGGGATTGAGTCTTTGCATCATCGTATGGTGCGCACCCTAAGCGATGGAGAACGACAAAAGGTGATGATAGCTAAGGCACTGGCGCAGCAGACACCAATCATCTACTTAGACGAGCCGACTGCCTTCCTCGATTTCCCCAGCAAGGTAGAGACAATGCAGCTGTTACATCGTTTGGCAGCAGAGGAGCAGAAGACCATCTTCCTGTCAACCCATGATGTAGAGTTAGCTCTGCAACTCTCCGACTGTATCTGGCTGATGGAGCCTGACGGCTTATATATTGGTACTCCCCACGAGTTGGCAATACAAGGAATGTTAAACCGTTTTATTGAGCGAGACGGCATCCATTTCGACAGAGAGACACTCACAATACAAGTAACTCATTAACAGTATAAGAATCCACATGATAGAAGGACACGGAGACGACATATACCATTACGATGAAGAGGTGAAAATGAATTTCAGCAGCACGAACTTCATGCATGCTGACCATTCAGCGCTGAAAGCATATCTGATGGAACGCTTTGACCTTATTAGCAACTACCCAGAGCCCCAGCCTTTACAATTGGAAAAGCTAATGGCAGAGAAACTGGGTATTGCTCCAGAAAGTGTTATGGTAACCAATGGTGCTACAGAAGCTATCTATTTGATAGCAGCCCTCTATTCTGGCAGTACCTCAATTATCCCGCAACCCACCTCCACTGAGTATGCCGATGCTTGTCGTATTCATCGCCACGTCATTACCTATGAGCAAAACGAGGTCGGTGCCAATTTGCCTAAAGAGCGCGTCTATTGGCTCTGCAACCCTAATAACCCGTCAGGCAATGTGCTGATGAAAAGCTTCGTGGACTATCTGGTGCGACGTTCACCTCAATACAACTTTGTCGTTGACCAGTCGTTTGAGGCTTTTACGAAAGAGCCGCTACTCGTACCCCGTGAGACTTGTATGTTGCAGAACCTGCTGTTGGTGCACTCCATGAGTAAGACATACGGTATTCCTGGCATCCGATTGGGTTATATCACGGGCCATCCTAATACTATTCAGATGCTACGTAACTTGCGCCAGCCTTGGGCTGTCAGCACCCTCGCCATAGAAACTGGAAAGTTTCTGGTAAAACAAGGCCGTCCCGTCGTGGAGGACATCAAAGCCTACCTTGACGAGACGGAACGGTTGCGTACTGCATTGCGGCAGATAGAGGGGATTCGTGTCTATGAAACCAAGACGAACTATATGCTCTGCGAAATCCAGCCCACTACGGCCTTGGACCTAAAGAGTTACCTCATCCACAATCATGGCATATTGATACGCGACTGCTACAACTTTACGGGATTGAGCACTCACTTCTTCCGTGTCACAACTCAATTACCTGCAGAGAACGACACTCTCATCAGTGCCATCCATGAATATATGCAGTCTTGACAGCGATTCTTCTGTTACTCCTCTACAGAGAAACTATCTTTGCCTACTCCACAAATGGGGCATACCCAATCTGCGGGAATGTCTTCAAAAGCTGTGCCAGCAGCAATACCGCTATCGGGGTCACCTACTTCGGGGTTGTACACGTAACCACAAATGTTGCAAACGTACTTCTTCATACTCTCAGTTGTTTAATGTTAATATAAATGTTGGTTATCTTAAAGTGCTATGTTCTTGAGCGCCTTCTCCACAATAGCTTCAGGGAGGATATTGTTCAGACAAGCATAGTCGCCGCGCATACAAGGTTTCTGCCCAAATACACTGCACGGCCGGCAATCGAGAGGTATCTGTACAACATTTTCTTCGCTCTGTCCCCAGCCCATGAAGCCAGCATAAGGATGAGTAGCACCCCACACGCTAACTACGGGGGTTCCTGTCAGTGAAGCCAAGTGCATGTTTGACGAATCCATAGAAATCATAACCTCCAAGTGGCTCATCAGTATTAGCTCCTGTTGGATAGACTCTACGTTGGGAGCCACATAGGTACATTGTGGGAATTGGTCACACCATTTAGTAAAGTACAGTTCCTCCTGCTGCCCTCGGCCAAAGAAGAATATGCGAATGTTCTCAACGCGATTTATCAATTGCTCAATGACACGCTCCATCAGATGAGGAGGATATGTCTTGCCTTTATGGGCAGCAAAGGGAGCTATGCCTATCCACCGTTCGCCATCTTTCTTGTTATTCAGTACCTCCGACAAGAGACTCAAATCGCCGCCACCTTCTGGGAATACGCTATGGAACTGGATAGTCACAGGATAACCTAACTTGCGAAACACCTCCAGATAGTTCTGAAACGACGTAGGTTGTTGCGTTAGTTGCTTGTTCGACTTCGATGTAATGCGGCGGCGCCCTTTGCGGTGCTTGTCAATATGTTCAGTATGATAGTGGTTTAGATTGAAACGCAGCCGCAGATAATTTGAACGTAATACGCCATGCAAGTCAGCCACACAAGTAAATTGCTTAGCTGCCAATCGACGGTAGAGAGCGTTCAATCCTCTAATTCCCCGATACTCGTGTTTGATGTCGGCTTCCATGAAACTGATATTGGGAGCCAAGTCTGTAAACAACGAACGGGCGAAAACACGGCTCACCACCGTAATGCGGACATCTGGGTATTGGCGCGCCAATGAATATACCACAGGCACCACCATAGCCACATCACCCAAAGCTGAGAAACGGATAACAAGTATGTGCTCTTTCTTCACGCCTCTTGGTTTAGCATTTATCATTTCTCACCACATTCTCCTCTCCGCTTATTTCTTATATAGTATCGGGTTGGTGGCGGGGTCGTTATACATTTTCATCTGGCGATACACCTTCATGTATTTGCGGCCAGCCTCAATATCCTCTAAAAGCTGGTCGATGGCCGTCGACAAATCTACCTGTTGCTCCAGCAACACACTAAGTTTTCCTTTACACTTGGCAATGTGCTCGTCGTCAGCATCCTCTCGCTCCGTCTGTTCTTGCATGTGCCAAATTTTAAGTGCCAGAATGCTCAAACGGTCAATGGCCCATGCTGGGCTCTCTGTATTCAGCCGCGCATCAGCCTGTGGTATCACCTTGTTGTATATATTGCGGAAATAAGTGTCTATTTCCTCCACCAAGTCAGTACGTTCTTGGTTAGAGCGGTCTATGCGCCGTTTCAGTGCCAACGCCTCCACAGGGTCAATGTCTGGATTACGGATAATATCCTCCAGATGCCACTGCACCGTATCTATCCAACATTTCAGATAGAGGCTGTGTTCTATCGTTCCCTGCCCGTAAGGATTGCTGACGGGGGTGTCTATATGGTCTTTTTGGTGGTAGTCGTATATCGCCTGCCGAAAAATCTGGTTGGCACTTTCAGTAAATGACATAACTTTTAGTTATATATGGTTAATGAGTGCAAAGTTACAACAAATAATTGATAATTGGCCATTGACCATTGATAATTTAAAGATATTTTGTAACTTTGCGCCCCAATGAAGATAGTTGTCGACGATAAAATACCCTATATTCAAGAGAAACTACGACTCTTGGCCGATGAAGTGATTGCTCTACCCGGGGCAGAGATAAGTCCGTCCCATGTTCGTGATGCTGATGCCCTGATAGTCCGCACCCGTACTCTCTGCAATGAACATTTGCTCGAGGGCAGTCAAGTGCAGTTCATTGCTACCGCCACTATCGGCTTTGACCATATTGACACCGACTATCTCCAGCAAGCAGGTATTCAGTGGACCAATTGCCCGGGATGCAACTCTGGCTCTGTGGCACAATATGTCGAGTGTTCGCTGTTACTTCTGCAACAACTAAAGGGTGTCGACCTGCAAAGCAACACCATAGGAATCGTGGGTTGCGGTCATGTAGGTTCAAAAGTTAAGGCCGTTGCCGAACGCTTAGGCCTACGCATATTAGTGTGCGACCCGCCCTTAGCTTGTGCCGACTTTGTATCAATGGAAGTCATAGAGCGCGAGGCCGACATCATCACCTTTCACGTCCCACTTACCAAAAGCGGTCCTTACGCTACGTGGCACATGGCCGATGCTGCGTTCTTCCATCGTTTGGCTCGCAAGCCTTTTATCATCAATACCAGTCGCGGCGAGGTGGTTGATGGCGATGCCCTGCTCTCGGCCCTTTCTGACGGAAAGGTACGCGACGCCGTCCTTGACGTATGGGAGCATGAGCCCCAGCTCGACTTACGCCTACTCCAGCGCGTCTTTATCGGCACGCCCCACATAGCAGGCTACTCAGCCGACGGAAAAGTAAATGCCGACAATATGGTTATCGACGCGCTCTGTCGCCACTTTCACTTGCAGCATCCAGAACTGATAACACCTCCGTCACTGCCAGACGACCATCCCAACACAGGTAATCCCCTTGACCTCTACAACCCTATGCGAGATAGCGAACAACTTAAAACCAACCCCCAGCACTTTGAGTATCTCCGCAACCACTACCCTTTACGCCGCGAGTCTTTCTAATTCTCGCTGGTAGTGCGCATAGTCCTCGCTATTTGTATACTAGGTGTATACCCTTTGTGTCTATAGTGTATACAGTTTGTATACCCCTGATATACAACCTGTATACTCCTGAAATACAACTTGTATACACGACGTATACAAATAGCAAGCCCTATCCTCGTGGGTGACAAGTCGGCACCTCAAGCCCCTTTTGGAGGTGCCGTAAACAAAATAATCTGGTAAATGTTTGGTTGTTACATCGATTATTCGTACATTTGCAACGTCGTTTCGATGTAAATATCGACTCGACAGACATTATTATTTGCTCAATTTTCCTCTCGAACTTGCACCTCGACAAAGAAAAAGAGCAATACATCCAAGGAGTATACGTCTATAAAGCGTAGATTTCTCCATAGGATGTATGAGGCAGTGCAAGGCCTGAGAGGAATATGGCAGAGCTGCGCTTTCTTTTTGTCCTATAAGGTTGTGCAGATGTCATAGTATGAAGAAAGGCAATATTGCACAACTTAAAAATATGTATTATGAACAAATGTAATTTTTTCGCAAGTATGGCATTAAGCATTCTGCTTATGGCCTGTGGCTCAACAAAATCTTTGGAAGCGCAACAAAAAACCGTACCTATCACAGTACAAACAATTCCCAATGGGGCAAAAGTGTATGTTGACGGGAAACTGGTCAGTATGACGACACCAGCAACTATCAATGTTCCAACTATGGCCAGTAACATTGAAGGGCTTAAAAAGAAAGTACAAGTATTAGAAAACAATACTATAAATATTCAAATCGTGAAAGATGGATATGAAATAGTTAAAGATGCAATTGTACCAAAAATAGATATTGCGCCTGGTTTTTGGGTTTTTTCTTGGCCCGAGAACTTAATCTACGAGTTAAAGGAGCGCGCAGACACTCGTGTTAATG
>JAFLSF010000023.1 GCA_022511045.1 Prevotella sp.
AACGACAAAATAAATTGACGGGGGGGGGGGGTAAAAATAGGAAAATTACACCTTTACAGTCCTATTTTAGAGTATCATACCTCTTAAAACAGCATTTAATATATCCGTAAAGAAACTCAACACTCATCTACTTGTAAAACGTGCTAACAATATACCTGCGGGACGAGGCCTATACTCAACGTCAACGAGGTGCCGCCTCGTGACCAATGAATATAGGCCTCATCAACGACAAATCAGGGACTCGCTAACGACGAATCCCTGATTTATCACTAATGGTAATACAAATCTTTTATTGGATTACTTTTTGTCATTTTTCTTGCACTTATGCTTATTGGCACAGTCCTTGCCACTTTTGTCAGCACAAGAAGCCTTAGCCTCTGGACACTTTTTGCAGTTCTTAGCCTTACCTGCACCGTCTTTTTTGCAACAGGCTTTTACCTCAGCAGCATCTTTCTTACAGCAACCCTTTGTTTCTGAGGCCGCCTTCTTGCAACAATCCTTTGCCTCAGTAGCCTTTTTCTTGCAACACTCGCTCTGGGGTTTCTCTGTGTTCTCGCTTTGTGCATTTACATTGGTGGTGAAACACACGAAAGTCATAGCCATAATGGCACTTAAAATCATCTTTTTCATTGTTACATACGTTCTATTAAACATTATTTATATGGTGCAAAGATAACATTATTTCCTCGTACGTCCCTACTCTTTTAAACATTTTTAACCGCTTTTGCGTCATCTTATGTTGCTATTCTTTGTACTTTTGCAGCTATTAAGCAGGGAAGAAACATGCTGAACAGGTATCTGTCACACATACTTTTGATAGCCTTGCTATGGTGCGGGCTTGCTGACCTCAGCGATGGGGTCACACGCCTTAATGTGTTTTTCCCGAAACATCAGCAGGCTCAGCACGACCTACCCTATATGCCAAACGGCAAGGGGCAGGAGCTTTCTTATGATGACGGATGGTTACCCAACGTGGCAGAGGAGCCACAGGGTCAGATAAATGTCATTGTGCGCTCTGGCGGTTCTTCCCATCGCGTAGGTTCTTCTCGCCCTACCCGACTATTGCCTACCTACGGCGGCAAGCCTGGTAGTCATTACGGCAGATGGGCAAAAGATTTTTCGTCTCACTTTGTTAGCTATTCGTTTCAACATTCCTATTGGAACCGTGTATGGCTCCGAATGGGTGCCTCGTTTCCGCGCCATTATTTTGTTATAGCGCTGAGACGGCTTCTTTGTTAGCACGCTTGTGTCATCTCCGCGATGATGAAAGGAGGGAAAGGAATACAACGTATTAACAAAGAAAGAACAAAAACATAATGAATATCAAGAAATTAAAGATGTGGAAAAGCATCTGTAACGATATGCGTATACATGCCAGCAATTCACTGTTTGGCCTGCGCACCATAGCGAGCTACACTCCAACCAATAGTATTATCTATGCAAAGACCGTAGAGTTCTCGCCTACTGACGGCAAACAACTGAAGGATATTTTAGAGTCGCCACGCACAACATTGGTTAAAACCATCGGCAACTTCCGTCCCAAAGCTACCGTTAACGGTAACTACATGGCTGAGGTATGTGCTTCGGAAGACAGTGCCTTCGTTGCAGTACAACTTTATCAATTCTCTCGCATGAGCTACGAACCCGTAACCAACATTCTCTGTTTCGAGGGTGAGGAGGCACGTGCTGTCAAGCAGTTATTCTAAAAGAGCATATTATTATGTCTACACTATCTATTACTATCATCGCAGTATTCTGCATCGGCTATTTCTTCATAGCTATTGAAAGTTTGACGCGCGTCAATAAGGCCGCTATCGCCCTCTTGATGATGGTAGTCTGCTGGACGTTGTTCATGATGGATCCAGGCAGTTACATCAGTATGCCTTTGGGACAAGATATTGCCAACACCGTAGGAGAAGTCATCGGCGGTCATCTGGGTTCTACGTCAACCACGTTATTCTTCTTAATGGGAGCTATGACCATCGTAGAAGTGGTAGACCAGAACGGAGGTTTCAACTTCGTGCGTAACATCATGCAGACCCGCAGTAAACGAGCCCTACTGTGGCGCATTGCCTTTATGACATTCTTCCTCTCGGCAATTCTGGATAACTTAACTACAAGCATCGTCATGATTATGATTTTGCGCAAATTGGTAAGCAACAAGCAGGATCGCATTATTTATGCTTCACTGGTTATCATTGCCGCAAATTCGGGTGGTGCCTTCTCGCCCATTGGCGATGTTACGACCATTATGTTATGGAACAAGGGTGTCATCACGGCCGCAGGCATTATCTCGGAAATGCTTCTTCCTTCTATCATTTCGATGGTTATTCCTACCTATGTACTCTCCCTATCGCTAAAAGGCGAACTAAGTTTTAGCACAGAGACAACGCAGATGGTTCAATCCAATACACTGACGGCTATACAACGTAAGACTATCTTCTTTTTAGGGGTTGGTGGCCTTATCTTTGTGCCTATCTTCAAGTCTATCACGCATCTGCCTCCTTTCGTGGGTATCCTACTCGTTTTAGGCATATTGTGGACAGTGACTGAGGTTTTTTATGCCAACCTGAAAGACAAGGAGGAGCAGGGAGCTATGCAAAAGCGTGTATCGAACTTACTGTCACGTATTGACTTGTCTACAATCCTATTCTTCCTCGGTATTCTGATGGCCGTAGCATGTTTAGAAAGTATTGGTGCATTAACTCTGCTAGGCAAAGGACTAAATGGGACATTTCAAGGTAATCACTATCTGGTGACGGGCATCATTGGCGTGCTATCTTCTGTCGTTGACAATGTACCACTGGTGGCAGGTTGCATGGGTATGTACCCCGTTGAAACAGTAGGCGACATGGCCGTTGATGGTATTTTCTGGCAACTATTAGCCTATTGTGCTGGCGTAGGTGGCTCGATTCTCATTATCGGGTCAGCAGCTGGAGTGGTTGTTATGGGATTGGAAAAGATAACTTTCGGGTGGTATATGAAGCGTATATCATGGGTGGCATTTACGGGCTATCTGGCAGGAATCCTTTATTACTGGATAGAACGGACATTTATTTTTGGATAAACCAATCTTCTCTCCCATTATAAAATTAGGAAGTCATACGTGCATAAACGTATGGCTCCTTTTTTGTCCTTTTATTCTTTTATTCTTTTATTTTTCACTACCTTTGCACGCAAATCAAGGAAACAATTATGGGAATTGTAATAGGAATAGACGTAGGCATATCAACAACAAAGATAGTAGGGTTGCGTGAGGGACGAGTAGTATCGCCTATTCGCATAACTGCCGCAGACCAAGTGACATCGCTCTACGGAGCTTTTGGCAAATATCTGCACGACAACAAAATTCAACTTGCTGACGTAGAACAAGTAATGGTGACAGGCGTAGGTTCGGCATATATTGACGAACCTGTCTATGGGATTCCGACTCAGAAAGTTGACGAGTTTATTGCTGATGGTTTGGGAGCCCGCTTTGAAAGCGGACTGGACAAGGCAATAGTGGTATCAATGGGTACAGGAACAAGCTTTGTGCAGTGTGAAGGTGACAGCATCCGTCACATAGGTGGGCTGGGTATAGGTGGCGGAACATTGCAAGGGCTGGCCAGAGTGATGCTGAACACCCGCGACCACAAGCAAATACAAAGTCTGGCTATGCAGGGTGACATCCGACACATCAACCTTTTAATAGGCGACATTTCCACACACCCATTACCAGGACTGCCTATGGATGCGACGGCTTCTCTATTTTCTAAAGTACAATACGATGCTCCAAAAGAGGATATTGCACTGGGCATTATTGTGATGGTATTGCAAACCATCGGCTCAGCAGCTATTTTGGCTGCATTAAACTCTGGTATCAAGGATTTTGTTTTAATAGGTAATTTGACGCTTCTACCCCAGTGTAAGGACATCTACCCCATGCTGGAGAAATTCTATGGTGTACATTTCCATATTCCCAAATATGCAGAGTTCTGCACGGCTATTGGGGCTGCACTACATTATAAGCGATAAGTGAGAGTCTCTTATCGCGCTGAAGTCAAAAAGGAGATTACTTTTTCACTTTCTTGTCAAACTTATGCAAGAAATAGTTGAAGGCTTCCAGACCTGCCAACACCATTAACGTGCTGGCTATAGCTAATAGATACAAGCCTCCACCGCAAGCCAAACCGATAGCGGCTACTACCCACACACCTGCGGCAGTTGTCAGTCCGCTAACCATATTTTCGCTTTTTCGGAATATGATAGTACCTGCACCTATGAAACCGATACCGCTGACTACCTGAGCAGCAACTCGAGAGACATCCCAGCGTTGTAAATCATTAGTTATAGCATCGCCAAAACCATAGGCTGATACTATCATAAACAAGGCTGAACCCAAAGCCACCAAAAAATGGGTGCGGAAACCTGCCTCCTTTGACCTATATTCACGTTCCAAACCTATCATGCCACCCAGCAAGGCTGCAACGAATATCCGTAGAATAAATTCGTACTCCATACGTTAAATGTTGTTATTTGCTTGCAAAGATAGAAAATAATTATGAATTCGTGGCTAATAACTCGTAATTATTTACTATCTTTGTCGAACTTATAACATAAAAACAAAAGAAAAGATGAATCTACTTTTATTTATGGGACTCGGAATGTCTGAGATTCTTGTTATTGCGCTCATCGTTCTGCTATTGTTTGGCGGCAAGAAGATTCCAGAACTAATGAATGGACTGGGAAAGGGCGTTAAGAGTTTCAAGGACGGCATAAACGACGTGACCTCTACTAATCATTCTGAAACAAAGGAGAACAAGAGCTCGACAACAGACAACAATGACTCTGGGGCAAATGCCAACAACTGATAGTGAGAAACCAATGGTCAGCATGACTTTCTGGGACCATTTGGACGTATTGCGTTCGTCGCTCATCAGAATGGCTTGTGTCGTAATGGTATTTGCTGTAATGGCTTTCATGCTAAAGGAAGAACTGTTTGCCATTGTGCTGGCACCGCGTAGCAGCGATTTTGTAACCTATAGGTTAATGAATGTTGAAACGTTCAGTTTGCACCTAATGAACACAGGACTGACAGAACAATTTATGATTCACATGCGGACGGCAGTATATGCTGGATTATTGATAGCATCACCATATATCCTGTATGAGTTGTTTCGCTTTGTATCGCCAGGACTTTACCAAAACGAGCGACATTGTGCTGTGAGA
Source organism: Prevotella sp. (assembly GCA_022511045.1). Lineage (GTDB taxonomy): Bacteria > Bacteroidota > Bacteroidia > Bacteroidales > Bacteroidaceae > Prevotella. The sequence continues at coordinate 5,209 of JAFLSF010000023.1, forward strand.
ATTGTGGGAGCGGCTTATATGATGTTCCTTATGGGGACGTTGGCCAACTATTTCATAGTATTCCCACTGACGGTTCATTTTTTAGGCACCTATCAAGTAAGTCCAGACGTGTCAAACATGCTGACATTACAATCGTACATTGACACACTACTGGGTATGAGCCTGGTGATGGGAGTGGTGTTTGAATTGCCTGTGGTCTGTGCACTAATGGCAAAACTTGGACTGCTTACAGACAAATGGATGGGTTTATACAGAAGACATGCAATAGTAGCTATCCTCATTGTTGCAGCAATCATCACGCCGACTACAGATGTATTTACACTGTTTGTCGTGGCAATGCCTATCTACCTATTGTATGAAATAAGCATCATAATTGTGCGATATATGGGCCGAAGTGAGAATTTGAAACGAAATTTACAATAAGAAATAAATATAATATGTTAAGAAGAATCAGAATTATACTGGCTACAGTGATGTTTATAGGCCTCACGTTGCTGTTTCTGGATTTTACAGGAACGATGTACCACTGGGTAGGTTGGATGCCTAGGCTACAATTTTTAGAGGCACTATTGGCACTAAATGTAGGAATTATTGGCGTTTTGGTAGTACTGACACTCCTATTCGGGCGCATTTATTGTTCTGTCATTTGTCCATTAGGAGTGTTACAAGACATTTTCGGATGGCTGGGAAAGAAAGCTAAGAAAAACCGATACACCTACTCTAAAGCCTTATCATGGCTACGCTATGGAGTCATGGTTTTGGCCATTGGGTGTTGGTTCTTAGGCATTGCCAGCATTGTCCAGCTTTTAGCCCCTTATTCAGCTTTCGGCTGTATTGCCACCAATCTGTTACAACCCCTTTGGATGGCTGGGAACAACATGTTAGCCTCTATTGCTGCGTACTATGATAGCTACGCTTTTTACCATACTGACATTTGGATGCGAGCCCTGCCTTCGCTCGTTATTGCAATCATTACTTTATTGGTATTAGCAATATTAGCGTGGCGTAATGGGCGCACTTACTGTAATACTATCTGTCCCGTAGGAACATTGCTAGCGCTTTTGAGTCGCTTCTCGTGGCTAAAAATTCAGTTTGACAAAAGCAAATGTAAGAACTGTTCGATGTGTACTAAAAACTGTAAATCTTCATGCATTAACTATAAAACACATACAGTAGACTATAGTCGCTGTGTAGTGTGTGGTAATTGTATAGCATCCTGCAAGTACGGGGCACTGAAGTTTGTGAAAGTTTCTGGCAAATCTGGAAAGGCTGTAAATCCCAGTCAATCGAATCCTTCCAGCGATAGTCGTCGCTCCTTCCTGCTCTCATCAGCTTTGCTAACTACTGCTGCATTGGCACAACAAAAGGATAAAATGATGGACGGTGGACTGGCAGAGATTGAAGATAAAGTAGCTCCCAAGCGACAGACACCACTGATACCTCCAGGGGCGCTGTCTGCACAGAATATGGCAAAACGCTGCACAGGCTGTCAGCTCTGCGTCTCACAATGCCCCAATCAAGTATTGCGTCCTTCTGACAACCTGCTACATCTGATGCAACCTATTATGTCTTATGAACGAGGGTACTGTCGTCCAGAATGTAACCGTTGCTCGGAAGTTTGCCCAACAGGTGCCATACAGCCCATTACACCAGAGGATAAAATCTCAACACAGATAGGTCATGCCGTGTGGATTAAAAAGAACTGCATACCGTTGACAGACGGTGTAACGTGCGGAAATTGCGCCCGCCATTGTCCTACTGGTGCCATTGAGATGGTACCCTCTGCCCCTAATGATGAGGAGTCCCCAGCCGTTCCTGCTATTAACGAAACCCGCTGTATTGGATGTGGTGCCTGTGAGTATCTTTGCCCAGCACGTCCTTTCTCGGCGATTTATGTGGAAGGACACGAGATGCACCACGAGAACTAATTGATAATTGACCATTCATAATTGACAATCAAGCATGGAAAAGAAGAATATATCACGCCGTTCGTTCTTAAAGATATTCGGAGGGGGTGCTGTTACTACAGCAGCAGTTATGACTGGCTGTAAGTCTAAGACGGAATCAAAGGCTGTCGAGGAATACAAACAACAGATAGAACCACCCATTGGTAAGATGACTTATCGCACCAACCCTACTACTGGTGACAAAGTATCATTGCTGGGATTTGGCATGATGCGCCTGCCATCACTAACAGAGAACAAGGACGACTACGATCAAGAGATGATAAATCGCCAAGTAGATTACGCTATTGAGCATGGTGTCAACTATTTCGACACCAGTCCTGTCTACTGTCAAGGAAAGTCAGAAACTTGTACAGGTATTGCTCTGAGCCGTCATAAACGGTCTGAATACTTTGTTGCCACCAAACTATCCAATTTCAATCCTGCCACGCAAAGCCGTGAGGCAAGTATTGAAATGTATCATAATTCGATGAAGAATCTGCAAGTAGATTACATTGACTACTATCTGTTACACTCTATTGGTGGCGGTGGTATGGAAGCCTTTAATACCCGCTATATTGATAATGGTATGCTGGACTATTTGGTTGAGGAGCGCAAGGCTGGGCGTATCCGCAACTTGGGATTCTCCTATCATGGAGACATTGCCGTATTCGACTGGTTGTTGTCCATGCATGACAAATACAAATGGGATTTCGTCCAGATAGAATTGAACTATTTAGACTGGGATTACGCTGACGAAATCAACAGCCGCAACACCGATGCGGTTTACCTGTACAACGAATTACAAAAGCGCGGCATTCCCTCTGTCATTATGGAGCCTCTTTTAGGAGGCCGATTAGCTAATCTGCCACAATATTTAGTTAATGAATTGAAACAACGTGACCCAGAGCGATCTGTTGCTTCGTGGGCTTTCCGCTATGCAGGGACTCCAGAGGGTGTGCTTACCGTACTTTCTGGTATGACATATATGGAGCATCTAAAAGACAACCTGCTTTCGTATTGTCCGCTGGTTCCCCTGACGGATGAAGAGCGGGATTATTTGCACCAAAGCGTAGCCGAACGTATTGTTGGACTGGAGAACATACCTTGCAATGATTGTAAATATTGCATGCCTTGTCCCTACGGCATAGACATTCCAGCCATCTTTGTACATTATAATAAATGTAAAAATGAAGGCACACTGCCTCGTCCAAACATGAACAAAGAGTATGCCCGTTTGCGCCGCAATTATCTTATTGGTTTGGACCGTGCAGTACCTCGTATGCGACAAGCCGACCACTGCATTGGTTGTGGCCAGTGCGAGCCGCACTGTCCGCAAAACATTCGTATTACACGCGAACTACGCAAAATCAGTGAATTCGTGGAAACACTAAAACAAGGTAAGCCCCTGGAATTTGAAAGTAAGAAATAATTTTACTTTTTAGCAGGAACAAACGTCTCAAAAGTCTGGTCGTCATAATAGACACGGATTTCTGTCACACGACGTGGTTCTTTCTGAGGTATAGATTGATTCACAGGAATAGACACATGCCCCATTCCGGGCTCAGCATGTTTGTCCCTGTGATTTGTTTTGTGTCCGCTTTGCTCCGTAGAGGTGGATGTCTCAAATGGAATCATGGGCTCTTGACCTATGCTAGATGAAGACGGATTTTCATCGTCAAAAAGGTTGGGGGAGGAAATATATTTGTCACCTACTCCATATAATAGCCACTCTATGTTAATGTCAGGGATTTTCGCTTTGATAGCATCTACAACATTCAGAGTAGGTCGAGTACGTCCTGTAAAAATGCTTGAGAGAGTGGCGGGGGCTTGCTGAAGGAAATTTGCAAACTCTTGTTGCGTCATTTTCTGATCCTCCATGATGCTCTTAATTCTGTCTTTCGTTTCCATGTGCTTAAAAATAGAGGAAAATTTGCCATTTTTATTTAACTTTACAAAGGTAAACCATTTTTCGGACATACGCAAGAAATCTGAAAGGTATTTTAAAAATTAAATTATAGATTTCAAATTCAATATTACAAATATATAACAACAGAAATGGCTTAATACCATTTACAATTACAAACACAAATATGCTTGAGTAAACTTTGACTAAGTCTTATAACAACGGATTTTAATAATTATCTGGTTCTTAATATAATAAAATAGACATAAATAGCACCTAAAATAGCAGATATGCAAACTAAGAGGCAAAATGGCATAAAGTACTTATAATACAGGCTGAACAAATAAACATAATTTACTGATTATTATAGTTATACATACTAATACTAAAACATGCATATACTTTAATTTATTATTCTAAATTGACTGGTTCTATTTTGTAAATATACATAAAGACGTATTGGTTTTATTTTGTAAACTCCAAATTTCCTTCTACACATCAAAATTGTCCTGCTTTTGTGTTTGTTTTTAGGTTTCTAAATTCAGAATATCATATCTTAAAATTGGCTAAATCAAAATTCTCTCGATTTTTTAGACTCATTTTTCCCATTTTTCTGTGTTTTCTGCACTATTGGATGGAAAAATAGAAATGAGCAAAATATAAAGGGTTATTATTCGGCGAAATCGCTTTGTACATCAGCATTTGAACCTATTTTTTCTTGTCAGGAAAAACTCGCGTTCTAGAAAAATAAGTGTACTAAAAAGAGTGAGAAAGGGACAAAAACACGAGGAAAGTAAAACTTTTTCGTCCTTAAAATAGATTAAAATATCAAAAATTCAGGCTATTTTCATCTACATTCCTACCTTATAACTTAACAGGTAGACCTTGATGTTTTCAATGCAAAATGAAGAACAATAGTTCTTTCATCAACTCCCCTGCTGGAGTATTCGGGTTATCTAGTCCTTTACTCTTGGCATCCGTCTCTCGCATCTTCGAGATAATCTGCATCACTTTCATGGCAGAATAATTGTGCATGCCTGTCATGTAGTCACGAGCGGCCCAAGGTGTTCTCATGTCGAGCCATTGTGCCAACGCCTCTTGACTATCCTTTTGCGGACAATAATAGGAAATCATTAAGTTTTGAAAATAATTAAACAAAAGAGGCAACAAGGCGTAGAGTCCTCCAGCCTTTGGATTCTCATCAAAATACTTAATAATCTGATTTGCCTTTAACACATTGCGATTGATAATCGCATCGCGTAACTCAAAAGCATTATAATCCTTACTCACCCCTATTTGGTCCTCCACCACTTGGGGCGTCACCCGTCTATTCTGTTCTGGCAGAGAAAGTAGCACCTTGTCCAGTTCTCCTGTCAGTCGACTTAGATCTGTCCCAATGGAGTCGGCTATCATTTGTGTCGACTTCGGATCTATGGATGCCTCGCGAGTTTTCAAGTAGCGTTCTATGAATCCTGACAGGTCACGTTCGTTCAGTTTTTTGCTCTCAAACAACACGCCGGCCTCACGGATAGCCTTTACATAAGCTTGTTTTCGACCGTCAATCTTGCCGTTTTTGTGGCACATGACAAGAATAGTCGACGGCATGGGCTGGCGAAAATACCTCTCCAGTGGCTCTGTATTCTTAATATTCTGCGCCTCCTTGACAATTATCACCTGCCGTTCGGCCATCATAGGATAGCGTTTAGCGGCATCTACAACCTGTGATGCATTAACATCAGAGCCGAAAAGAATCGTCTGATTAAAGTCCCGCTCCTCAGGTTGCAGAGCGTTCTCTGCTATCCAATCGCTGATTTTATCAATGTAATACGGCTCCTCACCCATCAGATAGTAGACAGGTTGAAACTGACGCTCTCTGAGAGCCGCCATCACAGTGTCGTATGTTACTGCTGCTTGAGCCATAATCGTTTGCAAAGATAGTGCAAAGCAATTGAAAAACCAAGAGAATAATCATTTTTCTTTCGTTGCTCTCTCAGAGGGAAAATATTATTTCAAAAAATTATTTGGACGTTTCAAAATTATTCTGTACCTTTGCATGCGATTTCTGAAACTACGTGTTTCCATTCGCGAAGCACTTGATTCCAATCATATACAATCCACAATATTTGAAGTTATAACGTATTATTGTATATAAATATGTACACGAAAGAAGAATTAGAACAGCTTCCTATCCCCGAACTAATGGAGATAGCCAGCGAATTAGGCATTAAAGTTTCACAAAACGACGAACTGGAAACAGTCATATATGCCATTCTCGACAAGGCTGCCGAAAACTCTGCCGCTGGTTTGCCAACCCCTAAACGCAAGCGTGCTCGCATAGCTAAGAACGATAACAAGGTATATACCGTCAATGGTTCGGACGGCGAGAATCTGGACACAAAGGCACAGAAGAAGACGACCAGCAAAAAGCCTACGATTGATTCCCTTTTTGCCGAGCAGGAGGCCGCAGAAGCTGAAGCCAAAAGCAAGGAGCAAGAGAATGTTGTCGAGGCTGATTCTGCGGAGCAGCCTGCCGAAGAAACTTCAGACACAGAAAAGCCTGCGCCCAAGAAACGCGGCCGTAAATCTAAGAAAGAACTGGAGGAGATTGCCGCCGCACAAGCTGCCCTACAAGCTGAGACCGAGCAGTCGGAGACCATCCCCGAAGAGACACAGGACGACGGCAATCAGCAGGAGCCTATTGATGAGAACCTTATCAGCCAATTGCAGGAAAAGATGGCAAAGCATAATCAAGAGGTTGCCGCAGAGGCCGAGCCTAACCCAGAGGGCATCTGGGACGGAGACCCGGGCGACGGCACTGACTTCATTCCTATTATCGACCTACCCATCGAGGACCAGGCTGCCATCCCTACCCTTGACATTTTCGACCGTCCCATTGTTCAACAGATGCCCCAAGAGTCTTTCGAAGAGAGGCAACCAATTGCCAACAACCACCCACAAATCGAGCGTTTCGACTTTGGGAACTTGATTACGGGCAATGGTGTGTTGGAAATTATGCAGGACGGCTACGGTTTCCTGCGTTCTTCAGACTACAACTACCTGTCTTCTCCAGATGACATCTACGTATCGTCCCAGCAAATTAAGCGCTGGAGCCTGAAGACAGGAGACGTGGTGGACTGCACCGTTCGTCCGCCCCACGACAACGAAAAATACTTTGCACTGAGTGAGGTAAAGACTATCAACGGCCGTCTGCCTCAGGAGGTACGCGACCGCGTTTCGTTCGAGCACCTCACACCACTATTCCCCGAGGAGAAGTTCACCCTTTGTAATGACCCTGCCACAACTAATCCTTCCGTGCGTATAGTCGACCTCTTCTCACCCATCGGAAAGGGGCAGCGTGCGCTCATTGTGGCTCAACCCAAGACTGGTAAAACTCTTTTAATGAAAGATATAGCCAACGCCATTGCCGCCAACCATCCAGAGGCTTACATCATGATGTTGCTCATTGACGAGCGCCCCGAGGAGGTAACGGACATGGCCCGCACCGTCAATGCCGAGGTCATTGCCTCAACCTTCGACGAGCCTGCCGACCGTCACGTCAAGATTGCCGGCATTGTGCTGGAGAAGGCCAAGCGCATGGTAGAGTGCGGACACGACGTAGTCATTTTCCTCGATAGCATCACCCGTCTGGCTCGTGCCTACAACACTGTCAGCCCCGCCTCTGGCAAGGTGCTCACTGGCGGTGTCGACGCCAACGCCCTACAGAAACCCAAGCGCTTCTTCGGTGCCGCCCGTAACATTGAAGGCGGAGGCTCGCTGACCATCATTGCTACTGCTCTGACGGACACTGGTTCCAAGATGGACGAGGTCATCTTCGAGGAGTTCAAGGGCACAGGCAACTCCGAGTTGCAACTCGACCGTATGCTGGCCAACAAGCGCATCTATCCTTCCGTCAATCTGGTACTTTCCAGCACACGTCGCGACGACTTGCTGCAAGACCAGACCACGCTGAACCGCATGTGGATTATCCGTAAGTTCATTGCCGAAATGAACCCCATCGAGGCCATGAGTACCATCCGTGACCGTCTGGTACACACCAAGTCCAACGAAGAATTCCTCATCAGCATGAACGGATAAGGCCACAACGGATATGATAGACATCATTCTGAAATATTTCCCAAATTTAAGCGTCGAGCAGCAGCAACAAATAACTGCGCTCGACGCTTTATATCGCGACTGGAACGCTAAAATCAACGTCATTTCACGCAAGGACATTGACAATCTCTACGAGCACCACGTGTTACACTCGATGGCCATTGCCCGCATGGTAAACTTTCGCCCAGGCACCACCATCCTCGACTTCGGCACAGGCGGCGGCTTTCCAGGCATCCCCCTCGCCATCCTCTTTCCCGACTGCCAGTTCAAGCTCATTGACGGCACGGGCAAGAAAATTCGCGTGGCACAAGAAGTGTGCAATGCCATCAACCTCAACAATTGCCAACCCGAGCACCTGCGCGGTGAGGACGAAAAAGGACGCTACGACTTCATTGTCAGCCGTGCCGTCATGCCCCTGCCAGACCTTGTGAAGATAGTTCGCAAGAACATCCGTCGTGAGAGCCGCAATGCCTTGCCCAACGGCATCCTCTGCCTCAAGGGCGGAAACGTGGAAGGCGAGCTTCAGCCCTTCCGCAAAATCGCAGAAACGGCCCACCTCAGTCAGTGGTTCTCCGAGGAGTGGTTCCACGAAAAACACGTCATCTACCTACCTCTGTAATCCCCCACACTTGTTTTAGTAATTCCTTACACTTATCTGAGTAACACCCATCATTTATCCAAACAACTCCCCACATTTCTCACACATTTAGGAACTCTTTCAGCAAACCATAGGCTCGTACCTAACAAATCGTATTTTCGCCGCCAACGAAGCGGCATTTTATCGACGATGAAACGACACTTTGTTAGCGACAAATTAGCGCTTTTATAAACACTTGATTCTCAAACTGTTTTAACAAGCACCTTTGTTTCCCTTGACGAGGCCTATCTACGTCCTTGTTGAGCCCTATTCACACGACCCGTGAGGCCTATCCTCAAAGGCAACGAGGCCCATTCTCGTCTGCATTGCAGACTTGAAACAATCATATTTTGTTACAGCCGCTTGAACCAGATAGCAAAGAGACACCAACATAGAAAGGATGGCGCATCATTGCAACATATTTATTTCTCGCTGAACAATATCCAAGAAACGGGCAGCATGGGCTCCATCCATCTGTGTATGGTGAAATTGGAAAGACACGGTGAGCGTGGTTTTTAGCAAGTGGCGTTTGTATCGTCCCCAGATTATGAACGGATTATTGAAAACGCCGCTATACATTCCCACCGCTCCATCTATTTCATATTGCGCCAATGCAGAAGTTCCAATAACCATATAATCTGCCAGGTCGTGGTTTACACCACTTTCTCTTACTTGCTCCGTATACTTTAGATAACTCTCATTAAACCTCCACAGATTATCACAATAAGGAATATCACACGAACTCACCTCCCCCATTTTGTTGGCAACAATGGTATTTACTGCTATCTTATCATATTGAATAAGTTTTTGACCTACAGGCAGCACGTAGAACTCCTTGACTTGACATGCCGCCTTTCCAATACACCAGCACAACAGCATATTGAACTTCATCCCTTTCTTCTTGCTAATCCTTAACAATCGCGACACATTCAACGTCTTAAATAACGTAACCATCGGCATAGGTGCGTTCATCCACATCTCAAATGCGTATGCCCTTGTCGTCTCATGAGGATCTATCTCTTTCATCTCCAGATTTAGCTGCGCAAATAAGGATTGTACTGCAACTCATCGGCGATGGTAGTCTGGGGACCATGTCCGGAAAGTATAACCGTCTCAGAAGGCAATGCAGCCACGACGTTACGGAGGGAGGCCTCCATTTCTGACCAACTGCCTTCAGCAAAGTCAGTACGTCCAATACTCATACGAAACAAGGTGTCGCCAGTGAAGGCGGTTCGCTCCTCAGCACAATAAAACAAGCAAGAGCCGTGACTATGACCTGGGGTGCACAATACTTTCAGCGTATGATGGCCAAATGTGATGTTGTCACCATCATTCAGAAGACGACCTACGGGCGGTTGTTCTTCAGTAATTTGTAAGCCGAGTAGTGCACTGGCCTGTTGAGGCAGATGCTCTACTAACTGCTGGTCGCCAGCACAGATTTCCACTTTCAGCCCATACTGCCGATAAACATAGGCATTGCCAAAGTTGTGGTCCAAATGGCCATGCGTTGCTAATAGATGGACAGGAGTGAGCTGTTGCTCACGGATATAAGTATCAAGGGCAGAGAACTCCTCGTCATAATAAGCACCACAATCAATGATGACACACTCCCTTGTATCATCGCTCACCACGTAGCAGTTCTCCTGCAACGGGTTACACATCAAGCGTTTTACGTTAAACATAGCACTGGAACTTATTTTATTTTCTTCTTCACAGCCTTACTCTCATTCTGCATACGGTCAAGAGCCGTGACGACATACACCTGCTGGCTCTTACCATCAGTCTTGGGCAAGTCGTAGTAAGGTTGCGCTGTAACGGCAACAATATGCGAGGGGACGTCAATATTGACCTTTTCTCCTTTGTCGAAACGATAGACTACATAGCGTGAAGCAATATCGCCCCAACGTTTAGCCTTCGGCTCCGTCCAAAAGAGCACCTTCTGTCCGTCAACATCCATCACTTTCATCTTGCGCACCTTATTTGGAGCCTTTTTGTCTATATGCGGCATCAAGGGTTGCAGAGCTGGCGTGCGCCAATAGTTATTGCGCAATGATGTGCCGTAATGGCCTACGTTATCCACTGCGGTTTTAGCATACCACAAGACTGTTCCCTTTACGTTCTCCATCTGTTTATGCAGTGCCATCTTAGCGGAGAGCTGATGCTGCTGCGGATTCTGGCGGTCTGGATGTTTCACCGTTCGCTCTATATCCTCCCCTATATATAAAGGTACGCGCGAGCAGTTTCTGTTCCACCAGCGTATCAGTTCGTCGTAATCAGCGGCCTTATTGCCAATCTCCCAATACAACTGGGGTACACAGTAGTCTATCCACCCCTCGTTGACCCACAGCAAAATGTCGGCATAAAGGTCGTCATAATTCTGCAAGCCGTTAGTGCGGCTACCGTTAGGGTCGTTCCTCTGATTGCGATAAATACCGAAAGGCGACACCCCAAACTTCACCCAGGGCTTCGTTTGGTGAATGGTTTCAGAAAGCTGGCGTACAAACTGGTTGACGTTATCGCGCCGCCAGTCGCCTATACTTAGTGAGCGATTGTCTCGAACCTGATAATAAACATCATCTGGGATGGTGACCCCTGCCACAGGATAGGGATAGAAATAGTCGTCAATGTGCAGTCCATCAACATCGTAACGTTCCACAATATCTTTGACTACCTCGCAGATATAGTCGCGGTTCTCACTCAAAGCAGGATTCAACAGCGTTAGTCCATCATACTGAAAACAACGCTCTGGGTGCTGGCGGACGACGTGATTGGCAGCAGACGCATGGGGTGTCTTTGTCTTAGCACGATAAGGGTTAATCCACGCATGCAATTCCATGCCGCGCCTATGGCACTCGGCAACCATCCATTGCAGAGGGTCCCAATAGGGCTGCGGAGCTCGTCCCTGCTCACCCGTCAAATAATAACTCCAGGGTTCCAGCTTGCTCTCGTAGAGGGCATCACACTCTGGGCGCACTTGAAAGATGATGGCATTACAGCCATCCTTCTGCAATTCATCCAGCTGATAGCGCAACGTCTTCTGCATCACTTCCGTGCCAATGCCGCGAAACTGTCCGTTGACACATTGTATCCAAGCACCCCGAAACTCGCGCTTTTGTTGGGCGCTTGCTGATTTCATAAAGAATGTGCTATTTATAACGAGCAGTGTCAAAAACAACACCCATCGTCCACATCGTTGATATTTCGTCTCCATGCTTTTCTTATTCCTTAGTTCATTATCCTTTTAAGATTTGATAGATAGCATCTGTCCAATCCTCGCCGTTGACAGGCTGAAAGGTACGCATACCCACTTGGCTGGCAGTAGCCACATTACGAGGGCCGTCGTCAACGAATAACACTTCCGATGCAGGAGTATTCTCAAGTCGCAGCACCTCGCGAAATATCTCCTCCGAGGGCTTCATCATCTTCATTTGGAAACTCAAATAACAATAGTCGAAATAGGAAGACACGGGATTCCCTTGCCCATCAAAGTCGCTACTATCCGCCCACTCCATCATGTAGGAGTTAGTGTTTGACAGCAATAGCACCCGATAGCCCTGCTGTCGCAACAACTTCAAGGCATCCAAATTACGTTGCGGAACCTCTGAGGCGTAGCCTTGCCAAGCATAGGCGCACTCCTCGTGACTCACCTCACAACCCACCAATAGACTAAACTCCCGACGAAAATCCTCAGCAGTAATCAGTCCATGCTCCAAATCACCAAAGATACCACTCTGCGTATAGGAGTCTAATCGTTGCTCGGCATCCTTCAAGCCAAGTTCCTTAAAGCGGTTCACAGCTTGTTGCGGGTCAAGTGTTACGATGACACCACCAAAGTCAAACAATACGGTTTTTATTTTATCCATTGATTTACTATGTCCTTAATATCAATAACGTTATTTGTGTCGTTATTTGTAGTTTTTTATTGCCCTATCCATTTCACGGCGGTCTTCTTTCTCTTTCAGTGTCTGGCGTTTGTCAAACTCTTTCTTACCCTTACACAAGGCAATGTCCATTTTGGCACGGCCTTTGGGGTCGATAAACACCAATAGCGGCACAATGGTATAGCCCGTTTGCTTTGTAGCAGAAGCCAATTTTCGTATCTCGCGTTTGGTAAGCAATAATTTGCGGTCTCGCTTTAACTCATGATTGTTGTATGAGCCATAGAAATAGGGCGACACGTTCATCCCCTTCACCCATATCTCGCCGTTCTGGATGGTACAATAGGTATCAACAAGACTTGCCTTGCCAAGTCGGATGCTCTTTATCTCCGTACCAGTCAAGACGATGCCCGCCGTAAAGGTTTCGATGAAAAAATACTCAAACGAGGCTTTGCGGTTGCGTATGTTGACAGGACTCTTTTTCCTGATTAGTTCTTCTTCCTTATTCATTTAATCACGGCAAATTTCTCAATATTCTCGTCTATGTAGCGCGCTATCTGTTCCGTCCACTCTTCTTCGCACTCTACAAACTTATCGTCCATATCGTCAAACTCGGGGAATTGTTCAAATAAAGCCATAAACTCATCGTCTGTGCAGTCACACTCTATCTGTTCATGGTACTTGTTATAAAGCGTACGGGCATCATAGACTAACTTTCCCAATTCCTTCATGTTCCATACTTGCTTGAGCACTTTGGCAAAAGGGTTCTTAAAAATAAAAGGACCATAGCCATTGTGTATCAGTTGTATGAATCCTCCGTCCATTACCTCTTGATGTAGCGCCTCCCATGCCAGTAGCGTTATCTGGTCAGTGTTCAGTTCTTGCAACGTCTCTGGCGTCAGTTCGCCACCAATGGCCCCCTTGATGGCTGTCACGAAAGCACCTACAAAGGCATCCATACCCTCACTTGCTGCTTGTCGCAACGTAGCATCATTGATTGTTATTTCTTTCATATCTAAGGTGCAAAGGTACGAATAAGCGAGCAAAAAGCCAAATCTTTTTGTTTTTTTCAAGCAGGAGAGCCCTCAACCGAATGTTCATAGTGTGTTGTATCAGTTATCACTAATCTGATACTTCTTGCGCTCACGCTTTGCTTTTTGGGGAACACCCGAGGGTCCCGAGGCTACAGCATGTACGTTCTTCATGCCTCGATAGCCGTTCCAACGCTCTTGGATGCGTCGTACATAATCCACTGTTTCAGAACCGCGCATATAACCGTTTCTTACTACAGGGTCATTGTAGTATTCAGCTCGTTGCAGGCCTAACACAAATGACTCGACTTCGCGCCAGCGATAGGGGTTACGACCGTGTTTTTTAGCCAGCGCCATAGCATCGCGAATATGAAATCCGCCACCATTATAGGCTGCCAAAACGAAACGAATACGCTCCATACGGTCTTGCACATCGGAAAATGCTTGGTCCAACTCTGCAATATAGCGCACAGCAGCAGCTATATTCTGTTCTGGCAAGAATATCTCACTACGTGGCAACCCCAAATAGTCAGCTGTCGAAGGCATAATCTGCATCAGTCCACAAGCCCCTGCCCACGACTTAGCCTGCGGGTCAAAAGTCGACTCTTGATAGCATTGGGCAGCTAACAGCCGCCAGTCCCAACGGATGCGAGCGGCATGACGCTGGAACAACGCATCGTAATGAGAGATAACACCTCCCTGTCTGTTCAACATCGGAGCATAGACATGACGCTGCACAGAACGGGACGACAGAAAGTAATCTTCCTCTTTCTTCACCTCTGTCAGCATCCGAGGGTTATACCAAGACAGCAGTTCCTGCTTCAAGTCGCTCTTTTCCTTGTCTATCAACCAACCAGAAGGTAAACAGGAAGTGTCTGGCTTAGAAGGCAAAGGGGTTGATTTTGAGAGCAAAGAATCAGAGGTCGGTGGAAAAAGACAAAGGTCCGCCTCTCCAGCCTCCAGCCGACTAAGCATCTCGGATGAATCGCGACAGACTTCCATGCGCAAGCTCACCCCTAACTTATTAGCAAAGCGCTGTGCCAACAAGTATTGCGTTCCTAAATGTCGTCCCCTATAATCGTAATATGTTTCTGGCCCCGTCAGCGTTAGTGCAATCAATTCGCCACTCCGTTGTATCTCGTTCAAGTCGAAACCATCATCGGTGGGTATGGTATCAGTTATCTCGCCCCAAGGTGCCACAACAACATCCTGCTTCTTTTGACCACAAGCAGTCAGCAGCAGGACAAGGAAGAAAACTTGTATATATATACCCTTTTGCATCCATTTAATTGCTAATTGCCTGCAAAAATAAGCATTTTCTTGCAAATATCATAAGAAATGCGTAAATTTGCAAGCTAATTGAGAAAGAAAACAGTATGTTAAGAATCGCAATACAATCGAAAGGTCGTCTGTTTGACGACACCATGAACTTGTTGACAGAGGCAGATATTAAGATTAGTTCTGGCCGACGCACATTACTCGTACAATCGAGTAATTTCCCATTGGAGGTGCTCTACCTGCGCGACGATGATATTCCCCAATCGGTAGCCTCTGGCGTAGCTGACATCGGCGTAGTGGGCGAGAACGAGTTTGTTGAACGCGGCGAAGACGCTGAAATTATATCCCGTCTTGGTTTCAGCAAGTGCCGCTTGTCATTGGCCATTCCAAAAGATATAAACTATCAAGGAGTGGCGTGGTTCAATGGCAAGAAAATTGCAACCTCCTATCCTCATATCTTACAGGCTTTCCTTGAGAAGAACAATATTAAGGCAGAGGTACACGTCATCACGGGTAGTGTAGAGATTAGTCCAGGCATAGGGCTGGCCGACGGCATTTTCGACATCGTTAGCAGTGGTTCTACGTTAGTTAGTAACAATCTGCGCGAGGTAGAGGTTGTGATGCAGAGCGAAGCATTGCTTATCGGCCACAAAGGCATGTCGCAGGAGAAACGTAGCATCTTGGAGCAGATGCTTTTCCGTTTTAAGGCCGTCAAAGATGCTGAGGACAAGAAATATGTCCGCATGAATGTTCCGAAAGCCCGCCTACAAGAGATTATCCGTGTGTTGCCTGGTCTCAAAAGTCCTACTATTATCCCGTTGGCAGACGATGATTGGTGTTCTGTTCACACGGTACTTGATCAGAAACGTTTCTGGGAGATTATCGGTAAGTTAAAGGAGATGGGCGCGCAAGGTATTCTCGTCACACCGATTGAAAAAATGATTCTATAGTCCATTTCTAAAAGCGTGGGAAAGAGAGAGAAACAGAAGTAACAACAATGAAAATTTACAGGTATCCAGAGATAAACGAGTGGCAGGACATCGTAGAGCGTCCGCGACTGAACCTCACAAAGTTGAATGAGACAGTCAGTACGGTACTTCACGATGTGAAACAGCGAGGCGATGCTGCCGTACGCGACTACGAACTGAAGTTTGACAAGGCTGTACTCAACGAATTAGCCGTCACCGAACAAGAGATAGACGAGGCAGAACGACAGGTCACTAGTGAGTTACGCGATGCCATTATCCTGGCCCACCATAATATAAAGGTGTTCCATGCCAGCCAACAATTCGTTGGGCAGCCCATCAAAACCCAAGAAGGCGTTACCTGCTGGCAAAAGAGCGTGGCTATTGAGCGCGTGGGTCTTTACATTCCTGGGGGCACCGCCCCACTCTTTTCTACCGTTCTCATGCTGGCCACACCTGCCAAAATTGCCGGTTGCAAAGAAATCGTACTGTGCACACCTCCCAACCACGAGGGTAAGGTTCATCCAGCAATCTTAGTAGCAGCCCGCATAGCTGGCGTACATAAGATATTTAAAATAGGTGGCGTGCAAGCTATCGGTGCTATGGCTTACGGAACGGAAAGCGTGCCAAAAGTCTACAAAATATTTGGTCCTGGCAACCAATACGTGATGGCTGCCAAGCAACAGGTGAGCCTCAGCGAGGTGGCCATTGATATGCCAGCTGGCCCCAGCGAGGTTTGTGTATTGGCAGACGAGACAGCTTGTGCCGAGTTTGTGGCTGCCGACCTTTTGTCGCAGGCCGAACACGGACGCGACTCACAAGTGCTGTTTATCACCAACTCGGAAGACAAACTTCGCGAGGTGCAGACAGAAGTAGAGCGCCAACTGGCCTTGCTGAACAGAAGAGAAATGGCACAGGCCTCACTCGAACATAGCCGCTATGTGCTGGTCAGGACAGCCAAAGAAATGATAGACCTTGCGAACGTCTATGCTCCCGAGCACCTTATCATACAAACACGTGACTACGAGCAGATGGCCGAGCAGATTGTCAATGCTGGTAGCGTATTCTTAGGCCCTTACGCCTGCGAGAGTGCTGGTGATTACGCCAGCGGTACTAACCATACATTGCCAACGCATGGTTACGCAGTTTCGTACAGCGGTGTTAATCTCGACTCATTTTGTCGCAAGATTACTTTCCAGCATTTAACGGAGGACGGCATCCGACACATTGGCCACGCCGTAGAGCTGATGGCCGAAGCTGAGGAACTGGATGCTCACAAGAACGCTATGACAGTCCGCATCAACAGTCTTTCCCATTAGACTTATCATCCCTCACTCATAACTTCTATCATCCGCATGAAAACTTTAGAGCAGTTAGTCCGCAAGAATATTTGGAGTCTGGCCCCTTACTCATCTGCCCGCGACGAGTATTCGGGCAAGGAGGCTCACGTTTTTCTCGATGCCAACGAGAATCCCTACAACTCACCTTTTAACCGCTATCCAGACCCTTTGCAGCGGGAACTGAAAGCCAGACTGGAAAGGGTAAAGGGTGTGCCCACCGACAACATTTTCATAGGCAACGGTAGTGACGAGGCCATAGACTTGGTTTATCGCATTTTCTGTGAACCCAACCGCGACAACGTAGTAAGTTGCGCTCCCACCTATGGTATGTATCAAGTGTGTGCAGACATCAATGATGTGGAATATCGCACGGTGCTGCTTGATGAGCTATTCCAGCTTCAAGCAGAGAAATTGCTTGCTGCTTGTGACAACCATACTAAGGTTATCTGGCTTTGCTCACCTAACAATCCCACAGGCAATTCGCTTGACCGCGCCGAGATACTAAAGGTTATTGAGGGTTTCGACGGCATCGTGGTAGTCGACGAGGCCTATATTGACTTTGCCCAGCAGCTATCATTGCGACAAGAACTGCCCACGCATCCAAATCTTATTATCCTGCAAACCATGTCGAAGGCTTGGGGTTCGGCAGCCATCCGCTTGGGCATGGCTTTCGCGTCAAAGGAAATTATTGCGATATTTAACAAGGTGAAATATCCCTATAACATCAACCTGCTGACCCAGCGTCAAGCATTGGAGATGCTGAGTGACCCGTTTGAGGTGGACAAATGGGTAAAGACGCTACTGATGGAGCGCAACCGTCTGATGCAGGCCTTCCTTGATCTGCCCATCTGCGAGCAGCTGTACAAGACGGACGCAAATTTCTTCCTTGCCCGTATGACGGATGCACAGAAGATTTATGATTATCTGGTGACACGAGGTATTATCGTTCGCAACCGCACTCACATACAACTATGCCATAATTGCCTACGAATCACCGTCGGCACGCGCTCTGAGAATAATGAACTTTTGGCAGCCCTCCGCCAATACTAATAGAAGATACTCCTCTATTTCACCATCTTTTTTCCATCCTTGATAAAGGCCCCTTTCATCAGCTCTTTATTAAGTGCAGTACCGTTCAATGTGTACATCTTTTCTGCTTGCTGTTTTTGGGAAACAGTTTGTTTCACGCCCGTAGTTTCTGCTACGGATAGTGTTACACTGATGCGACCCTGCCCTGCTTTCAAGAATGACTTTAGTTCATTGAGCGACGAGTAGTTGATATGTCCCAGTCGTGTGTAATCCCACGAATTTTTATCATAAAACAATACAATCTGATTGCCGTTATAGAGAATGACGTCGCCAGCCTCTGTCGTCAGTTGTGTATTGCTCGTAGGTAGCGAACGCCCCAACGAGCCAACTTTCTCAAAGCCACCATAGTCGTCGGCTTCATAAGTGATAGCAGCCTCTTGCAGAATGGTTACAAGTGCTTGGGTGGCGGTATTATCAACCAGATGGACTGGCATAGTCTTTCCGTCAATGGTGATGTTTATTTCCATAATATCTTGTGATGTTGTTTGTGCATGGGCTTTCTCCCTGCCGCAGGAAATGGCTAGCATTGCCATTGTCGCCAGTAACAGGTTTGAGGTAAGCAGTTTCTTCAGTATAATCATGTTGGTATTAACGTATAAATGGAGTACAAAGGTATATCTTTCCCATGAAACGGCCAAACTTTCAGCCGTAAAAGTCCCTCCGACAAAGGCTTTTCTTTGTCTTTTTAGTCTCCATTGTAATGCAGGAATAACAAATAATCGCTAAATTGTTTTGCCGTTCCCGCAAATGTTCGTATCTTTGTCGCATAATTTAAACACTGACTGCCTATGAGGTAAAGAAAAAGCGCATTTAGTGCGTGCACCGTGAACATATTGGAAAAGCGTTACGCTGATATTCTTGTCTTTGAAACTTAGACACTTTCAAATTCACCAAGAGTAAAGCAAGAACGCTCACGCCAACTGGCGTGGGCTTTACTCATATATTTGGTGAATAGGTAGTCTAAGACCTCAAAGACAGATAATACAGAGTTTTGTCCGCGCTTTTTTGTGTACGTACATGAACATCCGTTCTATCTCAAGGACAAACATTAAACTAATCAAAAAACTTTTTGTCCGTATAAGGAACGGACGTATAATGAATTAAGGAACATGAAAAGAATATTAGCAACTTTGACTCCATTCTTAATAATGGCTTTAGTGTGTGTTGGTTTTACCGCTTGTAGCAGCGACGATGACGGAAACGGCGGAGGTTCTGGCACGTTGACAGGTAGTTGGGTAGAAACGAGAATTGAAGGTTGGGAAATAGATAGTCGTGTTGGCAAACAAGATTTGACAGAAAACATCCCTGCTAAAGAGGCTTGTGTTTTGACGTTCAAGTCAGACGGAACATGTACCGAAGTTTCTCCTTCTGGACGTTCCACATCCATGTCTGGCCCTTATTCTTACAATGCTTCTAATAAGACTCTGACTATTGAAGGTGGACATACATATACTTTTAAAGTAGAAACTCTTACTTCTACAAAGCTCTCCCTTGTAGATAGCGGGGAAGAACATTATATTAAAACAATTTATAAACGTAAATAATAGTCAACTAAGGCTCTGTGAAACTTAGTCTAAGGCTTATGGGTATACTTCTCATTCGAAGTATACCCCATTTTTTATAATACCCACCCAACACCTACTCCAATCTGGCGAGAATAGGCCTCGATGCCCTTGAGGATAGGCCTCACGGGGCGTGTGAATAGGGCTCAACAGGGACGTAGATAGGCCTCATCAAGAGGACGAAAACGACTTGTTGAAACAGTCTGAGAATCAATAATTTGACGAAATGCCGACAAAATAAATCATCATCTGTTTATCTTTACGAAAAAAATGAGTATCTTTGCATTCGTAAAGCATTATGGAAAAGAACAGAATTATCACTATCATCGGCGCACTGATAATGGCAGCAACACTTTGCGCCCAGCAACGCGGGAACGGAAAGTTGTCGGCGTGGGTGCAAGAGGCGCTGACGCAACAAAGCACGGATAGACGGGCGGCTGAGGAGCAGCCGACGCTGATAACGGTATTCATACGTACGACGGAAGACAAGTCGCTGGAGATGTTGCAGGAATACGGATGTACTATCTATGCCCAGTTGGGCGACATTTGCATTGCAACGGTACCAATGGACAGGTTAGCAGAATTGTCGCAGCAGCCTGACGTCGTGCGCATAGAGGCCAGCCCCTCGGCACACACGACGATGGATGAGGTGGCAAAGGCGGTGAACGTGCTGCCAGCTTATCAAAAGACGGCAGAGCATGAGGCTTTTACGGGCAAAGGCGTGGTGATGGGGGTCATGGATGTTGGCTTTGACCTGTCGCATCCAACGTTTTACGACGACACTTCGATGGGGACTTACCGCATCAAGGCTTTTTGGGACCAACTGGCTGACTGCCCTGATGCCAGCAGGATTCCCGTTGGCAGAGAGTATACCACCAGCGAGGAGATTCTGACCGCAGGTCGGGCAACGGATGGGAAATCGCAAAATCACGGTACGCACACTACGGGCATTGCTGCAGGTAGCGGCTACGATACAGCGTACAGGGGGATAGCCTACGAGAGTGACATTGCGTTAGTGGCCAATGCCGTAACGGAAGACACCATTTACATCAACAAACAGGACTTAAACAAATATACCTCAGCAACGGATGCTTTGGGCTTTAAATACTTGTTCGACTATGCCGAGCAGCAAGGAAAACCTTGCATAGTATCGTTCAGTGAGGGCTACACAGCCTATTTGGACGAGGACGACGAATTGTATGATGAATTCCTAATACGCCTTACGGGTCCTGGACGCATCCTTGTGGCATCGGCTGGTAACGAGAGCCTCAACCCAACGTATATGGTGAAACCTGCGGGAACAGAGGCGGCAGGAGCTTTTTTAGGAATATACAAGAAGACGGGGATTTATAGGCTATTGACGGACGGAAAGCCTACGTTACGGCTGACGCACTATCCTGCGGTGGGGCAGGAAGGGCAGACACTGGCCATCTGTATGGACGGCGAAAAATGGGAAGAAGGCGAGTTGCGTGACACGCTGTTTGTCAATAAAGACACGTTAGCACTACATATCACAGCCTACACCTCTGGACTTATTGAAGGAAAGACGATGTATCTCATCAGAATGACGGGTAACATAGAAGTGAGTGCAATAGGGCATATTGCCATTGTAACAGAGGGCAGCGACTGTCAGGCGGAACTTTTTGGCAGTTCGAGCAATCTGCTGATGACCCGTGAGGACGACCCTCGATGGAACGCAGCCCAAAGGGGACACAACGTGTTGGCTCCAGGCTGTTTGGCTGCACCAATTTGTGTCGGTGCAACTATTCACCGTTTCTCGTATGTAAATAGTGTCGGAGAAACCACCAACTGTCCTTACGAAGTGGGACAGGGTCAATGGGGACCTTTCTCGTCAATGGGCCCCACGATGGGCGGACGGGCGAAGCCAGACGTCAGTGCCCCAGGAATGTACGTCATCTCCTCTATGAGCAGCTACTACATGGAGGAACATCCAGACGAGACAGCAACGCACATCGCCTATAGCAATGCCAATGGACGTCGTTATTCTTGGGCTATTAAATCGGGAACTTCAATGTCTACACCAATAGTCGCAGGGGCTATTGCACTGTGGTTACAGGCAAAACCGACGCTGACACGCGAGGATATTATGGGCATATTACAGCGTACCTGTCGTTATCCCGAGGAAGGTCTCACCTACCCTAACGAACGCTACGGTTACGGCGAAATAGACATCTATCGTGGACTGCTGGACGTTTTGGGCGTGACAGGTATACAAAATATCAGCCAGCACCAGCCGCAGGGGGTACGCGTTTTTATTTGCGACGGTTTGCTACACCTTGTGTTCGACAGCACTCCAGAACAATCTGTCAATCTAAACATTTATTCAACGGGTGGTTCTCTCTTATATAAAGAGCAATTGGAGGCTGGACAACGGGAAATAAAAATACCCCTGCCAATAAAAGGAAAGGGCATTTACGTAGTTCAGTTACAGGGAGATAATCGGGTGACAGGCTCGCAACTAATACGTCTTTAAACCATTACTTTTTCTTCACCAAGTTGTCTTCGGAATCCTCATAGTGGTCAGTCTTGTAGAAGATACGGGAAATCCCTTTTATCTGTATCTTTACATGGTCTACGAAACTCTGCCACATAGATTGCTCGCCAATAGTGCCGTAGCCGGTAATGGCTCTGCAACGACGGTCTCGTACAAAAACGATGCGTCCATATTTCTTTAGGTTGAGCGCCATACTTCCGTCCTCTCCCCTGATAATATCTACTCGATAAGGCTCCTTACGCCCATAGTCTGCATTGTAAGCAAATACCAGTCCCCGCACAGAAAGTTCTGGGCGTTTGAAGTGCTGAATCCATAAAAACAAGTCGCGAGCCATCTCAAATAACCGCAGCGACAGTTTCGAGTGGTTCTCATCAACGAAATAACTCCATGTCGCGGAGGCACACGAGACTCCTGGTTTCAGCAGATGCTCCATCATCACCTCGTAGTAAAGAGGCGGATATAGCGTGTCACTATCCACATCAAAGTAATACTGTCCTTTGGCATGCTGCAGACCACATCGACGAGCATAACCGCAAGAGTGTTCGTATTCCGTATAATAAGGAATACCTGACTGCTGAAAAATCTCTGCCGTACGGTCTTTTGAATCATTATCCACGCCGATTATCTCTACAGGGAATCGGCACTGAATCTCACTCAATGCCCAGAGACAAGCCTGTAAATGGGTCTCCTCGTTATAAGCAATAACCACAATTGACGCTAATGGCTCAGGACTTTGTAAACGGGCTAAACGTTCTCTTGTACTACTAATTATCTCTTGAGGCACCTCACTGAAAGGTCGCCCATAAATAGACATATATTTCTCGTACCAATTTGCCATCGTTTGTTATTTACAAATATCATTTTATTATTATAATGTACGCATAAACGCAATCACTTGGAATCAAGGACAGAGAAATAGGTTGCCTCCCATTCCTTCATTACATGGTTCATTTCATATCTGCCTGCAGCCTTTCGGGCTTTACACCCCATCTCCTTACGCTCTTTTTCGTGAGTTATCATCCACTCCATCTTCTGCGCAAAGTCTTTAACATCTAACTTGCTTAAAAGGCCTGTTTCACCATCCTTCACAATTTCTCCAGGTCCATAAGGGCAGTCTGTTGATACGACGGGAATACCACAAGCCATAGCTTCAATAATGACCAAACCAAAACCTTCGGTGTCTGGGCTTAAAACCAGGAACTCACTCCTCATGTACTCTTTATAAATATCGTTTGTTGGTTGGCATAGCACAACTCTGCCCGTAAGATTCTTTTCAGCTATCAAACGTAACAGGCGCTCTCTTTCTACTCCTTCACCATAAATATCAATATGCCAAGCTGGGTGATGGTCTGCTATCAAAGCAAATGCCTCTATCAATCTATCAATACGCTTTACACAAGTCAAACGTGATGCACAAATTATCCGACCCGTTTCTTTATGAGAGTCATTAAGCAATGTTTTCGGATAATCCGATAATGGATTGGAAAGGGTAATAACTTGCTGATTATAAGGCTTCCAACACTGCGCATCCCTTTCTGTTAAAGTAATGACAAGTCTACAACGCTTAATGTTCGCTGCTCTTGCCTTACATTTCCAAGAGTGTGCAGTCCCCATTATTTCAGCAAAAGGACCATGACACTCGCAGACAACAGGCACATGACAATCCAAAGAGGTTATGACACTCTCGAATTCTTCCAAATTCACAGGATAGACAATCATGCCTGGATGGAAATACTGTACCTTCTCCATCAATCGTTGCCTAAACTTGCGCTTCATCATCAATTTGCTAATAGGACGCAACCATACTGGCTTCTGATAAATGGTAAAGTATCTACAATCCAAGTCTTCATGCGTAACATTCTCACTTAATTCAAATGATAGTGGATGATTACCTTGATCGTATGTCAAAAAAAGCACTTCATGTCCTCGGCTCGACAGCCAATTAGCCTTTTCCGTCTGAACCCTTTCAAGACCACCACACAAGGCGATAGAACGATATATAAAAATAATCTTCATGGTGGATAGCCTATTTCATTCTGCTTTGGTGTTTTGCATCAGTTTTATCAACCTAATGGAAATAGCAGTAGGCAACAAACTTAACAATTTAAAGAGAAAACATCTCATATTGGTATATCGTAGAGTCTGCCATACGGACAATGGAGTATCAAGAAAATGCTGCAACTCATAATTGCTGATGGAAGGGTGAATCAAGTGCCGATTTTTTAGCACATTGAGTATGATAAAGAAGTCCGTCTTTAATACAAACTCAAGCCATCCAGCAAAATAAGGTTTCTCCAACAAACGCCTATAGTCTTGCTTCAGCACATTTATAGTAGCGACATTGCGCAATACCTCACTCTTAGGCAGTTCTTGTCTTGCCTGAAAGTTTGATAGAGAATTTTCTCGACACATATAGCTGTAAGTAACATTGGGAAGAAGCACAGCACGGGTAATATAAGTTACCATCGTATATTTAAAAGCCATATCCTCCCAATAGTTCGTATCAATAAAGCGCAGAGAATATTGTCGTAATAGCTTCAAGTCCATCAAGACGTTCCACACGTTAGCTTGCAATGCTCCATATTGAGCAAAAGCAAATGTAGCCAACTCATGTTCATGACGAAATGCTTTCGATGGCAGCAAATACTCAATTTTCTTCACATGACCATGATAGGTTTCGACTTTTTCATAGGAAGCAGCAACAAACTGGGCCTCGTATTTGCGAGCGGCATCTACCAATAAACTAATCGCATCAGGCACCATCAAATCATCGGCATCTAAGAAAAAGAGATAGTGCCCTAATGCCTCATCTATAATACGGTTTCTCCCTTGTCCTATTCCCAAATTTTTCGGCTGGCGGACAATGCGAATATTCCTACCACGAGGATGTGTCTGCTGATACTCCCGCAC
This sequence comes from Prevotella sp., assembly GCA_022511045.1. Lineage (GTDB taxonomy): Bacteria > Bacteroidota > Bacteroidia > Bacteroidales > Bacteroidaceae > Prevotella. The sequence continues at coordinate 30,376 of JAFLSF010000023.1, forward strand.
TATATCCATCGAGCTATCGGTTCCACAGTCATCCAGCACCAGAAACTCTATATCTGGAAATGTCTGCGCCAATGCCGAATCCATAGTCTGTCGAATATATTGCTCAACATTATAGACAGGAATTCCGATTGTTACTTCGTATGCCATAAACCTTCAAATAGTTTTTTCCACTGTTTGGCAATATGCTCTATCCTATATCGTTCAGACTTCTTTTGGGCAGCTTCTGCCATTTGACTGAGATACTCTGGCGATTGAATAAGCACAAGCATCTTCTCTGCTAATTGTGTAACATTACCATTCTCAGCCAACAGCCCATCAATGCCATCACTGATAATACCACTGGGTCCCCAAGGACAATTGAATGATACTACTGGCAAGCCACAAGCCATAGCCTCAACAAGCACTAAGCCAAAGCCCTCAAAACGGGAACTAAGGACAAAAAGGCTGCTCGAAAGATATTCCTTTTCTACATTGCTGGTACGCCCATGTAGCTGGCATCGCTGACGATCTATCTGTAACCGGTCTATCTGCTCTTCATACATTGTCCTATCCCCATCTCCAAAGACATCCAATCTCCAGTCCGTCTGCTGTTCAACTTTTGCCCATGCCTCTAACAACAAATCGATACCCTTCTCATGGGAATAGCGAGCAATCGCAACCACACGTTTTTCTGTCAACGGACTAATCTGTGTAGGGCTTAGCGTCAACGGATTAGGGATAGTAATCACATTACTAATTTCCGCCCAAGCCTCACGGTCTTTTTCTGTCAATACAACCAAACACTCCAGCCGCTTGAGGTTCTGCACCAATTCTGACATCCAGAACTTGGAAAACAAGCGTTTTACGATGCCCACACCTTCTGCATCAAAATTGCGATAGTTAGCACGATTGATATGCAATTCGCCCACCTTTCGGCTACCATCCTTAATGCTTGTAAGAAAATTGATTTCACGCCGCAATAGACTGACGGTAATATCTGGCCTTAGACGCATCAGTTCTTGTGTCAACAACCGTTTATAGATGCGTTGTTTCTTCAGATAGACGACTATCTTTTTCAAAAACGAGCATGTCCATAACTCCTCGAAACCAATGTTGAGATTGATGACGCGTATCTTATCTGATAATGGATAGAATAGAGGCTTATCTTTTCCCTCCGTCAGGATGATGGTGATGTCGTAGTCATAATTCTCAGCCATATAACTGGCTTTCAGCGACAGTACACGCTCCACACCTCCCGCCATATAAAGGGCTGGTGTCAGGTATACTATTTTGAGTCGCTTTTTCTCCATCGTCCTACCTTTTACTATTTAAATCTTTACCAACATCTACCGTATCTGAGTCTTCCGAAAATCCATAATAGACCCAGAAAAAGTTTCTTCATAGCATAAATTTTCTGCAAAGTTAAAGAAAATATTTGGAATAATCAATTTTTCTCCGTATTTTTGCAAAAATAAATTGACAAGCCACTCTTTCAATAACAATGAGAATCGGTATCGAAGCCCAGCGAATATTCCGCAAGAACAAGCACGGAATGGATTACGTGGTGTTGCAGGAAATTAAGGAGTTGCAACGTATAGACAAGGAGAACCACTATTACGTTTTCGTAAGTCCTGGAGAAGACGTGTGCCTGGAGAGTTCACAGAACGTCCATATCGTAGAACTGAAGTGTCCCTCCTACCCTCTCTGGGAGCAATGGGTGCTACCACGTGCTATTAAGAAATATGGGGTCGAACTGTTGCATTGCACCAGCAACACGGCTCCCGTATTTTGCAACATTCCACTGGTGCTCACCCTCCACGACATCATATTTCTCGAGCCTCGCGACAAGCAGAATCGTTCACTCTATCAGAATATGGGATGGCTCTATCGTCGACTGGTCGTGCCACGCATCCTAAAGAAGTGCCGTCGCATTATCACCGTGTCTAACTTTGAGATGGAGAACATCATCCAAAAACTCAATATTCCTCGCGAGCGTATGGCTATGATATATAATGGCTATAACGAGTGGTTCAAACCTCTGCAACTACCTAACATCCAAGCCGATGAATCATCTCTCTGCGGCTACTTTTTCTTCTTGGGCAACACTGACCCCAAAAAAAATACAGAACGAACTCTGGTGGCCTATGCCCGTTATCTGGAGCAATCTACCATCAAGCGTCCGTTGCTCATGGCCGATTTTGACCGTTCGTATCTGGATGACATTATCCGCCGCAATAACATTGAGCACATCCGCAAACATATTCACATGCCAGGCTACATTGACAACAGCCAGCTACCTTTGGTTTACAATCGCGCCTTCGCTTTCCTTTACACCTCTTTGCGAGAGAGTTTCGGAATTCCGCTATTAGAAGCTATGGCCTGCGGATTGCCCGTCATTACTTCTAACACCTCGTCCATGCCCGAAATTGCAGGAAAAGACGCAATTCTTGTCAATCCAGAATCCATTGACGAAATAACCAAGATGATGCTCCTATTGGAGACCGACAGCACGTTCTACAACCGTCAGCGAGCCCTCGGTCTGGAGCGTGTCAAGTTGTTTTCGTGGAAACAAACCGCCGAACAACTGCTGCAATTATACAGGGAGATATTATGAACATCTGTTTCCTTACCGATTCCATATTCTCCTTTGGCGGCGTACAACGCGTAACGGCCGTTATTGCCAAATCGCTGGCGCAGAACCATCAGGTAACTATCGTTACCCTTGACACCTCCGATGCTGAAGACACATCACTTTATGGACTCAGCGAGTCCAACCTCCACTACCGTTTCTTCCATTATCCTAAGACCAATCGCATTAAGCTATTCTTCTGCAAGGCCTATAGCTACCTATATCAACGTCTGTTGCCGCAGACACGAATCACCTCTGATTTCTATGCCCACAGTTCTTTTCCTTCGGAAAAACGCAAGGCACTCACGCGCGAGTTACAACAAGGCCACTACGACGTCATCATCGGTGTACATGCCCCACTGGCCGTCCGACTGGCCTCCTGCCGAAAAGGGTTGCAGGGTGTTCGGCTCATCGGATGGATACATAACAGCTACGAGGCGCTGTTCGGCAAACATTCGCTCTACATCGGTCCCGAACGAGAGCGACATTATATGTTTCAGTTACAAAAACTCCATCAGACTGTAGTACTCTGTCATTACGATGCCCAGCGCTATCCTTTCCCAACGCAGGTCATCTACAATCCCCTCACGCTCACACCAAGTGCCCCCTCCAACGGAACCTCCAAACGCTTCCTTGCCATTGGGCGTTTCTCACGCCTCCACAAGGGGTTTGACCTACTTATTAAGGCATTCCATATCTTCGCCCAAGAGAACCGTGAATGGATGCTTGACATCGTAGGACAAGGTGAGGAAGAGTCCATGTACCGCCAACTCATCAAAGATTACCATTTGGAGAATCGCATCCACCTGCATCCCTTCACCAACGATGTACAACACTACTACTCTCAAGCCCAAGTTTACGTCCTCTCCTCACGCTGGGAAGGTTTCGGACTGGTGCTCGTCGAGGCTATGGCTCACGGATTGCCCGTTGTCTCCTCCGACCTGCCCACCAGCCAAGAAATCATGGGCGACTTCGGGTTGTATTTCACCAACGGCGACGTGAGCGACCTCGCCCGCCAACTTCATGCCGCCACTCGGCTGCATTGGTCAGAAAAGTCGCGGCAGGCCCTATTGACGGCCCGCCGCTTCAGTCTCGACACGATTACCAACGAGTGGCTCAATATACTCACTTAACCACCACTTTCTTCGTCGTGCCGTCGCCCATCTTCACGATGTTCAGTCCGCGCTGCGGCTGGCTGAGTTGCTTGCCGCCGAGG
>JAFLSF010000024.1 GCA_022511045.1 Prevotella sp.
ACAAAAAATAAGAGAAAAGACGGAAAGCAGAAACGGAGAGGAACAGAACAGGACTCGTGACCCATGAGGATAGGGCTCAAGGACGATGAGGACTATACACGTCAGCAGTGAGGACTATATGCACCAAATAGAGGAATTTAGTGGATGAAATGAAGCGGGGTAACTCAAACTTTCGTTCAAATTACCCCGCTTGGATTTATGTGCTTGTACGCTTTTAACTATACATTTGAGCACTTAATGGCTCAGATTACTTGTTCTCTTCTGGAGCCTGTCCGATGAGTTCCATAAACTCGTCGAGCTTCGGAGTAATGATAATCTGTGTACGGCGATTGCGCTGCTTGCCCAATTCGGTCGTGTTAGGCTGGAGAGGATTGTACTCGCCGCGACCACCTGCTGTAAGACGCTTAGGGTCTACGCCGTAGTCAACCTGCAAAGCCTGAACAACGCTGGAGGCACGCAGACAGGAGAGGTCCCAATTGTTGCGGATGTTTTCACGCTTGATGGGAACATCGTCTGTGTTACCTTCTACGAGAACGTCGTAATCTTTGTAATCCTTGATTATCTTGGCAATCTTAGAGAGAGTCTCGTTGGCTCTCTTATTGATAGTATACGTTCCACTCTCGTAGAGCATATTGTCGGCCAATGAGATATAAACTACTCCTTTGAGCACTTGTACGTCAACTTCCTTGAGCTCCTCTTTGGAGAGTGAGCGAGTGAGGTTGTTGGTGAGTACCATATTGAGCGAGTCGCTCTTTGACTTTACCTCTACCAAGTGGCGGATGTACTTGTTTGACTCGTTAATCTGGTCAACGAGTTTCTCAATGCTGACATTGTTCTGGCTGGAGTTTGTCAGACTCTTGTCCAATGACTGCTGCAACTGGTTGTTGGTTTTAGAAAGTCCCTTTACCTGCTGTTCCAAACTGGTGACGCGTGCGCTGGAAGCGGCCAACTGCTCCTTAGTATCTTGATAGTTCGTCATCAATGACTTGTTCTGCTCCTCACACGCATCTAATTTCTGCTGACAGGCCTGTAACTCCTTCTTCGAGACACAACTTGACAGCGCTACAGCTGCAACCAGCGAAATCATGAAAATACTTTTCTTCATCTTTTTTCTTGTTTTTGTTGTTAAACGTTTATATAATCGAGTGCAAAGTTACTAACTTAGATGTATATAATTGTATAAAGTTGAAGCGATTTAGAGATTTTTAAGTAACTTTGGCACGTAAATTCGCAATAAAGCCGTAAAAAGTGCGTACCTTTGCAAACAAATTCACTAAATCTTAGGTATAAAAGATATGATTCTCTTCTTCAAAACTCCACAAGCAAGCGTCATTGCCACGCAGGTAGACCACCAACTTAATCAGCAGGAAATACAAGAACTTTGTTGGCTATACGGCGAGGCGACACTTCTCAGTGAGGAGACACTTAGCGGCTACTTTGTCGGCCCACGCCGTGAAATGGTTACCCCTTGGTCTACCAACGCTGTCGAGATAACACAGAACATGGGGCTTAGCGGTATTCAGCGTATTGAGGAGTATTGGGCCGTTGGGTCTGAGGATGCAGAGCACGACCCGATGTTGCAACGTATGTATAATGGGTTGGACCAAAACATCTTCACCGTAAACATCCAGCCAGAACCCATCAAACACGTAGACAACTTAGAGGAGTACAACGAGCAGGAAGGATTGGCGCTTTCGCCCGAGGAAATAGCTTATCTGCACAAAATTGAAAAGGAGAACGGACGCCCGTTGACGGACTCGGAGATTTTCGGCTTTGCCCAGATTAACTCAGAACACTGCCGCCACAAAATATTCGGCGGAACGTTTATCATTGATGGCAAAGAGATGGAGTCGAGTCTTTTTGCCATGATTAAAAAGACTACACAAGAGAATCCCAACAAGATTCTTTCGGCCTACAAGGACAATGTCGCTTTCGCCCAAGGTCCCGTCGTGGAACAGTTTGCCCCCGCAGACCAGTCGACAAGCGACTATTTCCGCGTGAAAGATATTGAGAGTGTTATCTCGCTAAAGGCCGAAACACACAATTTTCCCACAACGGTGGAGCCTTTCAACGGTGCTGCCACAGGAACGGGTGGCGAGATTCGCGACCGTATGGGCGGTGGTGTAGGCAGTTGGCCTATAGCTGGAACAGCCGTATACATGACAGCCTATCCGAGAATAGAAGAAGATGAGAACGAAGCACAGGAAGACTTGCGCGACTGGGAGAACATCATACCTGTCCGCAAGTGGTTGTATCAGACACCCGAACAGATACTGATTAAAGCCTCAAACGGAGCCTCGGATTTCGGCAACAAGTTCGGTCAGCCGTTGATTTGCGGCTCCGTGCTGACGTTTGAACACCAGGAAAGAAACACGTCAGACCAGACTAAATATGCCTACGACAAAGTCATCATGTTAGCTGGCGGTGTGGGCTACGGCACAAAGCGCGACTGTCTGAAGAAAGAACCCCAGAAAGGGAACAAAGTCGTAGTAGTCGGCGGTGATAATTATCGCATTGGTTTGGGCGGCGGCTCCGTGTCTTCCGTAGACACAGGTCGTTATAGCAACGGCATTGAGTTAAACGCCATCCAGCGTGCTAACCCCGAGATGCAGAAACGTGCCTATAATTTGGTGCGTGCCCTCTGCGAGGAAGACACAAACCCTGTAGTCAGTATACACGATCACGGAAGCGCCGGCCACTTGAATTGCCTCTCGGAACTGGTGGAGGAATGTGGCGGAGAAATAGATATGACAAAGTTGCCCATTGGCGACAAAACGTTGTCTAGCAAGGAGATTATCGCCAATGAAAGCCAAGAACGTATGGGACTGCTCATTGACGAGAAGCATATAGAACACGTACAGAAGATAGCCGAACGTGAACGTGCCCCAATGTATGTTGTCGGCGAGACTACGGGTGACGCCCATTTCTCGTTCAGACAAGGCGATGGTGTGAAGCCTTTCGACCTTGATGTGGCACAGATGTTCGGACATTCGCCTAAAACCATCATGCGAGACAACACGGTGGAACACCACTATGAAGATGTTTTAGAGAATATAGAAAACTTTGGTAATCTGGATACTCTGATAAGACGCGTACTGCAATTGGAAGCTGTAGCCTGCAAAGATTGGCTAACTAACAAAGTAGACCGCAGCGTGACGGGCAAAATTGCTCGCCAGCAGTGTCAGGGAGAAATCCAATTACCCTTGAGCGATTGTGGTGTAGTTGCCCTCGACTATCGCGGTCGGAAGGGTATCGCCACCGCCATTGGGCACGCCCCGCAAGCAGGGTTGGCCGACCCTGCGGCAGGCAGTGTGCTGTCAGTAGCCGAAGCGCTGACCAACATCGTATGGGCTCCTTTGGCTGACGGCATGAGTTCTCTATCATTGAGTGCTAACTGGATGTGGCCTTGCCGCTCACAGGAAGGTGAAGATGCTCGTTTATATACTGGAGTGAAAGCCTTATCTGACTTCTGTTGCGAACTACATATCAACGTGCCAACGGGTAAGGATTCTTTATCGCTGACACAGCAATACCCAAATGGGGAGAAGATTATCTCGCCAGGAACGGTTATTGTGAGTGCTGGCGGTGAGGTGAGCGATATTCGCAAGGTAGTAAGTCCCGTCATTAAGAACGACAAGCGTTGCTCTTTGTATCATATTGACTTTTCATTCGACAAACAGCGTCTGGGTGGCAGTGCCTTTGCGCAAAGCTTAGGAAAAATAGGTAGCGATGTGCCGACGGTTAAGAACCCCGAATACTTTGCCGATGCCTTCATGGCCGTGCAAAAGTTGATAGAAAAGGGATGGATAGTCGCTGGTCACGACATCTCGGCAGGTGGTCTGATAACCTGTCTATTAGAAATGTGTTTCGCCAACCAAAAGGGTGGCTTACACATTAACCTACATTCACTGATGACTGAGGGTGCTTGCCCAGAGGCTAAGGATACAGAAGCAAACCTTATCAAGGTGTTATTTGCCGAAAATCCTGGCGTCGTCATTGAGGTAAGCGATGAGTACAAACACGAGTTTGCTGAGTTTATGGAAGACCTTGGAATAGGCTTTGCTAAAATTGGTTACCCTGTAGAGGACAGCCGTAACATTGTAGTGAAGGCTGGAGACAAGGAGTATACATTCGACATCAATGTACTACGCGATGTTTGGTATAAAACTTCTTATTTGCTGGACCGCAAACAGAGTTTCAATGGAAAGGCTAAAGAGCGTTACGAGAACTATAAGCAGCAGCCCATAGAGATGAAGTTTAACAAGGGTTTCAAGGGTACACTGAGCCAATATGGACTGACTTGGAGACACGAGAGTGGTTCCGACGATACAAGGATGAAAGCCGCTATTATCCGTGAGAAAGGCACAAACGGAGAACGTGAAATGGCTTACAGCCTTTATTTGGCTGGCTTCGATGTAAAAGATGTCATGATGACGGACCTTATTAGCGGACGTGAGACATTAGAGGACATCAACATGATAGTTTTCTGTGGCGGTTTCTCCAACAGCGATGTATTGGGTAGCGCAAAAGGATGGGCTGGAGCCTTCCTGTTCAACCCGAAAGCCAAGGAAGCGTTAGACAAGTTCTATGCCCGAAAGGACACCCTATCATTAGGCATCTGCAACGGCTGTCAACTGATGATTGAGTTAGGGCTTTGCGAAGATACGCCCCTCAACAACCATGTAGAAAAGCAAAATAGCCAACTTCGCCCCCGTATGTTGCATAATGATTCGCAAAAGTTCGAGAGCGGTTTCGTCTCGCTTCAGATTCCACAAAACAACAGCGTGATGTTTGGAAGCCTAAGTGGCAATAAACTTGGCACCTGGGTGGCTCATGGAGAAGGTAAGTTCCATTTGCCCAAGGCAGAGAGCAGCTATCATATCATTGCCAAATACAATTATGAGGGTTATCCTGCCAACCCAAACGGGTCGGATTACAATGTGGCTGGTATCTGCTCGGCTGATGGTCGCCATTTAGCCATGATGCCCCATTTGGAGCGCGCTATTTTCCCTTGGCAGAACGCTTGGTATCCCGAGCAACGCCGCATGGACGAAGTGACACCCTGGATTGAAGCCTTTGTCAATGCAAGAAAGTGGATAGAAGACAAAAAGCACAAAGCATAAACGAGAAAGGGGAAGGATTGATTGCTGTACAGATGTTGGAGGGAATTTATTGGGAGTCGTTTAAGACTTTCTTTAAGGTTGGCCTGTTCACTTTAGGGGGCGGATATGCCATGATACCACTGATAGAGGAAGAGGTGGTAAACAAACACCATTGGGTAAGCAAAGATGAAATGATAGACCTCATAGCTATTGCACAAAGTTGCCCTGGAGTATTTGCCATCAATATTGCTATTTTCATCGGCTACAAACTCAAGAAAACGCGTGGTGCTATAGCTACAGCCTTGGGCACATCCCTACCCTCGTTTCTGATTATCCTGCTAATAGCTATGTTTTTTCACCAGTTCAAGGACAATAAAGTGGTGGCTGCCTTGTTTCGCGGCATCCGTCCTGCTGTTGTGGCACTAATAGCAGTTCCCACACTCAACTTGGCCAGACAAGCCCAATTGAATCGATTTACATTATGGATTCCCATTGTTTCTGCATTGGCTATCTGGCTATTAGGCGTATCTCCCATTTGGGTGATTATCATCACAGGACTTGGTGGACTTCTATGGGGAAGTGCCAAAAAGTAAACGAGCTACAAGTTAATACGAAACGACATGATATATTTGCAATTGTTCTATACGTTCTTCAAAATCGGAATCTTTGGTTTTGGCGGCGGTTACGGAATGCTATCGCTCATCCAAAACGAAACGGTAGAACGGTGGCAATGGCTTTCAAGCAGCGACTTCACCGATATTGTTGCCATCTCCCAAATGACTCCAGGCCCCATAGGCATTAACTCTGCCACCTATTGTGGCTATACGGCCATAGCCAATGCAGGCTACTCCGTGCCGATGGCCATTCTCGGCTCGACCATTGCCACCTTTGCATTAGTATTGCCATCACTCATATTGATGATACTCATTAGTAAACTCTTTATGCGCTACATGCACCACCACATCATTGAGAGTATATTCCAAGGCCTACGCCCCGCGATTGTCGGACTGTTGGCAGCAGCTACTCTATTGTTGATGACCCGCGACAATTTCTCCGCGCCAACAGAGGACTTATGGCAGTTCTGCGTCAGTTGTTTTCTTTTTATCTCGGCTTTTGTCGGTGTGAAGGTTGTCAAAATCAATCCCATTCGCATGATTTGTTATTGCGGTGTAGCGGGCTTGTTGCTGTTGTATTGACTTCTGCTTCTTATGTAGCTGTTGTATTTTCACAAATGCAATAGTACTAAAAGGGTTACATTTAGTGACAAAAAAACACGCATTTCGTCTTATATATATAATAATAAATAGGTATATGATGAAGCGAATTTCCGTTGTATTGTTAATGTTAGTAATGAGCCTGTGCGTCTGGGCACAGCGCGAAGTATATGTATCCACCTCTTTCCACGAGCCAGCAACCGATGGTCTACGGTTCATCTACAGCTATGACGGTTGGCAATGGGACAGCATTCCAGGCACGTGGCTAAAACCCGAAGTCGGCAACCAACGTGTAATGCGAGATCCCTCCATCATTCGAACGCCAGACGGTACGTTTCATTTAGTGTGGACTTCCTCTTGGCGGGGTGACAGAGGTTTCGGCTATGCTTCATCGAAAGATTTGAAGCACTGGTCCGAACAGCGCTTTATCGAGGTAATGACTGACACCACGACAGTAAACGTATGGGCTCCGGAACTGTTCTGGGACGACGTTAAACAGCAGGCTATCATTATTTGGGCTTCGTGTATTCCAGGCAAGTTTCCTGATGGGCAGGAGGAGCACAAAAACAATCACCGGCTATACTACACCACGACAAAGGATTTCAAGACCTTTACCCCCACGAAACTGATGATAGACCCAGGATTCTCATGCATTGACGCCACATTAGTGAAACGCGGCACGAAGGACTATGTGATGGTTTTGAAAGACAACACTCGCCCCGAACGCGACATCAAGGTGGCTTATGCCAAGTCACCCTATGGCCCCTGGTCGAAAGCCTCAGAGCCATTTACGGGCAAGATGATGGAAGGCCCAACGACGGCAAAGGTCGACGGAGGATGGCTTATCTACTACGACCGCTATCAGTTAAAGGATTTTGGAGCCCACTTTACCAAAGACTTTGTAACGTTTGAAGATGTGTCAAAACAGGTGCGCGTGCCAGTTCTCCACAAGCATGGTACTATCTTCAAAGCCCCAGAGAATCTGGTTCACAATCTGTTACACGACAAGGATCGCATTTTCTATTCAGGAAAAACCCTAAGCAATCCCGAACGCCACGATGGTGGACTGAGCCCTGTGGTAGGCGTACATAACATTCAAATCATGCAGGCCAACCGCGAACATCCCTCGAAGGCTAACAACGATGGGTGGACCTATAACCATCAACCCATGATGGCCTATTGGAACGGCCAGTTCTACCTACATTTCCTCTGCGACCCTTCCGACGAGCACATCCCGCCTTCGCGCACTATGCTGCAGACCTCGAAGGACGGCTACACATGGACCGACCCACAGACACTCTTCCCTGAATTGCAAGTGCCCGAAGGATTCCAGAAGCCCGGGAGACAGGAGAAGGCTCACGACCTCATAGCCATTATGCATCAACGTGTAGGCTGGTATGTCGCTAAGAGCGGACAACTATTTGCCCTCGGAAACTACGGCGTAGCTTTCGACCGGAAAGACGACCCCAACGATGGCAATGGACTGGGACGTGTTATCCGCGAGATAAAGAAAGATGGCACGTTTGGTCCCATTTATTTCATCTATTTAAATGGGAACTATAAGAACTACTTAAACGATAAGGCGAACAAGAACAACCAAACCCCATTCCCGTACTACACCAAAGCCGACAAGGCTACGCGCCAAGCCTGCGAGGAGATTTTGGATAATCCGCGCTATCGTATGCAATGGGTAGAAGAAGCCGACCGTAATGATGCACTTATCCCCTTAAACAAGCCTTATAAGGCTTACTGCGACTATACACTACCCGACGGGCGACTGGCATCACTCTGGAAGCACGCTCTAACCAGCATTAGCGACGACGGCGGATTGACCTGGGCCCAGCCCGTAGAACGTGCCAAAGGGTTCGTCAATAGCAATGCGAAAATATGGGGACAACATTTGACTGATGGCTCCTATGCCACTATTTACAATCCATCGGAATATCGCTGGCCACTAGCCATATCACTATCAAAAGACGGATTAGAGTACACTACGCTTAACCTCATACAGGGTGAAGTGCCACCCATGCGTTATGGAGGCAACTACAAGAGTTACGGACCACAATACGTTCGCGGTATTCAAGAGGGCAATGGTATTCCACAAGATAATGACCTGTGGGTGACCTATTCCATGAACAAGGAAGATATGTGGGTAGCACATATTCCCGTTCCCGTCCGCACCATTGCCGGAAACCATGCTGATGGCGTGGAATTCAGTAGCGCAAATAGCCTTTCAAAACTTATTAACTGGAACATCTACTCTCCTAAGCGGGCAGACGTTACGCTGAATGACGGCTGGCTGACACTCTCTGACAGCAATCCCTTTGACTATGCCCGTGTAGAACGAAAGATTCCTGCCACAAAGGAATTAGCCGTAGAGTTTGACATTCGTGCTCAGCAGAACAATACGGGTTTGCTTCAAATAGAGTTCTTCGACGAACATGGTATAGCCTGCTCACGCATAGAACTAACCGATGAAGGTGAAATCCGCTGCAAAGGTGGTGCCCGCTATGGTGGTTTGGGCAAATATGAGGCAGGAAAAACCTATCACATAAAAGCTGTACTTTCTGTTGCAAACCGCTTCATCCAAGTTTTCATTGATGACAAAAAGGTTGGACAGCGTATGTTCTTCGCACCAGTCGAAAGCATCGAGCGCATTATGTTCCGCACAGGAGCCCGCCGTACTTTCCCCGACATTGACACCGAAGCCGATTGGTACGGCACGCTGGACAATGCTGGAGAGGATGCTCCATTAGCTGTGTTTGCCATCAGTAACGTTAAGACTTCGCCCATTGCGGCTAACGGACTATCAGCAGAAACACCTGCATTGCTCCGTTATGACGATTACAAGCACTACGTGGATTATTTCAATACGATGGAGGACGAGAACATCCAGCAAGCTATCCCCAATAAGGACAGTTGGCAATGGATGACACAGAACGTGCCGCTCTTTGAGTGTTCTCAAAAAGACTTTGAGGAAATGTGGTATTTCCGTTGGTGGACGCTGCGTAAACACATTAAGTTGACACCCGTAGGCTACGCTATGACGGAATTTCTCGTGCCGCGCAACTATGCCGACCAATACAACCTCATTGCCTCTGGCGTGGGACATCACATTCTGGAAAGCCGCTGGCTGCGCAATCCCGAATATCTCGACCAGATTATGAACACATGGTACAAAGGTAACGACGGACAACCTATGGAGAAGATTATCAACTTCTCGTCGTGGATGCCCTACTCACTATGGGGACGTTATGAGGTTGACGGACGTAAAGATTGGATAGTCAGCATGCTGCCTTCACTGGAGTGGGAATATAACCATTGGGAAAGTACGCATACACGTGACGGTGGTTTGTACTGGCAGGCAGACGTGCAGGATGCTATGGAAGAAACTATCAGTGGTGGACGACGTAAAAAATACCTGCGTCCATCTATCAATAGCTATATGTATGGCAACGCACAAGCCATCGGAAAAATTGCCGCTCTTAGCGGTGACAATGACAAGGCGAAGACCTATTTCGATAAGGCTGCCAGTTTGAAAGAGAAAGTACATCAGAAGTTGTGGAACGAGCATCACGAATTTTTCGAGACACATCGCATTGATTCTTCTGCCAATGTTCGCGAGGCCATCGGCTTTATGCCTTGGTACACCAAGATGGCAAAAGACGAGCCTAAATATGCCGTAGCGTGGTTGCAGGCTGCCGACCCCAAAGGCTTCTCGGCACCTTATGGACAGACAACTGCTGAACGCCGCCATCCAGAATTCCGTACTCATGGTGTTGGCAAGTGCGAGTGGGACGGTGCAGTATGGCCTTTCGCCACCAGCCAAACACTGACTGCAATGGCCAACTATATCAATGACTACACAACACCAATTGTCGGCGACAGTCTCTACTTTGCCGAGATGGAGAAGTATATGCAGAGCCAACACATGAGAGGCAAACCTTATATCGGCGAATATCTGGATGAAATGACAGGCTATTGGCTTAAAGGCGACCAAGAACGTTCGCGCTACTACAACCACTCAACGTGGAACGACCTCATCATCACAGGACTTTGTGGATTGCGTCCCCGTGCAGACCAGACGCTGGAAATCAATCCTCTGTTGCCTACAGGCAAGTGGTCGTATTTCTGTCTGGATAATTTGTTGTATCACGGCCATAACCTAACCATCGTCTACGACCGCGACGGAGACCGTTATCATCAAGGCAAAGGACTGCGCGTGCTTGTTGACGGCAAATGTGTGGGACAGCGTAACGACCTCGGAAAACTTGTCATTCCCAATGTGCTATGAGAAGATTGTTACCGATATACCTTGTTCTTCTGACAGTTCTGTACGCAACAGAGACTTCGGCTCAAAACGACTTTGCTGATGCGAGGTGGATAGGTCACATGACACAGGCGGAGGCTAACATTCCGCAAGGTCGTAACTTCACGGGAGCAAAACTGAAAGAACCCGCCGTCAAAGCCGCATGGGCAGCGGTAGACACTCTGTCACAAAAGAGTATTTACCTAAGACGCGACGTTCGTCTACGCCAGTCTGTTAAGAAAGCAACGGTGTACATCTGTGGACTGGGCTTTTATGAGTTTAGCCTCAATGGGCAAAAAGTTGGCGATGCAATGTTCGCTCCTCTTTGGAGTGACTACGACAAGAGCATCTTCTACAATATTTATGATGTGACCACCCTCCTACGCTCGTCTTCCTCCCCCATCCACATCCAAGTGCTGTTGGGCAACGGTTTCTACAACGAACAGGGACTGCGCTATGCCAAGATGAAAATATCCTTCGGTCCTCCCACCCTACTATTCCGCCTACATCTAGAATATGAAAACGGGAAGGCAGAGGATATTGTCAGCGACCATCAATGGGAATGGGCACTGAGTGAAACAACGTTTAACAGCATCTATGGCGGTGAGGACTACGATGCTCGCATCATTCCCCACAACTGGAAACCTGCCGTCATCCAAGAGGCTCCCAAAGGCATTTTACGTCAGCAGATAGCAGAGCCTGTAAAACTAATGGAGCGTTTTGGTATCAAGCAGACATTGCGTAAGGATTCGGTATTAGTTCTTGACATGGGACAGAACCTCAGCGGGTTCCCAGAAATTACTGTTAAAGGCAAACGGGGACAATATTTAAAACTAATCCCAGGTGAGACGCTGACAAAAGAAGGATTGGTAAACCAAAAACAGACAGGACGGCCTCATTTCTACACCTATATATTAAAAGGAGAGAAAACTGGAGAAACTTGGCATCCTCGCTTCTCCTATTATGGCTACCGCTATCTGCAAGTGGAGGGCGATATTGAGGTGCTGAAGAATGTAGAGTCGTGCTTCGTCTATAACGCTGCTCGAAAGACAGGTACGTTTGAATGTAGCAATCCGTTGCTGAATGATGCTTATCGACTTATAGACCGCGCTATCCGTTCTAACTGGCAGGCCGTATGGACCGACTGTCCACACCGTGAAAAGTTAGGATGGTTGGAGCAAGACTGGCTAAACGGTGAGGGTCTGGTCAGCAACTACGACTGCCGCACCATGATAGAGCAGACCATGCAGAATATTGCTGATGCTCAGTTTCCCAACGGCGCATTGCCAGAAATAGCCCCTAACCTGTGCATTTTCGAGGGTTCGTGGGCTCCGCCCTTCTTAGAGTCGCCAGAATGGGGCGGTACTTTCATCGCATTGCCATTCCTCTATCGCGACTACTATGGTGATGATGCACTGATAGCTCGTTATTGTCCGCAGATGAAACGCTATGTAGACTATCTGGCAACACAAGACTCCTGCTATATTCTGCGTCAAGGACTCGGCGACTGGTATGACTTCGGTCCTGGACGTGCTGGCTTTGCACAAAACACACCCATGCCGTTAGTGTCTACGGCACACTACTATTGGTGGAATCATCTGATGGAGGAGCCGCGTGCCGACAGCATACGACAAGCATTTATCCGCGAATTCTATCATCCTGATACCCATCAGTTCGGTACAGGCAGCCAGTGTGCCAACGCTATTGCCTTAGAGATGGGACTTGTGCCAGAGGGTGACAGAGAAGCTGTTTTGCAGAATCTTATCAACGATATTCATGCTCATGGCAACCGTCTGACCACAGGCGATGTCGGTAACCGCTACCTTTTCAATGCCTTGATTCACAACGGGCAACAGGAATTGCTCTACAAGATGCTCAACCATTACGATGTGCCTGGCTACGGCTACCAGATTAAGTTGGGTCACACCACACTGACAGAGCAATGGAATCCAGAACACGGAGCTTCCATGAACCACTTTATGATGGGCCACCTTAACAACCTATTAGTTCCTTACTTCTTAGGCATCTGGCGGCAGGGCGATAACATCATCATTGCCCCACATCCTGTCGGCGACTTGACGTGGTGTCGCGGCTCACTGGAAAGTGCGCAAGGCGAGATTACGGTTTTGTGGCAAGTTGACAAAGCCAATGATGTAAAAGGTAACAACATTGGCCACGACACAAAAAAGGAAAATGCCAAGAGTATCACGATTGATATTGATATTCCAAAAGGAGGAAAAGCCACAGTGGTTTTACCATACTCTGGTCGAAAGATGACTATTGGAGAAGGTCACCACACATTAACAGACTGAAAGCAAAAACAATTACGGCTCGAAAGCATTGAACTTTCGAGCCGTAATCTTTATTTGGAATTCTATAATCTTTTATTCTTTCTCTTGATTTTCAGCATCAATGGCCTTTATCTTCTCACGTACCAGTTGAACCTCATCTTTCAGTTTCTGCACCTTACGGTTCATCTCGTCAATGAGCGAATTGCCTTTCTTCGATGAAACATTCAAGAATCCAAGATTGTTCTCATAGGTTTGTACTTCTTGCTTCAGTTGTTCGTACTGACGCATCAATCGGGCACGTTCATTGTCCAATGCATTCTCTCCACGTTCAGCCACTTGACGCAGGCTATCCTTGAACTTCGACAAACGACGCTTAGCTACTGAGATATTCAGGTCCTTATATAGTTTATCAAGCACTGCATGGTATTCGGCATAAAGTTTATCTTTCTCCTTGAAAGGAACATGTCCTACTTGCTGATATTCCTCCACTAACTGCTGTACCGCCTGCTGCAAGTTATCACCAGCGTTCTCAGCCAGCGCCTTTAGTTGCTCTATAATATTGCGCTTCTTCTCCAGATTTTCACGTTCATTGCTGCGAGTATTCACCCCTGCAGCATTGCGAGCCTCGAAGAACTTGTTGCAAGCACCGAGGAACTCCTCCCATAATTGGTCCCCTAACTTCTTGGGCACCACACCGATGGTCTTCCATTCCCGTTGCAGGTTGATGAGTTTATCGCTGGTTGAACTCCAGTCAGTAGAGTCCTGCAATGCCTTTGCCTTTTCCACCAAAGCACGCTTTTTCTCTGCATTTTCGCGGAATTGTTCTTTCAGCGAACGGAAATACTGAGCCTTACGACCAAAGAAATCGTCACAAGCAGCACGGAAGCGCTCGAATATCTTAACGTTCATCTTCTGCGGAGCAAAGCCGATGGTCTTCCACTCTGCCTGCAAATCTATCATTTGCTTCGTATGACGTTCCCAATCGCCAGCACCCTTATTCTCCTCAGCACAGATAGCCTCAGCCTTTTCGCACAAAGCCGTCTTGCGCTCTAAGTTCTCCTCCTCTTTGGCACGCAGATTCTCAAAGTGCTGCTGATGGCGCTTATTGACAACAGTCGATGCAGCCTTGAAACGCTGCCATATCTCCTCGCGCAACTCACGAGCTACGGGACCTGTCTCGCGATATTCTTGATGCAGTTTCTGTAATTGATGGAAAGCACTGATGACATCAGATTCGTCAGCCAGCTTTTCAGCAGCCTCACAAAGACGGGTCTTTGCCTCCAGATTCTTTTTGAAATCATACTCACGTGCCTCGCTGTTCAGTTTTAGCAAGTCGTAGAATTGCTCAACATAAAGCTGATAGTTACGCCACAACTCGTTGGCACGCTCAGCAGGTACGCTCTTAATCTCGCGCCACTCGTCTTGCAGTGCCTTAAATTCTTTATACGAATTATTGGCCTCCTCGGGCGAGGTTGCCATGTTCTTTATCTTTTCAATGATGGCCAATTTACGCTCCAAGTTCTGCTGTTTTTCCTGCTCTTGTTCGCGTAACTGCTGCTGGCGTTTTTCTTTGATGACACCCATCTCTGCCTTAAAAGCCTCCTCATCGGCATCAGGAGCTATCTGATACTGCTCTGGATCGCCGCCGCCGTCAATATACTCTTTTAGCTGAGCTTCACGCTCGGCAATATGCAACTTGTAAAAAACGGTCTTCAAATAGTCTATTTCTTCCTTTTGCAGTGCCTCGTCACCATGAGCAATCTCACGTACACGCTCCAACACTTCCTTTTTGTCTTGATACTGCTTGCGCTCGGCAACCGTTTCCTGTACATTCTGCTCTTCTTGGAGAGCCTTTTCTTGAGAGTCCATCATCTAAAATACGTTTTAGTTCATGTTAAGAGTTAGTCCACACATTTACTGATTGGGCTTCAAAATTAGCAAATAATTCCGAAACCACCTAATTTTTTTTCAAAAAGTTGAACTAAATGAGGCGTTTATGCTTGAAAAAGACCCAAGAGAGCACAGAAATGAGCACGCTTATCACAATAGCAATGATAAATCCCATTGGGCTTGATTCCATGCCATTAACCAAATTCATGCCAAAGAAAGAGGCCACCAATGTCGGCAACATCAAGATAATTGTTACCGAAGTGAGTGTTCGCATGATGGTGTTCATGTTATTATTGATAATACTCTGATAGGTGTCCATCGTCGACTCCAAAATATTGGAGTAAATGTTAGTGGTCTCCCTTGCCTGCGTCATCTCAATGTTCACATCCTCTATCAAGTCGGCATCCAACTCGTCAATCTGCAACTTAAACTTCAGTTTCGACAACAACGTCTCGTTTCCACGAATTGAGGTGTTAAAGTAAGTCAGCGAATCTTGCAAACGGCTCAAACTAATCAAACTTTCGTTGTTCACCTCGCGGTCCAGATTACGCTTGGACTTGTCAATCAACATCGATATTTGCTTCAGTCGTTTCAGATACCACACCGCAGTTGACAGGAAAAGGCGGAAAATCATATCCACATAGTCCGTAAATCCCGCACCACGCTTCTGCTGGTAGGAGACAAAGTCTATCATCATATTCGTCTCGTAGTAGCATACGGTGATAGTCACGTCGCGCTTGTGGATGAAGCCCAATGGCACAGTAGTATACGGCGTGCGGCTCCGTACCTCTTTCACGTAAGGTATACGCAGAATGATGAGCATCCATCCGTCGTCATATTCATAACGGGCACGCTCGTCAGTATCGCTGATGTCGGAAAGGAAGTAGTCGGGAATTTGAAACTGCTCCTCCAGCATCTGTCGGTCTTCATCCGTAGGACACGTCATCTGTATCCAGCAATTGGGCTGCCATTCCTGTAACTGGCTGAGCCCACATTGGGTGTTCCAGTAAGTCTTCATCGTTGCTAATCCTTTTCTAAAATTAGTTTAGCGGCAAAGGGATTAGCAGCTTTGCCCGCTATCCCCCGCCATTACATAGTGTAATTTTCCGCCGGGTAATCGTCCATAATTTGTTATGCTTATTGGTTTATCGGCTGCAAAGGTAAGAATAAATTCCGAATCCGCAAAGAAAACAAGAACAAAATATGGCAAAAGCCGCTGACTTGAAAGTCAATGACTTTTGCCACACCTATTTAGTACTATAACTTCTAATGCTATTTAAGTTGTAACTCCACTCCCTTTCGTAGTGGTCATCTTGTTTCCACTAATGGCGAAAGTCGATGGTTATTTCTTCTCAGGCACATCCTCAAGAGTTTTCTTGAGCAATTGCCAGAAAGGTTCGACAGTTTCAATGAGGGCTCGCTCAGTGGTGGTGTGCGGCGACTTCATAGTGGGGCCTAACGAGACGACGTCCAGATGTGGGTACTTGCCCAAAATGACGGAGCACTCGAGTCCTGCATGGTCTACTTGGATAATACCATCCTGTCCAAACAGTTCCTTATACTCTTTCAACAGCAGATGGAGGATTTCAGAGTCTGGATTGGGGTCCCAACCGCCATAGCTGCCTGCCGTCTCGACTTTCATGCCAGCCATAGAGAAGCAGCTCTCGAGGGTAGTGACGACGTAGTCCTTCATATCCTCACGGCTGGAGCGGGCAAGGATTTTCAGCGCGGCCTTTCCCTCGGCAATGTCAATAATGGCCAGATTTGAAGAGGTCTCAACAACGCTGGGGTAAGAGGGTATCATACGCACCACACCATCGTGGCAGCCATAGATGGCGTTCACCAAATTGTCTTGTATCTCGACGGGCACTTCTTTCTTCGGAACCTCTACTTCCTCGACAGTCAGCTCAATGCCCTGCGGTTCGATAAGTTTGAACTCGTCATTGAAGGTCTCTTTCCAATCGGCTACTATTTCCCTCAAGACTGCAATGTTCTCCTTAGGCAAGGTCAGCACAGCCTCAGCCTTGAAGGGGATAGCATTGCGCATATTTCCGCCGTGCCAAGAGGCCAGACGGGCCTCAGTCTCTTCTATAGCCTCGCGAACCACCTGCACAAGGAGTTTGTTGGCATTGCCTCGTCCCTCGTTGATTTCCAGTCCAGAGTGTCCGCCTCGCAGACCACTAACCGTCACACGCACAGCAGCGTCCTCTGGGTCAGTATCTACCTCTTGATAATCAAGGGTAGCAGTAACGTCAATACCGCCAGCCGAACCAATGACAAACTTACCCCAGTGTTCGGAGTCAAGGTTCATCAAAATGTCACCCTCCAATTCTCCCTCGGGCAAGTCGTTGGCACCATACATGCCAGTCTCCTCGTCAGCAGTGATGAGAGCATTGATGGGGCCGTGTTTCAGTGTCTTGTCCTCCATAACGGCCATGATGGCGGCTACGCCCAGCCCATTGTCGGCACCTAAGGTGGTACCCTTAGCCTTCACCCACTCGCCGTCAATCCAGGGTTCGATGGGGTCCGTCTCGAAGTTATGGGCAGACTCGGGAGTCTTCTGCGGCACCATATCCATGTGTGCCTGCAGGATGACGCCCTTACGGTTCTCCATGCCTGGAGAAGCGGGTTTGCGCATCACGATGTTGCCAGCAGGATCCTTAAAGGTCTCCACACCAGCCTCGCGACCAAAGTCCAGCAAGAATTGCTGAATCTTCTCCAGATGACCGCTGGGGCGCGGAACTTGCGTTAAATTGTAGAAATTGCGCCAGATACACGTTGGCTTTAGGTTTTGAATTTCGTTCATAATCTATTATGTTTTAAAGGTTAAGCCTTGATTCGGGTAAACGACAACACCAGCCACGCATAGATGCCCAAAAGCACCACTAACATGGTCTGTACAGTATGTACAATGAGTACAAAGTAAAGAGCGTTGGCATCAGCCACGCCATAGAGAATGAGCATGGTTTTCACGGCAAAGTGCCAAGGGCCAGCGCCATTGGGTGTAGGAACAATGACGGCAATGGAACCCACAATGAAAGTCACCAGCGCACAGTCAAGCCCCAAGTCGGCCGTAAAGTCGAAGCAGAAGAACGTCAAGTAGTAGTGCAGGAAATAGCTCACCCAGATAGCCACCGTAAAGAATATAAACAACGGAATGTTGCGTACATCCTTCAGCGAAATAACTCCCTGCCAGATACCACTAAGCGTTGTTTTCACCTTATTATATATAGAAAGCTTCCTCAACAGGAGATATAGCAACACAAGCATAGCCACTACGGAGACGGCTACCACAAAGTAGCCTGCCCACGAGAAGCGGTGCAAAATACCACTAAAATCAGTGCCCGTCTGACGGAAGAAAGTGCCAAAGGTGCTCATCTCCAGCAATAGCACTAACGCCGTAATACCTATCACCAAAAGCGAGTCAATAGCCCGCTCCGTTACCACCGTACCTAACGCCCGCGAGAACGATACACCGTCGTAGCGCGACAATACTCCGCAACGAGTGAACTCCCCCACCCTCGGCACCACCAGCGAGGCGGCATAAGAAAGGAACACGGCATGTATGCTGACGGACGCCCGAGGCCGCTCGCCCAACGGTTCTAATGTCTGACGCCAGCGCCACCCTCGGAACATCTGTGCCAACACACCAAACGGGAACGAGAGCAGCATCCATGTCCAGTTCATCTCCCCCTCCATCACATGCCACAACTGCTGCCAGTCCTCACCACGATACATCCAATAAAGTATCGCAGCTCCCAACACCAGCGGCATTAGTATCTTCAATATGGCGTTCCCACCTTTCATATCATCTGCAAAGATAGTGCAAACCGAGCGAAATACAAAATAAATGATGATTTATTTTCGTGTTTCCGAGGTGCCGCCTACCTTGACCAAAGGTCAAAGGTCACCGAATATCTGAGCAAAAAGCCAAAATATTTTGGCTTTTTGCTCAGATACTTACTATTTGTATGGCCTATTCCTAAAAAACAGACCACTGTTGTTGATAACTACAACCTAACCTTCAGTACGTCTGTACCAATCATATTAGTTACTTTGATAGCTATTTGTATTTATCTCCATCACTTTCTTAGAAGCTATAACCACTACTCCTATAGCAAGAATCACAAAGAATGTGGTGCCTGGTCCCCTATAAACATCGTTATGATTGGACATATAAGGAAAAATAAAGGAGGCTATAAAGAAGAGCACAGCAACAATAGCTATCACGATAGATATGGCTTTAGGAGAAAGGAGGAAGGGACGAACACTTGCCAAGATTGTCTTATGCCGGAAAGCGGCTACTGCCAGATATAAAAGGACGAGCACGAGAATCCACCCATATCCGCACAGGAGGTTATAGATTGTCAAATCTCCCATCTCATAAAGACGAAGAACCACATTATATTCTCTATGAGTGTCTAAGTTCTGTACCGCTGTCTGACACATTACAACCTTACACATCAGAATTGCTCCTACTGCAATAGCAGTTGCCTTTTGGTCAACGGGAGTCAATCGGTTGTTGTCTTCGGGAATAACGCGTAGCATTGCAAGCATTGCCGCAATCATATAGACATAATCAGCCCATGCTGTATTATCTCCTATTGCGAAGACATTGACATCCGAACCATATTTAAATGAAGCTATATTGATAAAGTTTCCGCTACCTTCCATTGAACTGGCACCAATAACAGGCTCCTCATGCTGCAACAATACAAACACGACAAGCGGAAGCATTGCTATTAGGAAAGTGGGAATCGGGAACGCCGTCGCAGGAATATTGAACCTGTCCTTTGTCATGTTTAGCAACAGATAAAAGGGTGCCAACAACAATAAGAACTTCAAGCCAGTCTCCATCGTTAACATGAAGAACGTCACCAGCATTACCACACATAAAATAATAATTGGTTTCTTTTCCATAATCTAATGACTTTGCGTTAATTATGTTTATTGCTTGTTTTAGTAAACAATACCTATGACTTTAGCGTCTTGTTTAAAATGATCCGAACTCGTGGGAACTTCTCTGTCCCCATCTTTTATTACATCGTCATCACTTACATAGTAGGTATAGCCGCTATTTTTCATAAAAACCTCACCATCGTAGTAGGTATCCCATCTGCCCCAGATCTCGTTGAATAGATTTCTGGCTGATTTACCTACAGAGACCCCGTTCGTAGTTTTGATGTACTTGCTTGAGCCTGGTAAAGCACGGATGCTGCTAACGACCCCATCATTGATATAGGCCCGGAATATTTCTTCTCCTTTTAGCGTAAACAAATAAGACTCCTCTGTCCAGGGGCCATCCATATCGTCCTCATGCACTATTTTCTCGTGCTTATAGTTATCATAGAGTCCCTCCATTTCATCTGGAGCACTACCGACAGGGCGGCCTATAGTGATGGGGCCTAATTTCCCATATCCTAAGGTGTACATACTTCCGACCCAGCGAAGCTTAAAGTGGTCCAGCATAAAGATGCCTTTACTCATTCTGTGCTCATCATTCTTGTCAATCTCATGTTCCCTAAATGTAACGCGAACCGCAAATTGGGTTCCTGCGGCATATATGCCGTCTGGTCCATCTCCTTCTTCAATTCTTTTAATATTATACATCCAAGTGTCCTCTACATTTTCATTGGCTTTATCCTCACAACTGATTTGAAACAAGTCATTACTTGCAGGACAATTCTTGGTTAGCTCGACTATGCACTCGCAAACTACATCTAAGCGAGACCTACGGTCATTTTCAGGGAGACTGAGTTCTGTTATCTTAAATGGCTGTACTATCTTCATGTGACCATCATCCTCGAGCTCAGTCTTAACCTCTTTCCCTTGCAAAGCCTTAGATGCCTTTTCTATCATCTCTTTCAAATCTTCCGCATATTTCATCCCCTCCTTTTCAAATTTCTTGCTCTTCTTTGCAAACTCTTTCTCGTCGGCATTTCTCGTTCCATAGAATTCATTCACTGCGGCCTCCATCTCTTGCATAAAGTCAACGAAGAACTCAGTCATCTGGTCGAATAGCTTTGGGCCATATTTCCCTAAAGCCCCGTCTGACGTAATCTCTGGGTCATAACTACTGCTTGAACTACACGCCACCAGCCCTACAGACAGCAGGGCAACAGCCAAAAGACTATAAATACTCTTTTTCATATTACCTATATTTAATTAAGTTATAGTTTAACACTCACTTACTCCTCCTCGCGCGTAATGGGGATGTTACGTAGTTTAACGATGCCAGGCTTCGTTCCCCAAGCTGAAGCATAAATGTGTGGTTCAACAAGCACAAACGATGTAGCCTTAGTAGATACGTTCTCAATCTTGATACTCAAATTGGTCGGGAGATTTGATACCAACTTAATAGTGCTGGCATTTCTGACATACTCTTTATTGGCAATCTTTGTATAGATGTCATTTTCGTAAACATTGCCAAGGTTATCATACACTTTAGTAGCATTACCGTAAGCTGAACCATAAATCTCAAACGACTCCACATCATTGTCGCCAACGTTAGTCACAACCAAGTCGAGCACCACTGTAGTGCCTGATGCCGCACAACGTTTGATAGCAATCTTAAAGTCGGGATGCCCCGTCACGATGCTTTGCCCTTTCGAACTTGACTGCTTGTTAGTGCTCTGCTGGCTCGTTGATGTTGAGCTTGTCGAGTTCGATGGCGTTGTTGCCGACTCTAACATAGACTTTCCAAGATTCTCTGCAGCCTTGCCTAACTGCTTTAGAAACTGCGCACTGGCTTGTTGCGGTGCCACGAACATGGACACTACTGCCATCACTAATAACATTCTTTTAGTTTTCATAGAAATTTAATATTAAGTTAATATTGATTGTTGTATGTTTCTTGCCTATAATCAGGTTTATTTAACTGCGACTTTCTTAACCGTTCCGTCACTCATCTTCACGATGTTCAGTCCACGCTGGGGCTGGCTGAGTTGCTTGCCGCCGAGGTCATAAGTTGCTTTAATAGTTCTTTCCTCACTATTCATTAGCGTAGCATCAATACCCGAGGGCGTTCCCTCTATAATATGCTTAAACAGTTTCCAGCCGTCTCGTGCTTTATATTTATCCGTTGTTCCCTGCGGAACGTAAAGTGTGGCATCATTATACAATCCGCTAAAGGAAGATGTATCAATATTCGTAGGATTATCTAACAGACTGATAATGACAATCGACTCTGGCTGAGGGCTTCTCGTCTCAAAAGCAAAACTGCCAATCTCCTTCACTCCACTACCAATTGTCAGTGAAGTTAAGCCACTACACCCATCAAAAGCATAACGGCCAATGGATGTTACATTATTGGGGATAGTCACCTCGGTAAGACCAGTACAATTAAAGAAAACATCTTCATCTATGGACGTAACACTGTTTCCTATCACCACAGAGGTTATAGTTCTTACAGATTCGAAAACTCCAGGAGTCGTACCTCTTTTAATATTTCGGCCTATGTATACCTTCTCAAGAATCCCATTATAATATCCAAAGGGTCGGCTCATTTTTAGCTCATCTGTACCATCGGCTATCACTATCTCTTTCAAATTGTCACAACCATTAAAAGCATACTCACCACAATATGTAACACTATTGGGAATAGTCATCTTAGCCAGACCAGTGCAACGAGTAAAAGACCAACTACCAATGCTTTTTACACTATTGGGAATGGTCACCTCGGTAAGACCAGCACAACCACCAAATGTATATTCACCAATAAACGTCACCTTATCGCCAATAGTAAAAGAGACTATTGACTCTATATCCTGGAAAGGGCTGACACAAGTATACCCAACAGACAACCAAACAACGGGAAATTCAATGTTTCTGCCCATATACACACTTTCTATGGGGCAATCTCCAAAAATAGAATAGCGTGCAAACTCCAATGTCGTTGTACCGTCAGCTATAGTCACATCGGTCAAACTGGTACATCCATAGAAAGCATAATCGTCAATATAATTCACGCTATTGGGAATGGTAACCGAAGCCAAGCTACTACAATAGGCGAAGGCTGCATAGCTGATGTTTGTTACGCCGTTGAGCATTGTAACAGAGGTCAAACCACTGCAATTACCAAAGGTCCAATCGGCAATAGTCGTCATACTGTCGGGAATTGTTACTGAAGCTAAACTACCACAACCATAAAAAGCATAATCGGCGATAGTTGTCACGCTGTTAGGAATTGTAATTGAGGTCAAACTGCCACATTCGTAAAAAGCACCAAATCCGATGCTCGTCACACCGTTGGCTATCGTAACCGAAGCCAAGCTACTACATCTAACAAAAGCATACCTGCCAATAGTTGTCACACTGTTGGGAATGTCTATAGAGGTTAAGCCTCTGCAATCAGCAAAAGCATTGTCCTTAATGGATTTTACGCTATTAGGGATTGATACCGAGGTTACTTCAGAACGCCAGTAAAACGCCTCTTCTCCTATCGCTGTCACACTATAAGTCTTACCTTCGTATACCACCGCTCTTGGTATGACAATATTTCCCTGATAATCGCCCGTTCCCGAAGTACTATAGGTGACCTCCAACTCCGTGCTGTTGTTGATGTAGTTGTAATAGATAGTCACTCCATCGGCATTTTTGGCTTCAACGTCGTGCGCCATAGCTTTTACTCCAACCATGCTCATAAGTGCGATGAGCAAAATAGTAATGTTAATCTTTTGCATAGTTTTTAGTTTGTAATTTTAGGCCTACCCGCTCTCCCCAGCCTCGGCGGTTTGTAAATAATGATTTGCGGAAACTAAAAAAGACGTGGGAGTTAGTTTCTCCGTGCCTATCCCCGTCTTCAGGCCTTAGCATTGCCCCCATATCAAGGATAAGCAACGCAAGCCAGCCCACGCCAAGTGATTATATAGGCAACGGCACACTATTCATCTATGACAATAGCGCACGTTGGGATATATAATTCACCCACGCGAACGCTTCAGTTGCATTACCACTGCGATATGGATTCAAGTTTGCTAAGTTTGAAGATCACAGACAGTAACGTCCAAAAACGTCCTTTCCCCTCAACCCGTCTGCCTACGGCTTCATGGCCTCGGGATTCCTCGATGTTATGACCCGCCCTATCCCGTTTCGGGGCTGGCTTAGTCGCATGCAAAGATAGAGAATATTTCTGAATCGGCAAAAGAATTATGTAAAAAAGTGTTCTTAACTCCATAACACTCCCTCTGAAAAACGTCTCGTTGTAAAAGAATTTGGTGCAAATTTAACACTTCATACGAACTCGTTTTAGGTAAGAATAGGGCTTGGAATTAGTGAGAACGGCTCTCACGGGTGGTGAGAGTACGGCTCACTGGGCATGGGAAGTAACCTCACTATGGACGAGGAGTAAGCTCGTCAGAAGAATTCTTGACATTTATTTCCCGTCTAAACGGCCCTTTCGATGGTCAAAAAAGATAGTTTTCGGGGTAAAAACGCCGTTTTTCCGTCATTTTTCATCTTCCTCAGTACTCCCGTAATCCGTACACATTCTCCAACCTCCTATTCCTCAGCGATTTACAAAAACACGTCAAAACTCGCGTATTTCCATCCAAAGTACGCCTCGCTCCATTTTTCGTCATTCTCGCGCGCCACTTTGTCAAGTTATTTTCTGCCTTTTAACACTCTGCCTCCCAACTTTCTCGCCCTTTTTCGACTTTTATTCGGAATTTCTTTGTATATTTGCAAACAGAATCACAAATTACACAGACACTTACTCCGATTTGTTCTAAGACACCAATGAAGCAAGTACGACCAAAGAAGAACTTGGGTCAGCATTTCCTGACGGACCTGTCAATAGCGAGAAGAATAGCCGACACGGTGGATGAGCCATACGGCAGCTTGCCAGTATTGGAGGTTGGCCCCGGCATGGGGGTAATGACGCAGTTCCTTATGGAGAAGTCGCGGCCCTTCAAGGTGGTGGAGATTGACAGGGAGAGTGTGGCTTATCTGAAGAATACGCTGTTTCGGGGAGAAGAGCATTGCAACACTATCGTTGAGGGCGATTTCCTGCGCATGGATTTACACAAGGTATTTGACGGAAATCAGTTTGTGCTGACGGGTAACTATCCTTATGACATTTCATCGCAGATATTCTTTAAGATGCTGGACAACCGCGACCTCATTCCCTGTTGCACGGGCATGATTCAACACGAAGTGGCCGTACGCATGGCCTCCAAGCCTGGCAACAAGCAATACGGCATCCTATCTGTGTTGATACAAGCATGGTACGACGTAGAGTATCTCTTTACCGTCGAGCCCTCTGTCTTTAATCCGCCGCCAAAGGTACAAAGTGCCGTCATACGCATGACCCGCAACAATGTGCAGCACTTAGGCTGCGACGAGCAATTGTTCAAGCGCGTTGTCAAGACGGTGTTTAACCAGCGTCGTAAGATGTTGCGCGTCTCTCTAAAACAGATGTTTGGACGTAGTTATCAGGGAACGGGTGTGCAAAAGGACGGAGACAACACTCCATTCTTTGAGCATCCCTTTATGACCCTGCGGCCAGAGCAGCTATCCATTGAACAGTTCATAACGTTAACCAACATGGTGGAGCAGGAGTTGTTCTCGGACACAAACGACGTGTGCACGAACACGCAACATTGATTTGTATCAAGAATAAGACACTTTTTCGTGAAAAACGATAGGAAACGAGTCAACGTTTCCCGAAACCGTGTACCTTTGCATCGTCATTAAGAAACAAACATCCGATAGGTATCAAGGCAAAAGAGATTGCTTGACAGGATAACATCATACAAGGTATAAAGTTAGTTAGTTTTTAGGTTTTCAGATTTTAGTTTGTTAGTTTTAGTAGTTTTTAGTTAGTAGTTTTAAGTTTTAAAGGTGTTAGTAAACTGAAGGTAATTAAAAAGAGAAAGAAAAGGTTTTTAGTTATTCAAAAGTTTAAGTGCAGTTGGCGATTGGTTCGTAGACTGCACTCTTTTATTTCTTTTTGCACTGACAATAAAGCAGCAAGCCTAATTTTCGACTCCTTCAGCCACGCCTACTCCCTTCATCCAACCACCGTGAAACAGACGAGCCAAGAAAATTAACCCACGAAAAGTTAGCTCAATAGCCATAGCCGTCCATACACCAGGCAGTCCGTAAGTAGTTGCCAGCAAGGCTGCCAAAGTCAGACGGACACCCCACATAGACAGCAAATTCATCAAGGCAGGACGCAGCGTGTCACCAGCCCCAACAAAGACACCGTTGCATACAATAGCGGCAGCAAACATAGGCTCGGCAAAGGCCTCGATGCGCAGACACTCCGTGCCAATGCTAATAATCTCCTCAACGGGTGTCATAATAGCCATCAACTCTGGGGCAAAGACCCACATCAGTACCCCCATCAGCGTCATTACGGCAATGCCTAATCCCGCTGACATACGGGCAAAGGAGCGACACAACTCCCGTTTGGCAGCACCGTAACTCTGGCCTACCAGAGTGGTAGCGGCCTCGCTGATACCATAGCCGGGCATATAGCAAAGGCTTTCTACCGTAATAGCCAATGAGTGAGCCGCAATGGCCACCGTCCCCAACGGTGCCACTATCAGTGTACTGACAATCTGAGCAGAGCCCATCAGAACGTGGTTCAGCCCCATAGGACCACCGATGCTAAAGGCATTGCGTACCACATCGGCATGCGGCTTGAAGTCGAGCCAGCTCAGTTTGCCCTGCCTCATACGTCTACCTTTCTTGCCAAAGATGGCCAGAATATCGGAACGCCACAACAGGAAATAGAGCATCAGCAAAGCCGTGATAACCTCTGCCACACCCGTACCGAAAGCAGCACCCACAACACCCATATTGAGGATATAGATAAAGAAGTAGTTGAAGACAACATCCATCAAGCACATCAGTATGTTCAATGCGGATGGAATCTTCATATTACCAGAGCTTTTAAGCATGGAACCAGCGACACCACTCAACTGGAAGAAAATGCCAAACAGGCCTATAAAGACAAAATAAAGGGTGGCATCGTGGGCAATCTCCTCAGAGCCTCCCAGCCAAAACGGCAACCGCCCACTAACAGCAATAGCTGCTGACGTAATGGCTATACTCCACAACGTACAGCACACCAGCGACTGGCGCATCACTCTGCGGGCACGCTTCATGTCATTGGCTCCTATGGCATGGGCTACCTGAACGGCAAAACCCATAGAAGCCGCCGAGCCCAGTCCACCCATCAGCCATCCAGTAGTCTCCACCAATCCGATAGCCGCCGAGGCATGGGCGCCCAAATGCCCCACCATCGAAGCATCAATGAAGAACATGACCGTTGCTGATATTTGCGCCAATATACCCGGAATACTCAGGCTAATTATTAACCGCAACTTCTCGCCCTGTGTCATCTCCCGTCCTTCACGAATGGCAGCTAACAGGTCACGCCGCTCCTCGCTCCAACCGAACTTGCTTAAAATGACGCGAAGGACAAACCATAAGTGCAGAAGGAGAGTGGCGAAGTAGCCATAGTGACGACCCATGATGTGGAAACGCTCACCCAACGAAGCACGGTGGTTCTGTGTGGTACTTCCGCCTTCCTCGAAATTAGCCAACACCGCATGGGCATTTACCATCTGAAGCCCTTGCTCCTCTGCCTCTTTCATCACTCGAATACACCAATCAACATCGGCCGAATGACGATACTTCAAATCATAAAGCAGTTTACGGCCAATATCTGAGCGGACGTAAAAGGCTTGATGGCACACCAACATACCTTGTTTAAACGAGTCGGAAGACAACTGTGCTGGCGGACGATGACGGCGAAGATGCAGAAAGTGTCCCTCGGCATCGGTGATGGCCGTGTCGCCATAGACCACCGCAGGCAGTTCTACGGCAGCCTTTACCACCGTTTCTATAGTGTCTTCAGCATATAGAGAGTCGCCAGCATTGAGGAATACAACATAGTCACCTGTGGCTTTCTGCAAGCCTTTGTTCATTGCATCATAAAGCCCGCCGTCTGGCTCTGAGTAGACAAACACTGCATGAGGGCTGTCGTTCCGATAGTGTTCTGCTATCTGTAACGTGTCATCTGTCGACGCACCATCGACTATCAAATGTTCGATGTGCGCATAACTCTGCCTACGGACACTGTCCAATGTCCGCTGGAGCGTTCGACCAGCATTATACGTGACGGTGACTACTGATATTTTCATATACTTTCAGATAACGCCGAGCTACGCTTTGCTGGGAATAATACTGAACTACTTTCTGCTGACAGGCCTTGCAAACCTCCTCATGATTTGCCTCGGAGAGTGCCCACCAGATACCTTGTGCCAAGTCTTTACTATCGCGATAATTGGCCACATAGCCATTCTCACGATGGTCTATCTCCTCTGGAATACCACCAATACGGAAGCCTACACAAGGCACTCCGCAAGCCATAGCTTCCATAATCGTATTGGGCAAATTCTCTGACAACGAGGGTAGCACAAAGACATCGGCAGCCTGATAAGCAGCCACAATGCGGCGCTCGTCGTTGATATAGCCTAACGGATAGGCACGGAAAGGCAACTGTCCGCTAACCTCTTCGGCATGCCCGCCCAAGATAGCTACCATAATATCGTCATGCTCCTTTGGATGCTGATGCTGGACAGCCAACTGGCGGCAGGCTTCAATTAGGTAATCCATCCCTTTATACTGGTTAGTAACACGCTGAGAAGCAAACAAGATAATACGTCCCTCTACGGGTAATCCCAACAGACGTCGGGCTTCTTCCTTACTGCCCAAAGAATAAACATGAGTGTCAATAGGGTTAGGGATGCTCTCAATATGTTGTCCTTTCAGCAGGGAACTCTTGCGTGCCTCGCCTGCAAGCCACTGACTACAAGCCACAAAAGAAATGTTCCGCCCTTCTAACATTTGTTGCTTTTTGCGCCACACCCGAGCTGCAAGGTCGTTTGCAGAGCCTCCATCGGGCAACAGGGGGCACTCTTGACACGCCGATTCAAAACGCCGACAATCAAGAGTCAGATGGCAAATGGCTGTTGCAGGCCACATATCGTGCATCGTCCATACTACTGGCTTACCTGAATCAAGTATTCGCCGAATAACCTTTAACGACAGCATGCCTTGATTGACCCAATGTAGGTGAATGACGTCTGCCTCTTGAAACTCTGGCAGCAAGGTAATATCCGTACCACAGCAGGCAATATCTATATCAAACAAATGTTCTCTGCGAAACTTCAGATGCCACCATATCACGAAACGTTCCCACAGAAAATGCCACTGACAACGCTTCTGATGGGGCAATGCACTAACCGTTAGCCGTTGTGTCTCCTTGTCGCGTACCAACATCTTAGCTTTCACACCATAATTACAAAGGGCATCTGTCAGTCGGCCGGCAGCTACAGCCGCTCCCCCAGTCCGTTCACTTGTATTGACTATCAGTACGCGCATACCTTATTATATATAGGTGTGCAAAGGTACAAATAAGCAGGAACAATACAAAATAAATAGCTGCTCTTTTTGCTGTTTCCGTGCACACAATGTTGATATAGGTCAAGAATAAAGCATTTTTCTGGACTTAAAGGACATAAAGTATTGCACATTCCGAAGAAACACCGTAACTTTGCATCGTCAAACAAAGACAATGTGATTCAATTCACACTTTGACTAAGCGAAGTCAGAGACTCATAATATGGTTAATAGATTGTTTTGGGTTAGTAGTAATATTTATAGTTTTAGGTTTTTAGTTATTGGTAAAAAGAAAGTTTTAAATGTGTTTTCCAACAGTGGTCGCTGTGAAGCGCTCATAACTTTCTTTTCTTTATTGACAGTTAGTATATGTTAGATATGCCTGTACACAGGCCATCCAGTGAAAACTGGATTACTTTTTAAGCAAAGATTTTTAGTTAAACATAGGCAATTGAACGCTGCCGCTCGTTGATGAGTAGCAGCGTTTTTTTATGTCAAAACCAATAATCAAACTATTAGCCTTAGACCTAACGACCAGAAAGTCTTATTCTCCGCTTGGGTCCTGATTATGCACTAACGACCCAAGGCGTGACGACGGGAGAGGTGAATCTGGTGACGGTATACCAGACAGGCCACAAGGAAATAGAAAAATACCTGCATCCATAAAGAACGATACTCCGTCAGCGTATCGCCCAATGTACCACCCATTGAGTTCATGCGAATATATGCCCTGATACCATAAGTTGATGGGAAAAGCATAGAAACACCTTGCCAAGGTCCTGAGATGCTGCTTTGGGGCCACGTGGCTCCGCTCAGAAAGAGCAGGGGGATAGAGACGAAAACCACCAACAGCATGACATTCTCACGATAACGCACCAGACAAGAAACGGTGAGGCCAAAAAAAATGCAGGCCAAGGTGTATGGTATCATCATGGCTAACAGGTCATCCCAATGTGCCAAACACGGGAAATGGAAAATACGCGGTACGATAACGGTGAGCCAAGTACCCATCAACATATAAATCATAAAGTAGCACAGCGACTTTCCGAAGACGATGCGGAACGTGCCATGAAAATGTTTCTGGATGGGTACCAGGTCTTGGAAACGATGTGACTCGCGGGCTGTTCCGGCAGCCAATCCGATGCCTAACACTAAGGTCTGTTGGAGTATCAGCATCAACACGGCAGGCAAAACACCAGAACCATAGCCCCCCGATGGGTTGAAGATGCCTAACCCCTCACTCTCCAACGGTTTTGCCTGTATCTGTTCCTCCCGTTTGGTATAATGGCCAGAGAGCTTAATTTGTATCTCGCTATTCATCTCCTGCGAAACCAACATGGCCGTCTGATAGGCAGCCTTGTAGGCCAGCATCATGCTCATGTCGCAATATACGCTGACGGTACTTTGTTCCATGCGATTCAAACGGGTTTGGAAATCGGAGGGAACAAAGTAGATAGCTTGCGCTAACTGACGACTAACGAGTGTTTTGGCCTCGTCCATATCGGAAGCGTAATAGGCTATCTTTATATCGGGCGCAGCATCGCACCTGCGGATAAAATCACGGCTCATATAAGAGTGGGAGTTATCAACCACTACCACAGGTACTTCATGCACCGTCTCATTATTATATATCCATGAATAGAGCAACGGATAGACTAACGGCACCAAGATACAAAAGATAAGTACACCCTCGTCCTTGAAAACTTGGCGCAGTTCTTGATGCCAGATATAGCAGGTATCTTGCAGTCCTTCAAGCATGGTATGTAGCAGTCCTGTTTTCTTCATGGAATATAGACATACGTTAACATTGCGTTCTTAATCTTGCGACTGACCAACATAGGCAGCATCATGAAGCCGACAAGGGCTGATATGTGCCACCAGACATCCAGTATTTCGAAGCCATTGAGAACACAGGCTTGATACACCATCCAGTAGTGGCGCAATGGGAAAAGCCAAGATAGCGACTGCAAAGGACCGTCCATGCCCATTACGGGAAATGCGGTTCCTGCCATTGAGAAACTTAGTACAGCCCAAAGCGACGAGATACTCATTGACATACGGAGTGAGGGCATCAGTCCAAAGGCAAAGATGCCAAAGCCTTGAGCAGCAAATACCATTAAAAGGTTCAACAGCACAATCTTTCCCACGCCTTCTGGATGGGGAAAGTGTAATACGCCAAAAACATAAAAGGCATAGCCAAATGCCAACGTCAGCCATATCAGAGTATGAGGCAGTAGTTTACCTATCAGCGAAACGCCGATGCTTCCGCCACCCATGCTAACCAATTCCCGAGAGCAGCTAAACTTCAGCTCCGTGCCAATGGAATAAGTCGTAATAAGAAAGATGAACAGCATCATAATGCCCGGTACCATCATTGTCGACAGATAAACGTTATAGTCGATTGTTGCATTGCTCAGTTGATGCGATTCTATCCTAATGGGTTGCAAGAACGTAGTTATCTGCTCGTCGGTATACCCCTTTGCCCGCATGGTGGTCTGGCCTACGGCTGCACCAGCCAAAGTGGAGATGGTCTTCAAATCGCGATACAACAAAGAACCTGCAACCAGCGTCGTCATTGAATAATAATAAGTAATCTTGGGTTGTCGGCTGCTCAGCAATGCTTGGGTTGTACCCTTGGGGATATACAGGAAAGCATATATCTCGTTATCTTGGATTGCTGTGCGAGCCTCCGTCACCGACGGATAGTGGGCTACCACTTGGCTGGTTTGGAAAGCATCCAGTCGGCGAATTATGTTGCGCGTAGTCGATGTATTGTCCAAATCTACCACGCCTACGGGCATTTCTAAAGGTTGTCCTTCCTCCAGCATGGACGTAAAGAAAAAGATGACCAGCAAAGGAAAAACAATCATGCAGAACGGATAGATGGGATTATGCAGAATAATTCTGCACTCCCTTGCCGCTAACGCATATATTTGTTTCAGAGTCTCCACCACTCTTATTGCCCGTCCCCTTGTTACTTATCCCTTATTACCAGCGACATGCCTGGCCTGAGTCCTTCCATCGCCTCAACGGGTCTTGCCTTCACTTCAAACGTTTTCAAGTCGTACTGTCCGCTGGCTTTGGTAGCCTTCCAAACGGCATACGAGCCTTGATCCTTCATGTAATATACCTTCATCTGGATGGTTTTGTTGAAAGCAGGAACGAAAGTGGTGAAAGTCGTACCCACCTCTAAACCGTTCAATTGGTCTTCTCGAACATTGAACGTCCCCCACATATCTTGCATTACGGCAATAGTCATAATCGGCGAGCCTGCTCCTATCAATTCGCCTTGTTTGGAGTATATATCCATCACTTCACCTTCTACTTGAGCCGTCTGTACTGTCTCGCTGATATAAGAACTCACCTCCTGCACAGCACCCTGTGCACGACCAACCATAGCAGCGGCGGCCATCTTTTCTTCACGGCGGGCGCCATTACGGACCATCTCGTACTGGCTTTCTGCTGCCTTAAACTGGGCCTCCATCACTTTATACTGGGCATAAGCCTCATCACGCTTTTGGGCAGTCATCACACCCTCGTCAAAAAGTCGTTGAACACGCTGATACGACTTCTCCGCTATCTCTAATCCAGCCTTTGCCTGCTGCATCAACTGATAAGCTCCTCGTACCTGTTCTTGACGGGCACCATTGCGGGCCATCTCGTCTTGGGCAGCAGCAGCACTCTCTGCACTACGAGCCTGTTCCATTTTAGCACGCACCTCGGGAGCGTCAAGAATGGCTAACGTATCGCCAACCTTTACATAATCGCCCTCTTTGACGCGTATCTCCAGAATACGCCCCGTCACTTTGCTGGAAACTCTATATTCGCTCACTTCCACTTGCCCTTGGATAACTTCTGGTTCGCGGCCAAAGGCGAAGTAACCTATCACGGCTACAATAATCACAACTGCGCCAAAACCGATGATGGCAAGCAGGATATTGTTATGTTGTGTTTTTGCTGACATCTT
>JAFLSF010000025.1 GCA_022511045.1 Prevotella sp.
TATATATATTATATATAATATATATATAATAGAGTATTGTGTATGAGGTTTTTCTGGAAATAAAGAAATGGACTCAAAAAAACTGTATTCTGTATTCTGTATTCAGTCTTATGTGTCACTTTTTGCCGAAAATGTATGTACGCAGGATAGGACTCAAAGCTCGCGAGTATAGGCCTCACGGGCGACGAGAATAGACCTCGAACGGAGTGAGGATAGGGGTTGGAATAGCACTGCGGTTAGACAAGTGCGGTCAGAAAGTGAATTTGGCCGCAATGGTGGGATTGCAGAAGAAAGTCTTTGAACTGGTGGGGTCTTGGTTGAATACGAAGTTACTGGAGAGTTCCCACTCAGTACCTAAACTGAAATGTTCGGTAAAATTATACCATAACTGAGGTTCGGTGAGCATGACCAGACAGCCGTGTCCGTTAAACCGCTCGCCTCGCCAGAAGTCAATGAATCCAAAGAAAGTGACTTTCCTATCCCAGAAGTTGAGGTTCCAAACACCCGTCAGTTGTGCGCTGGCATAGGCATGGGTGTTGTCGTAACTCTTGAAGAACTGCTTATAAAGCAACTGGAGTGACCACATTTTGGAATAATCCCTATTATGGCCGTTCCACGCTCCTCCTATAAGTGCTGCCTGCTGAAAACTGCCTTGTCGGCTCAGACCGCCGTTATACTCGATATGTGCGGCAAAGGGAGACTGCTTTGAGATGTTAAACTCGCGAGAGATTTCCGTGTAGGCAGACTCCATGAAGTGACTGCTCAAATCGAAATCAATGAGATACAACCAACGACCCAAATCGTCTATCTTGAGGTGCTCAAGGGAAATGGTGACTTTTTGGCGACCAGCCTCCTCACCTGTATAGATATTACGACCAAAGTCGTAGTGTAACTGAATATTCTGTGCGCTGAGTGTTGTTGTAAGAGCCAGCACCATGAAAGTAAATAATAATTTTCTCATCTTTGTTGTTTGTTTAGAAGTTTAACCATTATCTGTGCAGCCCGTTGGGGAGCATCGCTCTCACCCAAACTGCGGTGCACTTCCTCATAGTCGGTGAGCATCTGCTGACGGCGGTCTCCATTGGGCAGAACGGCCTCCAGTTCGCGGCGGATGTTGTCGACGCTGAAAGTTTCGGCCACCAACTCCCTAACGACCTCGCGGCCTGCAATAAGATTGACCAGTGAAACGTATCTGACGCTGAGAACATGACGCTTGAGGAAACCTGTGAGACGAGGCAGGGGAGTCTCATAACACACCACCTGCGGCACACCAAACATACAGGTTTCGAGAGTTGCCGTACCACTGGTAACAAGAGCGGCCGTAGCTTTTGCCAACAAAGGATAGGTCTTGTTGCTAACGAGTTGTACATCGCTGTTTTCCAAAAACTTGGCGTAATAGTCGGACTCTATTGAGGGGGCTCCCGCTAACACAATATCATACTGATGAGCCAAATGGCGCGTAGCCTCTATCATTGCGGGCAGGTTGTCCTTAATCTCCTGCTTTCGTGAGCCAGCCAACAAGGCAATGATGGGTTTCCCGCCATCTTCTTTTGTGCCTCCGTTTTCTTCTAAATATTGTCGCACTTCACTGGCCGTAGGATTACCGACGTAATGGATAGGATAATGATGTTTCTTTTCAAAGAAATCAACCTCAAACGGCAAGATGGAGAACAACTCGTCAACGTCGCGCTTAATGTTCTTGATACGATACTCCTTCCACGCCCAGATTTTGGGGGCGATATAGTAGTAAATGCGAGGGCTGGCTCCCCGCATCTTACTGTCGTTCCTCAACTGATGCACGTATTTGGCAACGCTGAGATTAAAACCTGGATAGTCGACAAGGATGACCACGTCTGGCTGCCATTGGCGAATATCCTCTTTGCACATCTTCATATTCCGGAGAATAGTCCGCAGATGCAGCAAAACGGGGATGAAACCCATATAGGCCAGTTCGCGATAATGCTTTACCAACGTACCGCCCACTGCTGCCATAAGGTCGCCTCCAAAGAAACGGAACTCTGCCTGTTGGTCCTGTTGTTGCAGGGCTCGCATCAGATGCGAAGCGTGCAGGTCGCCACTGGCTTCGCCGGCAATAAGATAATATTTCATGGTTATAAGGTCTCGAAAGCCTTTAGAGAATCCATCGCCTTGTAAGCCGTAACGTCAATCTGGGTAGGAGTAATGGCTACAAACCCGTGTTGCAGAGCCCAATTGTCCGTATCCTCAGCCTCGGGCTCGTCGTTGCGATAGTGTCCTTGCATCCACCAATAGTCGTAGCCTCTGGGGTGGTGGAAACGGGCACTCTCGTTATACCAAGTGCCCTTTGCCATACGACAGATGCGGACACCCTGATAGTAGTCTTTCGTCTCCAACAACGGGAAATTGACATTCAGACACACGCCCTCAGAAAGCCCGTCATTCAGCACCTTAGCGGCAATAGCCTTAACATACGGACTCAAGGGACTGAAATCGGCATCGGCACGATAGTCACATAAGGAGAAGGCTACGGAAGGAATATATTTCATGCAACCCTCCAGCGTGACTCCCATTGTGCCAGAATAGTGTGTATTGACAGAAGCATTGTCGCCATGATTGATTCCTCCGATAACCAAGTCGGGCTTACTCTTACAGATATTGCCTAACGCCATTTTTACACAATCGACGGGAGTACCGTTGCAAGCCCAGACTTCGAGCCCTTCTTCTTGACGAACCAATTTAAGGGTCAATGGTAGGGTGACGCTAAAGGCACAGCTCTGCCCGCTTCGCGGTCCGTCTGGAGCACAGACAAGAATATCGCCTAAAGGACGCACCATTTCTATTAACTCGTTAATGCCCTTAGCTTGGTAACCATCGTCATTGGAAATCAGTATCAGTGGTCTCATGGAATTCTCTGTTTTTGGGTGCAAATTTACTAAAAAAGTTCAGAAACGTGCGTTGTTTGATAGAAAATTCGTACCTTTGCACTCTATTGTACACCTATTTGAAGTAAAATATGGGAAAGATTATAGCATTGGCAAATCAGAAAGGCGGTGTGGGCAAGACCACGACTACCATCAATTTGGCAGCTTCGCTGGCTACTTTGGAAAAGACAGTACTGGTGGTTGATGCAGACCCGCAGGCCAACGCCAGCAGCGGATTGGGCGTAAACATCCAAGAGATAGATTGTTCGTTATACGAGTGCATTATTGACAAAGCCGACGTTCGCGACGCTATTTATACTACAGACATTGAGGGACTGGACATTATACCCAGCCACATAGACTTGGTGGGTGCCGAGATAGAAATGCTCAATCTGGAGAACCGCGAAAAGGTAATTAGCAATTTACTTGAGCCAATACGAGGCGACTACGACTATATTTTGATTGACTGCTCGCCGTCGTTAGGACTTATCACCGTCAATTCGCTGACCGCAGCCGATTCCGTCATCATCCCTGTGCAATGCGAGTACTTTGCTTTGGAGGGTATCTCAAAACTGTTGAATACCGTCAAGATTATCAAACAGAAACTGAACCCGAAGTTGGAGATAGAGGGCTTCCTGCTGACAATGTACGATTCTCGTCTACGACTAGCCAATCAGATATATGACGAAGTGAAGCGCCATTTCCAAGAGCTGGTATTCAAGACCGTCATCCAACGTAACGTCAAACTCTCCGAAAGTCCCAGTCACGGTCTGCCCGTCATTCTCTACGATGCTGAATCGACAGGCTCGAAGAACCATCTAAAACTGGCTAAGGAGATTATTGCAAAGAATAACGGATAAAGGATAAAAAGAAGAATGGCAGTAAGAAAGAAATATGCAAGTAGCGTTTTGGGACGTGGACTGGACGACATAGGAACGGGGCGCGGGCTGGACGCACTGATAGATACAGGCAGTGAGGTGAAGACCGAGGGCAGCTCAAACCTAAATGAGATAGACATAGCACAGATAGAGCCCAATCCTAATCAGCCACGCCGAGAGTTCGACAAGGAGGCTTTGCAGGAGTTGGCTAACAGCATCCGCGAGTTAGGCATCATTCAGCCCATCACCCTGCGCAAGGTAGATGGACAGAAATATCAGATTATAGCTGGCGAACGACGCTGGCGAGCCTCGCAGTTGGCTGGACTTACTAAAATCCCTGCCTACATCGTCAGCGTGGAGGACCAAGGAGTCATGGAGATGGCATTGGTGGAGAATATCCAGCGTGAGGATTTGAACGCTATTGAAATTGCGCTGGCCTATCAGCATTTGGCGGAGGCTACTGGTATGACGCAGGCAAAAATCAGTGAGCGTGTGGGCAAAAGTCGTGCCGCCGTCACCAATTACATGCGGTTATTAAAATTACCTGCACAAGTGCAGATTGCGTTGAAGAACCATGAGATAGAGATGGGACACGCGCGTGCACTATTGTCCATAGAAAGTCCTTCGGAACAGATAAAACTCTTTAAGGAGGTGCAGCAGCACCACTATTCTGTGCGCAAAGTAGAGGAGATAGTACAGGCACTGAAGAACGGTGAAGAAGTGAAGACGGCTCGCGGCAAGATGAGTTCGAAAGAGAAACTGCCCCAAGAGTTCAGAATTTTGCGAGACCGACTCTCACAATTCTTCCAGACTAAGGTACAGATGACTTGTTCTGCAAAGGGTAAGGGAAAGATAAGTATTCCCTTTGCAAACGAGGAGGAACTGGAACGTATTATGAACGCACTGGACGGAGCCAATGGGTAGACTGCTGGCGATAGTGATAGTGTTGATAGCGAGTGTGACGACCTGTTTGGCGCAACAGGACTCAGCATTGGTGGCTATGGATTCTATAGCCGTCGCAGATGCTAAAACGCTGTTGCCAGAGGACACTGTCAGCATCGTAGTATCTGATGAGAAGGTGAAAGCCAGACGTGACTGGTCGACTTGGCGCCCTAATCCCCAGCGGGCACTTTGGTTGGCATTGGTGCTGCCTGGTGCAGGACAAATATACAACCGCAAATATTGGAAACTGCCTATCTTCTATGGAGGATTTATGGGTTGCATCTATGCGCTGTCGTGGAACAACATGATGTACAAGGACTATTCGCAGGCCTATCTGGACATTATGGACAGCGACCCAGGGACGGCCAGCTATAACAAGTTTCTGCATCTGGGCGTAGAGATAACTGCTGCCAACCAGTCGCGATACCAGTCGCTGTTCAAAAGCCGAAAGGACAAGTACCGCCGTTGGCGAGACATGAGTATTATAGTAATGGTGGCCGTCTACGCATTGTCCGTTGTTGATGCTTACGTAGATGCGGAATTGTCGGAGTTTGACATCTCCAAGGATTTGAGTTTACAGGTGGCTCCTACTATTATTCCAAATAAAACGGGTAGCCGTTCGTTGCAGAACCAGTCGTTAGGACTGAGTTGTTGCCTAATTTTTTAAGGACAAAAAGCACCTAAAAGGGTAGCCCTCTAAGTGCAATATTTGAACAAAAAAGAAACGAAGAAGTATGAAGATATTGAAAGTAAGTAGCGTTATAAAAGGACGAGTGAAGAGTGTATTGCTAATTAACTTGTTTGCCTTTTTGCCGCTAACAATGATGGGACAGGTGGTAGGCGAGCCACAAGACGAGGACGAGATAACGGTAACCGATGATGAGGGTCGCCCCGAGGTTATTGAATTTCCTGAAGCTATGACCTACGACCTGGACAGTCTGCTGAACCTCTATATGGCCAAGACCTATCTGGAAGGAGGCAACGACTGTAATATGCAGGACATTAACCCTACCTACACCAAAGAGGACTATGTGGAACGGTTGAGTCGTATACCCAGCATCATGGAAATGGCTTACAATGATGTAGTACAGAAGTTTATCGACCGTTATAGCGGCAGGTTGCGCCATAGCGTCAGTTATATGCTGGGAGCCTCAAACTTTTATATGCCTATTTTTGAGGAAGCACTGGAGATGTACCAGTTGCCTCTGGAACTGCGCTACCTGCCCGTCATTGAGTCGGCTCTTAATCCTAAGGCTGTCTCCAGAGTGGGAGCAACGGGACTCTGGCAGTTTATGCTGGCTACAGGCAGGCAG
Source organism: Prevotella sp. (assembly GCA_022511045.1). GTDB lineage: Bacteria > Bacteroidota > Bacteroidia > Bacteroidales > Bacteroidaceae > Prevotella. Next base: position 6,034 of record JAFLSF010000025.1, read on the forward strand.
TATGGCTTGCAGGTCAATTCGCTGGTTGACGAACGACGTGACCCCATCAAGTCATCGTATGCCGCAGCTCAATATCTGCGTGACCTCTACAAGATATTTGGCGACTGGAATCTGGTGATTGCCGCTTACAACTGTGGTCCGGGCAATATCAACAAGGCTATACACCGTGCAGGAGGCGAAAAGGACTATTGGCGCATCTATCCTTACTTGCCTAAAGAAACGCGCGGTTATGTGCCTGCATTTATTGCTGCCAACTATATTATGACTTATTACTCGCAGCATAACATCTGCCCTATGACAACCCGCCTGCCTGCCCAGACTGATACGGTGATGGTAAGCAAGGCTGTACATTTGGAACAGATTGCCGCTGTGGTGGGTGTTGATATTGACCAACTGCGTGCCCTCAATCCGATGTATCGACACGACGTGATACCGGGCAATACGGCACTAATGCCTCTGCGTCTACCATTGACAGAGTTAAACAAGTTTATTGATATGGCGGACTCTGTATATAATTACAAGGCAGGCGAGTTGCTGACCAAACGACTGGAGGTGGAGGTGAACGACAACGTTCCGACCTACTATCATCGGAGTAAGCGTTATGCCAGCAAGAAACGAACTACACGGAAGCGCAGTGTTGCCAGCAGGAAACGCCGGTCTTCCTCCACAGCAAGGCGCCGCAGATAGTACGGTCTTAACTGGATGCGATTATCATATACATAACATTAAGGGATAGGAGAACTCACGATGGACGAAGACATGATGAAGCGCGAAGCCGCAGACGACCAACTGATAAATGGTGCTTTCCAGCGATTGTTGGACAGCTATCTGGCATCACGTCACCGCAAGAAGGTAGACATCATCACCAAAGCATTTAACTTTGCCCGTCAAGCCCACAAGGGGGTACGCCGTCTTAGCGGAGAACCTTATATCATGCACCCTATTGCTGTGGCTCAGATAGCCTGCGAGGAGGTGGGACTGGGCTCTACCAGCATCTGTGCAGCCCTATTGCATGATGTAGTAGAGGACACAGATTATACCACTGAAGACATTGAGAACATGTTCGGGGCTAAGATTGCCCAGATTGTTGATGGTCTGACCAAGATTAGTGGTGGCATCTTCGGCGAGCAGTCCTCGGCACAGACAGAGAACTTCAAGAAGTTGTTGCTCACTATGAGCGACGACATCCGCGTGATTCTCATCAAGATATGTGACCGCCTGCACAACATGCGGACGCTTGAATCGCAGCCTGCCAACAAGCAGTATAAGATAGCGGGCGAGACGCTTTATATCTATGCTCCGTTGGCCAACCGACTGGGTCTCTACAAGGTAAAGACTGAATTGGAGAATCTCAGTTTCCGCTACGAGCATCCAGACCAATATAATAACATTAAGGAGAAATTAGCCTCAACGGAAGCCTCGCGCCATGAACTGTTTGCACAGTTCACGGCACCCATAGAAAAAGCCCTCAAGGAAATGGGGGTCAAGTATCAGATTAAGGAGCGAGTGAAGACCCCCTACTCTATTTGGAACAAGATGCAAAACAAGCATATCACCTTTGACGAGGTTTATGATATTCTTGCCGTGCGCATCATCTTCACCCCAGAGAAACGCGAGGAGGAGGTCAACGAGTGTTTCAATATCTATGTCGCTATCTCGAAGATTTACAAGAGCCATCCAGACCGCCTGCGTGACTGGTTAAATCAGCCTAAGGCCAACGGTTATCAAGCGTTGCACATTACGCTGATGTCGAAGCAGGGCCGATGGATAGAAGTACAGATACGTTCCGACCGCATGGACGAGATAGCTGAGCAAGGACTTGCTGCCCACTGGAAATATAAGGAGGGTGAGGAAGTTGAATATACGGAAGACGAGAACGAACTGAACGAATGGTTACGCACCATTAAGGAAATTCTGGATGACCCGCAGCCCGACGCTATGGACTTCCTTGATGCTATCAAACTGAACCTATTTGCTCAAGAAATCTTTGTATTTACCCCCAAAGGTGAGATTAAGACCATGCCGACAGGCAGTACGGCACTTGACTTTGCTTTCTCCATCCACACTTTCTTAGGCAGTCACTGTATTGGTGCTAAAGTCAATCATAAGTTAGTACCTTTGAGTCATAGGTTGCAAAGTGGCGACCAAGTAGAGATTCTTACTTCAAAGTCACAGCACGTTCAGCCTACGTGGCTCAATTTCGTTAGCACAGCCAAGGCGAAGTCAAAGATACAGGTTATTCTGAGGCGGAACAGCCGTGAGTTGCAGAAGAAAGGCGAGGAGATGTTCAATGAGTTCTTGCAGAAGAACAACTTTACCAACCAACTCAATGCTGCCGACAAACTATCGGCTTTCCACGAGATTGCTCATCGTGAGGAGTTCTTCCAAGCTATTGCCGAAAAGAACATCTTGCTGGGAGAAAAAGATATTGATGAGTTGCAAGGCAAGAACAACCAACCTAAGAAGAAATGGCGCAAGCTGGTGCCTTTCTTGGGACGTGACAAGCATGACAGAAAGACTCCTGGAGAAGAGCAGGAACTCTTTGTCGTGCCAGAGAATTTCAATCGCAAGAAAGCTATCGTCATCAACGACGACAACATTCGGCAATACAAGTTTAAACATTGCTGTCACCCCATCCCGGGCGATGATATTTTGGGATTCATCGACGGTAAACATCAGATAGAAATTCACAAGCGTGCCTGTCCTGTAGCCGCCCGCCTGAAAGCGAGCTTTGGCAATCGCATCCTCGATGCAAAGTGGGACACGCACAAACGGCTATTCTTCGATGCAACTATCCGCCTGCAAGGTATTGACCGTATGGGTATGTTGCTTGACATTGCGCAGATTATCTCGACACAATTAAATGTAAACATCCGCCGTTTGACCATTGGAACAGACGAGGGCGTATTTGATGGAACCATAGAGTTGCGAGTCCACGACCGCGATGATGTCCGTAACGTGATGAACCAACTCAAGAAGATTGAAGGCCTGCAAGATGTGACGCAAATTATGTAATATGACAACCAATCTTAAAGAATCTAATATGAAACGTTACTGTTTAATTCTCCTGTCATTATTTGGTTTCTTGACAACCAATGTTGCTAACCCTTATGACAACCCCGACACACTGGTAGTTGCCCGTGACGGTAGTGGTCAGTTCCGCAACATCAGCGATGCCATAGAGGTGTGCCGCGCGTTCATGGACTACCATAAAGTAATATATATTAAGAAAGGTACGTATAAGGAGAAAATCATTATCCCCCAGTGGCTGACGAATATAGAACTATGTGGCGAAGACCGCGACCAGACAATCTTGACATGGGATGACCACGCCAATATTCCTGTAGCTATGGCACTCGACTCTTGGCCCGTTGATATAGCACAGGCTATACGCCCTAAGGACGGACGTACCATGATTGGCACTTTCCGCACGTTCACCTTGAAAATTCAAGGAAGCCGCATCACATTAAAGAATCTGACAATTGAAAACAATGCTCCACGATTGGGACAGGCAGTAGCCCTACAGGCTGACGGCGATATGCTTACGTTCCTAAATTGCCGTTTCTTAGGCAATCAAGATACCATTTACACGAGTAATGCCCATTGCCGCCAATACTTCAAAGACTGCTATATCGAGGGTACCACCGACTTTATCTTTGGCCCGTCAACGGCGTGGTTTGAGAACTGCGATATTTTCTGCAAGCACGACTCTTACATTACCGCCGCCTCCACTCCACAAGATGCACCGTATGGCTATGTTTTCAACAACTGCCATATCCGTTGTGCCGAAGGCGTCAATCAAGTCTATCTGGGTCGTCCCTGGCGTGACTATGGTTATACGTTGTTCATGAATTGCGAGTTGCCCCGTCAGATACGCCCCGAGGGTTGGCATCCCTGGCAGAAACAACGAGAGAACACTGCCCGCTATATGGAGTACAACAATCATGGCGAGGGAGCTGCTACCGCAGGACGTGTCGGCTGGAGTCACCAGTTGACGAAAAAAGAGGCGCAAAAAATAACACTGAATGAAGTATTCAGTGTGCATAATACATGGCTCCCAGAGTAATCCCCGTTATTCCAAATAATCCAGTTGCTTCTTTAGAGCCTGCAAATCATTGCGGACTCCTATCAGCCGCGTCAGCACTTCCGCCTTACGGTCTGCACCGTCGCGATTGCTGTTGATAATCTTCTTCGCAGCAGCTAACTTAAAGCCGCGCACCTTCACCAAGCTGTGAATAAGCCGAATCTGCTCAATATCTTTCTCCTGATATTGGCGTATTTTGGCAGGGCCACTGGTCTTTGGCTTCAGATAAGGGAACTCCTGCTCCCAGTAGCGCAGGGTACTCTCGTTCACGCCAAACATCTCGGCCACCTCCTTGATGGAGTAGTATAGCTTCAAGTTCTTATTATGATTCAATGCCATGCCTAATAAAACTTTTCCGCAGACAAAGTTACGCACTTTATTTGGAATTACCAAAGAAAGAAGCGAAAAAGTTACACAAAGACGGCGAGCCTAAGGCTCACTACCTGCATGCCTATTGTATACGGTTTGTATTTCAGGAGTATACACTTTGTATACGCCGTGTATACAAGTTGTATATCAGGAGTATACAAGTTGTATTCCAGGCGTATACAACTTGTGAAGAGTATGCTCGTCAGCATAGAGGCGGTATCTCGGTTGTCGTATGAACCCTGCACAACAACCCTCTGAAAGCTGAAGATGGTGTAAAACACAAACTTTTCGGCTTTTTCTTTGGTAATTCCAAATAAAGTTCGTAATTTTGCCTCTGACTTTTGGCCTTTAGCGGCCATTTGCCATTGGAGTTTGCACGCTTTGTGTCCTTTTGAGGGGCTGCGAGCGGCAAGGGTCGGCGGACTTGATGCTCCTGACTTATTGAAATCACTGAAGCGTTGTGCTTCGATCTTGTACTCTGAAACCTGAGAAATTTCAAGTATAGGCAAGACGAGGATGACAGCGGTTCACGCGTTCAGCGTGGGCTGATTGTACCTATATCTTCTTATACAGGTTTTCTCAGGACCCCAGAGTAGAGATGTGGAGCGTATCGGTTCCATGCTTTTGGCGTGTACATATTATAACTAACATTATAACTTTATTTACAAACAAATTAAAACTAATAAACTATGAGAAAGATTTTATCTTTATTGACGCTGCTATTATGCGTGTGTAGTGGGACGTGGGCACAAACCACTGAGGACATTCTTTTATATGGAAGTAGTGTAGCCCCAATTCTACCAGTAAAACAAGGTGATGTAACGATTTCTGGTGTCAATACAGCTTCAAAAAATGGCTCTAATCAAGGTTCAGAAATTGGTATTCCAAGTACTAAAATTTATATGGTCAGTCTAAGTAGTAATGGTATGCTTACAATTGACGTTGGCGAGGAAAATACAATCTCAAGCATTATATTATATGTAGGTCTTAATACTTCCGGTTCTGCAGTAAAACAGTTCGGTCATGGCGGATTTAGCACAGACAATAGCCAATGGAGTGAAATTACTGCTTTGAGTGCAGCTGGATATGATTACGGTTCTAAGATAGAAATAACACCTACAGCAAAAGAGTACCGTTATTATTCATTTGGACGTGGAAACTTAGGAAATACTAAACCTACCTCAAATAGTGAATGTCGTGTATTCCAGATTTCTGTTACAATTGTTCCCATTGGTTCCAACATCTCTGCTTCTGATGCGACTATCACCGCAACAGAAAGTGGCGTTGAGGTAACTGAAGACATTGCCGTTACAGGTAGTATGTTGGAAGGTAAAACTTTGACTGCCACACTGAGCCCAGCAGTTGAGGGGCTGACTGTAACATTAGCAAACAATACTATTGTTGAAGGCGCAATTGAAACAACAGCTACTTTACATTATAATGCAACGGAAAACGCAAGCGGTATGACAACGCTAACTTTGTCTGACGGCACTACCTACAAGAATGTGACTGTCACATACAAGGCAAAATTCACTGAATATTCCGAACTCCAAACAATCAGTGATGCTACCACTTGGGATTTCAGTAAAGGCATATCAGGCAGTAAACAATTCACATCAGAGGAGGAGAAAAACACGGAGTATGTGTATGCAGATATTGAAGGGCTGACTTTCACTAAAGAATTTAACGCAGAGGCCCTTGCATTTAAGGGAGAATATCCCCTCAGAGAGGGAAAAACCTTTGCCCAGAATGGTGTGCTTCGCTTCAACACCGCTGTGCCTGGAACTATCAAAGTGAAGTTCTCTGATACGGGAAGCAGTGCAAGTAATACAGCTGTTAAGCGCTATCTGGTAGTAAACGAACAGCAAACAGAATACTGGACATCTCGTGAAAATAATGGCGATGAGCCCTATGAGGCTAAATTAGATGTTGTAACAGACGAAATTGAGGTATCAGCAGGTGACGTAACTATTAAAGGGACATCGGCTATCACTGTCAGTTACATTATCTTTACACCCTCTGCTACTTATCTTCCCGAAACGACAATTGTCAGCTCTACGGGTTATGCTTCGTTCAGCAGCAACAAGGCACTTGACTTTACAGGCTCTGGTCTTGCTGCATACGTCATCTCAGAGATTACGGAGGAATCTGCAACGCTGACACAGGTTACAAAAGTTCCCGCAGAAACAGGTCTTATTCTGCTTGGCGAACAAAACAAGACTTATACTGTTAATATTCTCGCAAGTAATGAAGCAACAGATGACTTTGATAACTTGTTGGAGGCTGTACTTGAGAACACGCCCGTAGAAAAGGATGCTGCCTATGTTGTCTATGAAGGTGAGCTACATCCATTTGCAGGTGGAATTATCTCTGCTGGAAAGGCTTATCTGCCTAAGGATGCAGTACCTTCCAATGCCCGTGCCTTAAGCTTCACTTTTGGTGAGACGACAGGCATTAACACTATACAGACAAACAACGAGGCCAAGAACAACGTGTTCTACAACCTTGCAGGTCAGCGTATTGCTCAGCCTACAAAGGGCCTGTATATCGTAAACGGCAAAAAGGTCGTGATTAAATAAGTATATTTAAATGGTAACTAATTAAATAACAGGGGAAACAAGATATGAAAAAGACATATATCAATCCGCAAATGAAAGTAGTAACAATTGAGTTACAGCAGATGTTAGCAGCCTCCTCTATGGGATTTTCTGACGACTACGCACCAAGTGCTCAGTCTCGCGGTTTCGGCGATGACGACGACGATTGGGAATAATCATTGCTAAAGAAAGGGGAGGCGGCTACATAGGTGTGAGTGGCCTCCCTACTTTTATATTTATCTCCCTCTCGCTTAGGGAGGAGAGTTTTTAAAAGGCCACAAAAGCACGGCACCGCGAGGTGCGCAAGGCCATTGTTTTAAATTAGTAATTAGTAAAAGTTGTTACTCCGCCGTCATTCGTGAGAATGGCGGCGGAGTTTTTCTGCTCTCGTTTGGTGTTAATAACGCTACGCGCGACTACATAATCGGTGGGCAGGTTGTAATATTTTCGCTCTTTACACGTTATAATAAGGTATGCAGTGGACTGACAAGATACGGCAAATAAAGATAATCCTTGTGGTTGCAGCTATTATCATTGCTGTAGCGTCGCTATTGGTGTCGCATTTCTTGGTACGCGACTTGTCTGTCGAGGAACGTCACCGTATGGAGGTATGGGCACAGGCTTTGCATGCTTTGAACGAGGCTGACGAGCAGACCGACCTTTCGCTGGTGCTCAGCGTGATGGAGGGCAACAATACTATTCCTGTCATTGTGGTTAGCGACGAAGGGGGAATAGATGATTATCGTAATATTGAGGACACAACACGCATTGAGAGATATGCCCAACGGATGATGCAAGCTGGTGACACTATTCGTGTAGACAGTCAGTTGGTATGCTATGATGAGAGCATCATGCTGAAACGGCTACAAGCTTGGCCGTATGTCCAGTTGGGCATCGTGCTCATTTTTGTTGTGGTTGCTATCTTTGCCTTGCTTTCTTCCAAGCGCGCAGAACAGAATAAGGTATGGGTTGGACTGTCTAAAGAGACGGCCCATCAGTTGGGAACACCAGTTTCCAGCCTCATGGCGTGGGTGGAGATGCTGAAAGAACAATATCCGCAGGATGACTTGTTGCCAGAAATGGACAAGGATGTGCGACGTTTGCAGCTTATTGCCGACCGCTTTTCTAAAATAGGCTCTTTGCCCGAACCTGTGGAGGCATCAATGAATGAGGTGCTGGATCATGTGGTCGATTATATGGACCGTCGTACCAGTAGCCAAGTGAAGATGATTTGTCACTTGCCCGAGCATGATGTTAGGGTACGTATGAACGCTTCACTGTTTGAGTGGGTCATTGAGAATCTGTGCAAGAATGCTGTTGATGCTATGGAGGGGTGCGGTACTATTACGCTGACTCTTTACGACGAGCCGCAGGATATTATCATTGAGGTGCGAGATACAGGCAAGGGAATTCGCAAGAAAGACCTCGGTAACGTCTTTACTCCGGGCTTTACCACAAAGAAACGAGGATGGGGATTAGGCCTCTCCTTAGCTAAACGTATTGTTGAGGAGTACCATAAAGGGCGCATATTCGTCAAACAGTCCGAAGTGGGCAAGGGTACTACCTTCCGCATTGAGATGATGAAATAACAAATCCCCTTTGCTTAGAGGGGATTTGTTATCTTAGTCTTTCTGAATATAAAAATCGTGATACCACTCTGCAAAGGCTCGTAGTCCGTCACGCAGTGATGTCGAGGGTTTATAGCCATAGTCGCGCTCCAGCGCAGAAGTATCGGCATAAGTCACAGGAACATCGCCTGGCTGCATAGGTACCAATCGTTTATGGGCCTCAAAATCATAATCCTCTGGTAACACTTGGGCACGGATAAGTTCTTGCTGCAGGATGTCTACAAATGTTAGCAGGTTTTCTGGTGAATTATTCCCTATATTATATACTGCGTATGGCGGCAGAGGCAGCCCATCTTCGCCTTGCTGTTTCTCTGGAGCTCCTTGCATAATGCGAACAACGCCCTCGACGATGTCGTCAACATAGGTAAAGTCGCGCTTGCAATTACCAAAGTTAAATATTTCGATGGTCTTTCCCTCCCGTAACTTGTTAGTGAAACCGAAATAAGCCATATCAGGACGACCAGCAGGACCATAGACGGTGAAGAAACGAAGTCCCGTCGAAGGAATGTTATAGAGTTTGGAGTAAGCATGGGCCATCAACTCGTTTGATTTCTTCGTGGCGGCATACAGCGAAACTGGATTATCAACCTTGTCGTCTGTAGAATATGGCACTTTCTTGTTGGAGCCGTAAACGCTGGACGAGGAGGCATAGACCAAATGCTCAACTGGCCAGTTGCGGCAAGCCTCTAATATGTTGTAGAAACCTATTAAGTTTGATTGGATATAGGCATCGGGGTTGGTGATGGAATACCTGACACCTGCTTGGGCTGCCAAATTGACGACAACGGCTGGCTGATACTCCGCAAAGATATTGTCTATGGTTGTTTTGTCTGCAATATCTCCCTTGATAAATCTCCATACGGTATCTTCTGGCACAGCAGCATCCAACTCTCTCAAGCGAAACTCCTTTAGGCGAACATCATAATAGTCATTCATATTGTCAATACCGACAATCGTTGCGCCTTTTACATCCTTGAACAGGCGCTTTACCAGATTTGAACCGATAAAACCTGCGGCTCCCGTAACAAATATTACTTTATTGTTTAAATCAATTCTTTCCATATTTCTCTACTGCTTCGTAATAGGTATCTAAACTTCCGATGTCAAAGCGGCCTGCACTCATCGGCCAAGCATGTATATTAGTATGCTCTACCATATAGTGAGCAAGGTTGCCCGGAGCATCTTTACCACAACCATTCTCTACAGAATGGCGGATAAGGTCAAGGTCTTTCTTCAAATAGATGTAAAATGGAGGTACTGCCCAATGGCTCTTAGGCTGCTGCGGCTTTTCCTCCATGTTGAGTACTTTCATCTGGTCATCAACAACGATAACGCCTGTGCGTTGTAGCTTTTCAATACTGGGTTGTTCATGACACATGATACAGGAGGTCTGCTTCTCTTTGGCAAAATCTACAAACTCTTGAAACGAGAAGAACAACAAATTATCGGCTGCTACCACCAGCAAGTCGTCTTCGATGTTGAGTTTCTCCATAGCAAAGAGCAAATCACAAACAGCCCCTAAACGAGTGTCATTAGTTTCCGTCCCGTCATCTACAATAGTAATGGGCTTTTGATAGTGCTGCTCTTTCTTCCATTGCTCAAAAACAGGGGCGAATTTATGGTTCGTAATAATGATGTGTTCATCAATTTCTGCTATCTGGTCAATGTCGTCCAGCATACGGCCTAAGATGGTTGAGTCCCCTATTTCCAGCAGTGGTTTCGGAAAGTTTCTCGTCAACTCACCCAATCGGGTAGCATATCCTGCTGCTATAACAATGTTCTTCAATGCTTGAATATAATTTAGATGTTAATCTTCCACAAACCGCGCTCCATCATCTGGCTTCACCCAGAATACTTGGAATGTTTTCTCGTATTCGGGGAATTGCTCGAGGTATTGCTCGGTGAGTACCTTTTCTATTTCTTCTTTGTGAGCAGGGTCAACCAATGCGATACAAGCTCCCTTAAAACCTGCGCCACTGAAACGTCCGCCATAGACTCCTGGCAAAGAACGCATAATATCGTAAATAGCTATCAGTTCTGGTGAACCACACTCATAATTTTGGATAGAGCTCTCACAAGAGTCAAACGACAGTTTGCCGAAAAGCTTCATGTTACCAGTCTCCCAAGCAGTGACACCCTGTCGAACACGGCGATACTCTGAGTAGAAATGTTCGGCACGACGTGCAAATCGCGCGGGCATAGCGATTCGTGTCTTGTCAAAGGTTGCTTTGGGAATGTCACGTAGGAACGTTTTGTCGAAAGTCTTAAGAGGCTGTTCAGTATAAGCAAGCATATTCCATGCTGCTGTCTTACACTCAAAGACTCGTAGGTTGTAATCACTATTAACCAAAGAACGGGTCAGCCCAGAGAAAAAGATACCTATCTCAAAGTCTGCCATATCCTTATTACGCTTAATAATGCGCCACTCGTTAGAGTCGCAGTCCAGAAACAACAGACCGTCCTTGCGTCCTAAAGCGATACATGACTGGTCTAATAATCCATTGCTCAGTCCGATGTATTCGCGCTCAGCTTCTGAGGCAATAGTGACAATCTCAAAAGGTTGCAGAACAATACCATTAGCCTTAGCAAAGGCCATAACATAAGCTATCAAGACTGCCGCTGATGACGACAATCCGCCTACAGGCAGTGAGCCTTGAATAACTCCATCGATACCGCGTGTCAACTCAAAACGTTTGCGAAGAGCATATTTGGCACCACGAGCATAGTCACCCCAATGATGTGCACGGATTTGTGAAGGCTTGGAAATTTCGAAACTAACATCGCCATCAAAGGTGCGTGATGTCAAGTTTACCATATTATCCTCTCTGACGTTAAACCATAGGTCAACACCCTTGTTGATGGCAAATCCCGTTACCAAACCATGTTGATGGTCAACGTGTGCCCCCAATGGGCAAACCCGATAGGGAGCAAAAATATGATATTGATATTCCATAAATAATAGTTATTGCTTATCCAACCATTCGTAGATGGAGTTGTTACTCTTATACTCAGGCACTATTTCCTTCATCTTACGCACAGTCTCCATATTGTCATATTGCTTTGCGAGGTCAATTAGCTCATTGATTTGCTCGCAAGCCTTTTTATAATCGTATTCGCGAACCTTAGCTATACGTATTTTTTCGTGGAACGAGGGCTTTGTACATTCTTCGTCATTGAGCATCTCCTCATAAAGCTTCTCGCCTTCACGCAGACCTGTGTATTTGGTTTCTACATTTTTGACACCAGATAATTTAATCATACGCGCAGCTAAGTCGGCAATGCGGACAGGCTGCCCCATGTCGAAAATGAATATCTCACCGCCGTGTCCTTTCGTACCAGCCTCCAACACTAATTGGCAAGCCTCTGGGATAAGCATGAAATAGCGGATAATGTCTGGGTGGGTAACAGTAACAGGTCCTCCCTCTTGAATTTGTTTCTTAAACATGGGAATGACACTACCATTCGAACCCAGCACATTACCGAAACGCGTGGTAACAAATTGTGTTGTCTCTGCTTCTGGATTATCCTGTTTGATATGGCAGTTTAAGCTCTGTACATAGATTTCGCAGATACGTTTTGAACAACCCATAACATTAGTGGGGTTGACGGCCTTATCAGTTGATACCATTACAAACTTCTTAACACCGTACTTGACACTCATATCGGCAATGACCTTAGTACCATAAATATTGTTCATCACAGCCTCCGAAGGATTGTCCTCCATCATCGGTACATGCTTGTAGGCCGCAGCATGGAACACATAATCAGGTCGGTATGTCTTGAATATGTTCTCCATTCTGGTCTGACGGCTGATGCTGGTAACTATGATTTCTGCCTTAATATCAGAGAAATCGTGCGCCATCATTAGGCGAATATCGTGTTGCGGAGTTTCTGCCTGGTCAATCAATATCATGTGGGCAGGCTTATAGTGGGCAATCTGACGCACCATCTCAGAACCGATGCTACCAGCAGAACCAGTAATCAAAATACATTTTCCCGCCAGTTCATTGCCTACGGATTCCATGTCAATTTTTATTTCGTTACGTGGTAACAAGTCTTCAACGGACATCTCTTTCATTTGGATGTCTTCGTTTTCACCTGTCCATTCCTCAACTCCCTGTGCCATATAGATTTTAAGGCCAGCATTGATAAGTTTGTCTTGTAACCGTTGAGCTTTGCGGAACTCATCGTTTCTCAGCGGCGATACCAACACTGCTCCGATGCGCTCTTTGGCGACAATAGCCTGTAAATCGTCATCTACACTGTAGACACGCTCGCCCATCAGTTGGTCGTGTCTGTCATGAATATCGTGAGTAATGAAACCTCTCAAAACAAAACGCACGGGCTCTTGAAAGCGAATACTTTTTGCTAAAGCCACAGCACTCGACATAGTACCATATATCAGCACCCGAGTTGCCTTGCTGTCTGTAGTTGTAATATCAAAAAGAGACTTGATAATAACCCGTGTAGCATACATTACTACTGTGGCTATCGTGAACATTACGAAAAGGTATCGGGAATTGAAGTGCTCTAATGTGGATGGTGGGACGTAATACACCAAATAATGTACCCCCCAGGCTATCAATAGTGAAGTCAAGTTGGCCAAAGTCACACGACGAAGGTCTACGAATGACGAATAGCGTATGATGCCTGAATAAGTGTTGAACAAACGCATGCCTATCCAACTCAACATAACATACAGCAAAAGTACCCTTGCTATCTGGTAGAAGTTTTGCTGGGTGTAATAGCCTCGGTAAAATAACCAAGAAGTCGCTAACCCAGACACAAACAATACAAGACTATCAAAGACTAAAATACTCCAATACGGCAAGGCTTTCTTGCTGAAATACCAATGGATAATTTTATTAAGTGGGTTCATACAAGGAGTATTTTACCCCCCCCGTGCGCCTGACAGGACTCGAACCTGCACGCCGTGAGACATTAGATCCTAAGTCTAACGCGTCTACCAATTCCGCCACAGGCGCTAAAGGGAAACGTTCACTAAATCTCTTTTCTCTCTGTTTTCAGAATGTTGGGGTGCAAAGATACACATTATTTAATTAAATAAAGAAAGAAAAAAGTAAAAAAATAATAAATAGTATAGCTTTATACTGTTTCCCGCCTTTTTCTTGCACTTTATTGGGAGAGTATCTCGCGGGCTTTCTCAATGATGTCGTCAATATTCTTGGCTATTGAGGCATCTGACAAACCGACGGAAATGTTAGGAGTAATGCCAAATTCCGTGTTCCGCCCGTCCTTGTCGTACATAGGACAAGCCGAATAACGGACACTCCAGCCATTAGGCAAGCTGCTACTCATAGGCATACCGCTTCCCCCACCCGTCTGGTCTCCGACGATTGTAACGTTAGGTAGCGCACGCATCATGACGGCGAAAGCGTTGGCAGCACTATATACGCTACGATTAGTAAGTACACAAACTTTCTTGTTCCAGCGTATGTTCTGCGAAGGCTCCAAATACCATTCTTCTTTACTGGAAAAATCATTATGCCCTGGGCCCGTTTTGTGTTGCATATAACCGACCAACGTGCGCTGTTGCACAAAACGTCCAGCCAACCGTTCAGCCATAGTCAAATCGCCTCCGCCATTATTGCGGATGTCTACAATAAGCCCTCTGCACAGGGTAAGATAGGCGAATACCTCGTCAAGGTTTCCTTCACCAAAAGCACTCTCAAAACTAGGGCAATAGATATAACCGATATTATCGTCAAGCACGCGAAAATACAGCCCACCAGTTATCCTATAGTCTGTACCCATATAGTGACGGTACAAGGTATCGCTAAAGTTCTTTGGGTATGCTTCTTGCCATTTCCAATAGCGTCCATAATTCATAGCACTGGACAAATTGACGTGACCATCGCGCAATTCTGCCAACATATCGCAACACACCTCGAAAAGCTGGGTGCTGTTCATATTATCATTTATACGCACCTTATACTTATTGTAGACCGCGTTCCAATCCAATCCGTACTCTTGCTGCTTGTAGTCAAAGAAGCAATAATGCTCGTCCATCAGTTTCCATAGTGCCTCAAAGTTCCCTGTTGGTGTATCGTTATACTCCTCGGTATCAACGCACGAAGTTAATGTTAAACTAAGTGATATAGAGCAAATGACAAATGATAAGGCTATCATTGCCTGTTTGACTTTGTGCCATCCGACGGCTATACTATTTCTTCTCTGCATATCTCTATCAGTTTGTTATTTGTCATTCAGACCATAAGGCGTTATCGAGAAACGTTTGGTGAAACCTATTAGGAAGCGATGCGTCCAAATGTGCTGGCGCAGATTATTGACCTTTGATTGCTGGATATTGCCTAAATAACCGATGCGTAGAGTGATGCGTCGTGCTAATTGGGCATCAAGTGTCAGCACATTGCGCCATTCGGGAGCAGAGACAAAAGTTGTGGGTACAATATTGTGGTCGTAATTACCTCGATTGAATATCTCGTAGTACGATTGTCCGTAATTAGGTGAGAACTGGATGCCAACAAGGGGCAGGTTCAACTCGTAGCGGGCCAATAATTGTTTCTTGAATAGCGTAAAGCGATAAGAGGCAACTCCTGTCGGCATCACGTTCAAATGAGCGCGGGCTTGAGCCGGGTTGTTACCATTTGACATATTATAGATAAATCCCAACGACGCATTGGCCACACCGCCAACTTGTAGCGTCAGTCTATTGTCCATCAGTTGCCACGTATAAAGTTTGCCCCAATAGAAATTATAGGCACCCTCCAACTCGCTCCTATCGTCTCTGCGGTCGCTGATCGTTGAGAGATTCGCCTCATGCTCCATCAATGTAGACCATCTCTGCCCCGTGCGCTGACGCTCTATCGTTGATAAAAAGCTAAAGCCAAGCCCTGTGAAGTGCTCGTTAGAAAGATAAGTGTCCAAAACATTAGTGCCCCCAACACCGACCATCGTACTACGGGTGATGATTTTGGGCGAGTCAGCCGAGGATTGTGCCAATAGCGTCATCCACGAGCCCAAAGTGAGGGCGATAATCAATAGGCTTTTATTCTTCATTGAGAGGAAACAAGTTAAGTTGTCCAGTAAGTTCGTCCAATACTTGTTGCTGGCTTTTGCCTGCATCGGGATCAAGATTTTCTTCTGCCTCAACGTCCTCAGGGCTTTCTTCGTCCTCAGATACTTCGGGCAGTCGTGTCGGCTCTAATTCTACGATAGCCGCCGTCTCATAAGTTGTCAGTCGCTTACCTTTGGCCTTATAGCCCTTGACGGCAATGAATTGTTCGACATCGACCTCTTCTGTACCTCTGAATTCGTCGTTGCCGCCATAAGTAACTTGCAGGCGGGGATATACGGTGTCCGTAAGTAATATCTGACGCGAGTTAGGATTCTCACCCATGTAACTTTGCTTGCGCTTTGATGCTTCCATTTGGAATCGCTTCACATAAGGATAGCCTTGATTATCGGCATCAAAGAGCACGCAACTCCACACTTTGTCTACCTCATATTTCTCAATGCGTTGGATGTTGTCCTCGAAATGGATGTTCACATCAAAACCCGTCAGATAATATTCACCATTCTGCAAAATGACCAATATCTGGTCGCCGTCGCTGAACTCACCCAACAGCCTTCCGTGCTCGTCATAGTTTAGACGATTCACATCGGGGTCGTACCACACCTTACGTCCTCCTAAGGTTGAGTGGCCGTGACTCTTAAGTCCTATACGGTGTACTTGGAATTTTGTCAGCAGGTTGCCTTTGGCTCCACGTCCCTTGATAAGCACTTCGGAGAAATCTTTGTCAAAGAAAACGCGCTTCAACTTGGGGGCTGGGTCGAGCGTCACCTTAATGACCTCTGCCTCGCCATTGGGATTGGCCGTAAAATAGCAGACTCGCGACCCTTCCGTACCCGCCGTGATGTCATACTCCCTATCGCGGGTGACAGCTGGAATATTAAAGCGTTTGATATAGTAAAAGCCCTTGCGTCCGTCACGATAAACAGCATTGTAGATGGTGCGCTGGTCGTTCTTCTTGAATACGCCCAGCCACATCACATTCTTGCCTACAAACAACTTGTCTGCCACACGAACCACCTTGAACTTTCCGTCCTTGTAGAAGATAATAATGTCGTCAATATCCGAGCAATTGCACACAAACTCGTCTTTCTTCAATCCCGTGCCTATGAAGCCGTCTTGGCGGTTGATGTATAGCTTTTGATTAGCCTCTACCACCTTCGTAGCCTCGATAGTGTCAAAGTTTCGTATCTCTGTCTGTCGCGGATGCTCATTGCCATATTTGTCTTTTAAGAACTGGAACCAATTGGCTGTCACCTCCACAAGGTTGGCTAAGTCGCGCTCTATGTCTGCTATCTCTGCCTTGACGCGAGCCATCAATTCGTCTGCCTTATCCTTGTTGAACTTGAGGATGCGCTGCATCTTGATTTCCAGCAGGCGCAATATGTCGTCCTTCGTCACCTCGCGCACCATTTGCGGATAGAATGGAGTCAGCCTTTCATCAATGTGCAGGCATACAGCATCAGTGCTTGGAGCCTGTTCAAATTTCTTGTCTTTATAGATACGCTCCTCTATGAAAACTTTCTCTAACGAGGCAAAGTGTAGTTGTTCCATCAATTCGCCCTTGCGAATCTCCAGCTCTTGACGGATGAGGTCTTTCGTGCGGTTTACGCTATGACGCAACACATCCAAGACGGTCAGGAACTTCGGCTTGTTGTCCTCAATGACACAGCAGTTGGGCGAGATGTTAATCTCACAATCCGAAAAAGCGTAGAGCGCATCTAACGTTTTGTCCGACGATACGCCTGGGGCCAATTGCACTTGTATTTCCACCTTAGCCGCCGTCAAGTCCTCCACGTGGCGGGCCTTAATCTTGCCCTTGTCAATAGCTTTAAGGATGGAGTCTATGATAGTTTCCGTCGTCTTCGAGAACGGAATCTCGCGGATGACTAACGTTTTGGGGTCTAACTTTTCAATCTTGGCACGCACCTTCAGCACACCGCCTCTCTGCCCGTCGTTATACTTTGACACGTCAATACTGCCCCCCGTCGGGAAATCTGGATAAAGATGGAACTCCTCGCCGTGCAAGTAACTGATGGCAGCATCACATATCTCTACAAAGTTGTGGGGCAGTATTTTCGACGAAAGTCCTACGGCAATACCCTCAGCACCCTGCGTCAGCAACAACGGGAACTTTACGGGTAGCGTGATAGGCTCTTTGTTACGCCCGTCATACGACATCTGCCACTCGGTTGTCTTGGGATTGAAAACTGTGTCCAGAGCAAACTTCGACAAGCGCGCCTCAATGTATCGCGGAGCCGCCGCCTTATTGCCCGTCAATATGTTACCCCAGTTTCCCTGCGTGTCTATCAGCAGGTCCTTCTGCCCCATCTGCACCAAAGCGTCACCAATAGAAGCATCACCGTGCGGGTGAAACTGCATTGTGTGACCCACAATATTCGCCACCTTGTTATACCGTCCGTCATCCATCCGCTTCATCGAGTGCAGAATACGCCGTTGAACGGGCTTCAGTCCGTCCTCAATATGCGGAACGGCACGCTCCAAGATGACGTAGGAGGCATAGTCCAGAAACCAGTTTTGGTACATACCACTCAAATGGTGCACTGCCGCCGCATCAAAGCGGTTCGCAGGCTTGTAGTCGGAGTGAGCCTCGTTACCCTCCGTCCCATCCGCGTTTTCTGGGGTGTCAGTAGTTTCTAAGATGTCGTCTTTCGTTTCGTCGTCCATGAATGTTGTCAATAGTATTGCCCTGCAAAATTACAAAAAAGTTAGCAAAGATGCAAGCCTTTAAGACTTTTTTCGCCAACTTTGGAGCCTCCCTACCCTCAAACAAACAGGATATGCCTCATCAAAAAAGCATATCCCGTTTATAGGTATTGATAGTGTCGTACTTTCCGAGCCCTATCCTCACTCGCATTGAGGCCTATTCTCGTGCCCCGTGAGGCCTATACTCATCAACGACGAGGCCTATACTCATTAAGTGCGTCAAATATGGATGTTTACTCCGAAGCTGACGCTACCCAACAATCGGAAGTTGAAAGCGTTGTCTTTCAGCGTCTTGCCTTGCTCGGGAATCCAATCTAACTCGCCGCGATACTTCATCCATGAGTGGTCGTAACCGATGCTTCCCAAGTGGCCGACAAGGCTTACGGTCTTGCCCAAAGCTACTGATACGCCTGGACGTATGCTAGCCCCGATTGTGTTCAGCGGGGCGTCGTAGCCAGACTTATAAAGTGCACTATAATGGAGTCCGCCATCGACGAAGAACGAAACGGTATTTGCACGAAGAACGGTGTATCTGACAAACGGTTCAATGCTGAGTTGATTGCAATTACCCGTAACGGTGATGTCAATGAGTTGCACCTCGTGATTGTTCAAATGAGTGTAGCCCAGACGGAGAGCAACAGCCCAGCGGTCGCTGAGCGTGTAGCCGACTTCGGGGGCTATTTCTATGGACGAACTGCTATTCATCTGGTCGCTACCCAGCGTGGTCTTGTTGGTACTCACTCCTATTTCGCCGCCCAGCCAGATTTGGGCATTAGCTGTAAGGGAGAAAAATGTCAGTAGAAGGAGAACGGTAGTCTTTTTCATGTCTTTCATCATGTTGGTCTTGGTATCGTTTATTACTATTACATATCGGGAGGTTACAACTTATCTATGGCGTGGTCGAGATAGGTATATTTACGCAGAAATGAGGTCTTGAGCCTACTCACTGCATCATGATAATTGAGGTAAGTGTCGCCATTGACGAAGAGAGTTGGCGGCCACATTGCGTAGTTGAGGCTGGCCGAGGGTTCTAACCTGTCGCGTAGCGTGTCTATATATTGACTGATGTACAAGGCTATTCCCGTTGCCTTGAGGGCTGCCCAGCGCTGCTTTACAATTTGTCTGAACTGGTTGTCGCGGAACAGACGCTGATAGTAGAAACTGTTGATGATGGCGTATTCGTTGCTACGCTCAGGCTTAAAGGTGTTGTAGTCAAAGTCCCAAACGGGACCTGCACAAAGTTTCGACAAGGTTCCATCGGCCTTGTCCATATCCTTGTGCATGATGCAACTCTTGGGGCCATTGGCTTCTATGTTCGACGTCAGTTCCATAACCAGCCACCAGTCGGCGAAAGTCTCCAGATTGAGGTACTTAACAAAGTCACGTTTAACGAAACGAGCGTCGTCATAGAGCGCATCCTCCATTTCGTTAACAAAATGCTGGACGTAGGCAAATTGCTCAGGATTAACCTCGTCGGGGTCTTTGCATTGCCAAGGCATATTGCCTCGCGAAGAGACAAAGCGGAAGTCCTCGTCGAAGTGGTCGTCCACCTCAAGGATGTAGCCGCCAGTAATGCCTACGCCCGAGGTTGCGTCTTCATCCAATTCTACAATGTCCACGCGGTTCTCGTCCACCTTTATTTGCTCGCAAAGATAATAGTTTCCCTCGAACCGTCCATTGAGGAACAACTCTACAAACTCGCCTCTTGGCGTGTAAGCAAGGCTATTCATTTGGCGGGCAATCTCGAACCCTACGGCATTGCGTATTAGTGTGCGGTCTACCCAGTTGGCCAGCAAGCACCAGCGCTTGTGCTTGGGCATCCCCAAGATGCTGGCTTTCTTGTCGAGTTTAAGGGCATAGGGTTTCTTAGGAAAGCCCCAAGTGGAGTTCCCACGTCCTTTCGCCTGTAAAGTTCCTTGATACTCTATAGTCCCGTCGGCCTTATATATAGTCATCTCCACGTTGTCCATCCACTTACTCTTGTCCGTTATGGCAACGTGGTCTGGCGTATTGATAACTACTTTGGGAAGGCCTGTGTTTACTTCATCAAGTGTCAGTAGGTGCAATTGTGCGCTTACCTCGTCTTCCGTGTCGTCTGAACAAGCTGTCAGCAGGCCTGCAGTAAAGGCAAGCAGCAAAACGACAAACTGGGGGGGGTAATATTTTTTTAACTTCCGCGCTAATATTGTGATAGTCTTCATAAACGTTGCAAAATTACATAAAAATCTCTATAACTCAACATCCGCCTTTTCCTTTTTACCCCCAGTTAATCATTATTAACTTTTGCGGAAAGTGCCTCGTTGTACCTTATGGGTGGAGATGTTTACACGCTAATATATTAAATAATGTTGTAAAGATGGTACTTTTAAACGAAAAAGCAGTACCTTTGCACGCAAATTTGCAAATTTGAATAGACTTATGGCACAAGAAGACGTATTTAAGAAAATCGTGAGCCACTGCAAGGAGTATGGTTTTGTGTTCCCCAGCAGTGACATTTACGACGGATTGGGCGCCGTATATGACTACGGCCAGAACGGTGTGGAGTTGAAGAATAACATCAAACAGTATTGGTGGAAGTCAATGGTATTGCTACATGAAAACATTGTAGGCATTGACAGTGCTATTTTTATGCACCCAACAATCTGGAAGGCATCTGGCCACGTAGATGCTTTCAACGACCCACTGATTGACAATCGCGACTCGAAAAAGCGCTATCGTGCCGACGTGTTGATAGAGGAGCAGATAGCCAAATACGACGAGAAAATACAAAAAGAAGTGGAGAAGGCTCGCAAGCGTTTTGGCGACTCGTTCGACGAGGCAAAGTATATGGAGACCAGCGAACGCGTGAAAGAAACTAAGGCTAAGCGCGACGCTTTGCACGAGCGCTATGCTAACGCCATGCAAGGTCCTGACTTGGAGGAGCTGAAGCAGATTATCATCGACGAGGAGATTGTCGATCCCATTAGCGGAACAAAGAATTGGACGGATGTACGCCAGTTCAATCTGATGTTCTCTACCGAGATGGGCTCTACGGCTGACGGCTCCATGAAGGTCTATTTGCGTCCAGAAACAGCACAGGGAATCTTTGTTAATTACTTGAATGTACAGAAGACGGGCCGCATGAAGATACCCTTCGGCATTGCCCAGATTGGCAAGGCTTTCCGTAATGAGATTGTTGCACGCCAGTTTATCTTCCGCATGAGGGAGTTCGAGCAGATGGAGATGCAGTTCTTCGTGGCTCCAGGAACGGAGTTGGAGTGGTTCCCCAAGTGGAAGGAGACACGTATGAAGTGGCACCAAGCTTTGGGTTTCGGAGCCGAGAACTACCGTTTCCACGACCACGATAAGTTGGCACACTATGCTAATGCCGCTACGGACATTGAGTTTAAGATGCCGTTTGGTTTCAAGGAGGTAGAGGGCATTCATAGCCGTACAAACTTTGACCTTTCGCAACACGAGAAGTACTCGGGCAAGAGCATCAAGTACTTTGATCCTCAGACTAACGAGAGTTACACGCCATACGTCATTGAAACCTCTATTGGTGTCGACCGTATGTTCCTCAGCATTATGTGTCACTCTTATCAAGAGGAGAAATTGGAGAATGGTGAAACGCGTGTTGTCTTGAGGTTGCCCGCAGCTCTTGCTCCTGTCAAGCTGGCCGTAATGCCGCTGGTGAAGAAGGACGGTCTGCCTGAGAAGGCTCGTGAGATTATCAATGACTTGAAATTCCATTTCAATTGCCAGTATGATGAGAAAGACTCTATCGGCAAGCGCTATCGTCGTCAAGACGCTATTGGTACGCCCTATTGCGTCACTGTCGACCACGACTCGCTCGTAGACGGTAAGGTCACCTTGCGTTTCCGCGACACGATGGAGCAGGAGCGTGTAAACATCAGCGACCTTGCCGCCATTATTGAAGACAAGGTAAGCATTGCCAGCCTGCTAAAGAAACTGCAATAATGAATATTAAGTACTACTATATCATCGCCTGCCTCTCGTTGCTCGTCTTCGCATCATGTAGCGAGCAGGATGACGCCGTCGAGGAGTTTCCCAACTGGCCAAGTACCAATGACGAGTACTTTAGTCGGTTGTATGCTGAGGCTCAAGCCAAGATTGCTGGCGGCGACACCTCATGGGAAGTCTTTACAGGCTATACGGTACCAGCCTCAGATTATGCGGCACAATGGTACGACAAAATCGTGGTGGAGAAGTTAGAAACGGCAGCAGGAACAGACTTGACGTCGCCCATTCTGACCGACACCGTACAGGTTCATTACGTTGGACGGCTGATACCTTCGGCCAATGCCTACAAGACCAACGGCATGGAGTTCGACCGCAGTTATAGGGGAACCTTTGATGATGCCATAGCCACCCCAGCCACTTTCCCCGTCGCTGGGTTGATACCAGGCTTTGCCACCGCTTTGATGCACATGCACAAAGGCGACCACTGGAGGGTCTACATTCCTTATCAGTTGGGCTACGGGCTTTATGCTTCGGGCTCTATTCCTGCGGGTAGCACGCTCATCTTCGACCTTCGATTAGTTAATTTCTGGCGGAAGAAATAGAAGAAACCAACGAAAAGCAACAAGGGGTAAGCATCAGTTAGTGCTTACCCCTTGTTGCGTTATTGTTCCATTTGCCGTTTCAGTGATTGCTCCCTTTGCAAATCGGCTCTTGACTTCGACTTTGTTACCAGCCATACGCCGCTAAACACCAATGCCACCGCCAAGCCATGAGTAGGTTTCAGTATGCCAATACCCATCAACAGACTGGCCGCAACAGAGACAACTGGCTGGGCATAATTATATACACTAACTACTGTGGGGCGCAACGTCCTCTGGCCTATCATGGTTAGTATATAGCAAAAGAACGTGCCGATAACCACCACATACGCCACCTCCCACCACGTCTTCATGGGAATGGGATGGCTCAGCACCTCCTCTACATGAAAGTAGGTGAAGGGTAGCAGCATCAGCGTTGCCCATGAGAACATATACTTATTGATGGTAAAGACATTGTATCGGCGGATGAGCGGATTGAATAGCGACAGATACAACGCAAAAGAGAATTGCGCAAACAAACACAGCAAGTCTCCACCAATGTTGCCCACCTTACCATCAGCATGAGCTGCTGACGTAAGCGTCAGTATGAGTGCCCCAGAGAACCCCATCAACACGCCTATAGCCTTCTTGCCTGTAATGGGTTCCTTCAATATCAGTGCCGACAGCACCATTGCGAAGATAGGCATTGAAGTGGTGACGATGCTGGCATTGATGGGCGACGTGATGCTCAGTCCCATCGTATAACAACATTGGTTGAACACCAAACCGAACAGCGCCGCACCACTGAACATCAGCTTATCCCTCATCGGCACCTCCTCTTTCTTGGCAAATAGCGAGGCTATCCAAAACAAGATGCAGGCACCAGCCACCCGAAAAGTGACCATTGTCAAACCGTCGAAACCATGTGTCATGGCATCTTTGCCAACGGGAGCCATTAAACCCCAGCCAGCCCCCGCACCCAACATAGAAAGATGCGCGAACAATGCTTTATTGTCTTTCATCGCTGCAAAGGTACAAAATAAATGCTAATCACTATTTGTTAATTGATATTTTTTTGTATCTTTGCAGCAGTTAATCAGTAACTAACAAACCCTTTAAACGTAGATATTATGGTGAAATACGCTGACTATATCAAGCAGATAGAGATTGATTCCCTGTGGGGAGGCCGCAAGCATATCCTGTGGACGCTGGACCCCCACGTCAATATCCTTAGCGGTATCAATGGCGTGGGCAAGAGCACGATTCTGAATAAGGTATTCCGTAGCATCCATACAAACGGAGACCTGCAAAACCATCTGCTTAAAGGCGTCCGCATCACCTCCGAGCCAGAAGACGCCACACATATCCGCTTCGACATCATCCGCTCGGCTGGCGACCCACCCGTAGCCCTTTCCGAAGGCAGGGGAGCGTGGAATGTGTCTGGCAGTCAGTCACCTCTGCCTTGGGGAGGCGACGGGGGTGGTTATCTCGACTTCCAACTCTACAATCTGCAACGCAAATATCTTGACTATCAAGTGAACATCGGCAATCGCATCATCCAAGCCCTTCAGGAGGGACAGACCGATGCTGCCCAGCAGTTATCACAGGCCAAAACGTGCTTTCAAAACATGGTCGACGACTTGTTCGAGGAGACAGGCAAGAAACTTGTCCGCACGGAGAACGAGATACGCTTCTCGCAGATTGGCGAGACGCTGGTGCCCTATCAGCTCAGTAGCGGCGAGAAACAGATGTTAGCCATCCTGCTCACCGTTTTGGTGGAAGACCGCCAACCCTACGTACTCTTTATGGACGAGCCCGAGATTTCGTTGCACGTCGAGTGGCAGAAACGGCTCATCGACCTCATAGTCGAACTGAATCCCAACGTGCAGATTATCCTCACCACCCACTCGCCAGCAGTTATTATGAATGGCTGGCTTGACAACGTGACGGAGGTCTCGGACATCACCTTATAGTCCACATACATTCCCGTCTTCATATTATTCTTCTTATTCCCGCCAGAAATGCCTACTCGTCTGAAAGATAACCTCAACAACCGCTACTTCGAGGCTGCCAACCAGCTAACCTCGAAGCGAGCCCGTCGGCGCATTGTGGCTTATGTTGAGAGTTACGACGACGTGTTCTTCTGGCGCACTGTGCTGACCCGTTTCGAGAACGAGGAGCGTTACTTCGAGGTTATGCTGCCCTCGCACAGGAAGTTGGAGCGCGGCAAGAAGTCGGTGCTAATGAATTTCATCGGGCACACAGAATTGGGAAGGGACATGATAGCCTGCGTTGATGCAGACTACGACTATCTGTTGCAGGGAGCCACCGCCCAATCGAAGCGGGTGCTCGACAGTCCCTACGTATTCCACACCTATGCCTATGCCATCGAGAACCTACAGTGCTATGCCCCTTCATTGCATAACGTCTGCGTGGCAGTTACGCTGAACGACCATCGAATCTTCGACTTTGAGAACTACCTGCACCAGTACTCCGAGGCCATATTCCCATTGTTCGTCTGGAGTGTCTGGGCCTATCGTTCGGGGCACCATAACCGCTTTTCGTTGACGGACTTTGCCCGCGTTGCCGACCCTGGGGGCTTCAATGTTTTCGACCCACAGCCCTCCATTGACCACCTGCGCCGCAAGGTGTCCAATAAAATACGCCAGTTACAAGCCGAATACCCCGACAACAAGGCGGAGTACCTGCGAATGAAAGACGAAATCAAGGCTTTGGGAGTCACGCCACAGACCGCCTATCTCTATATGCAGGGGCATCACCTGTTTGACACCGTTATCGTTCCCATATTAAACAAGGTGTGCAATCGTCTACGCATGGAGCGTCAAGACGAAATCTCCCGTACCGCCCGCCACTACACCCAGCGCTGCAACGAGATGTCATGCTACGAACATTCGTTACAAGATATTCGTCAGATGCTCAAGAAAAACATTGGCTACGTACTCTCCACCCAATATCAGCGCATCCAGCAAGACCTTGAGGCGTACTTGACAGAGCAGTAGCCGCAAGTCTTGAGAATAGTCCGCACCATTTGTATACCAGGAGTATACAGGTTGTATATCAGGGGGAGACAAAGCGTATACACAAGGGAAACAAACCATGAGGAGTAACCTCAGTGGCAATAAGCCCTATATCCATTGCTCACGAGGCGGCACCTCTCCCACCCTTTGAGTATACCCCGCCGTTTGCGATGAATAGCGGAGCTCTTTGACAAGAAAAAGAAACACACGGGGGATTATGTCCTCCGTGTGTTCTTTTAAAAAACATTGTGGATTTTGAGCCTCTTGTCGGATTCGAACCAACGACCCCGAGATTACAAATCACGT
>JAFLSF010000026.1 GCA_022511045.1 Prevotella sp.
AAACCGTCGCTACCCTCCATGAAGGCTCAAAGGATGGTCGCGCTTACACAAAGGTTATCAAGATGGTAAAGAGCCCTAAAACAGGTGCTTACGTCTTTGATGAGCAGATGGTTCCCAATGAGGCAGTAAAGGACTTTTTTAAGAACTAATATTTGGTAGTGGAATAAAATTTAGGGCTGTAATCTTTGGTTGCAGCCTTATTTTTTTGTATCTTTGCATCGTAATATATTAAGTTATGGGTATTTTTGGATTTTTCAATAGGGAAAAGAAGGAAACTCTTGATAGGGGATTGGAAAAAACCAAGACCAGCGTGTTTGATAAGCTGGCTCGTGCGGTGGCTGGTAAGTCGAAGGTTGATGACGATGTGCTTGACAATCTGGAGGAGGTGCTGATAACCTCTGATGTAGGTGTTGAGACATCATTGAAGATTATAGAATGTATAGAGGAACGCGTTGCTCGCGATAAATATGTTTCGACCAGTGAGCTGAATACCATCCTTCGTGAGGAGATTGCTTCGCTATTGGCGGAAAATAACTCAGAGGATAACGATAACTGGGATTTGCCCGATAATCATCACCCTTATGTTATTTTAGTCGTGGGTGTCAATGGAGTGGGCAAGACTACAACTATCGGGAAGTTAGCATGGCAATTTAAACAGGCAGGTAAGAAAGTATATTTAGGTGCCGCCGATACTTTCCGTGCAGCAGCCGTAGAGCAGTTGTGTATTTGGGGAGACCGTGTTGGTGTGCCCGTAGTCAAGCAACAGATGGGGTCCGATCCTGCTTCTGTTGCGTTTGATACGCTTCAGAGTGCAAAGGCTAATGGTGCTGACGTGGTGTTAATAGATACTGCAGGTCGTCTGCATAATAAGGTGGGACTGATGAACGAGCTCAAGAAAATCAAGGATGTAATGAGGAAAGTGCTTCCAGAGGCTCCTGATGAAGTGATGCTTGTGCTGGACGGCTCGACGGGCCAAAATGCTTTTGAGCAGGCAAAGCAATTTGCCGCTGTTACCCAAATTACCAGTTTGGCTATTACAAAACTTGATGGAACAGCTAAAGGTGGAGTTGTGATAGGTATTAGCGACCAGTTGAAGGTGCCAGTTAAATATATTGGTTTGGGCGAGGGCATGCAAGATTTGCAACTTTTCAATAAGCGACAGTTTGTAGATTCTTTATTTAAGAATGAATAAACTTGCGATAGATATTATCACTTTAGGATGCTCGAAAAATCTTGTGGATAGTGAAATGCTGATGGGACTTTTCGAGGCGCACGGCTATGAGGTTACCCACGATGCGAATGAATTGCATGGAGGGATTGCTGTAGTGAATACCTGTGGGTTTATTGAAGATGCCAAACAAGAAAGTATTGATACCATATTGGAATTGGCAAAAGCTAAGGAAGAAGGACGTTTGAAGAAACTTTACGTGATGGGGTGTCTGTCGGAACGCTATTTAGCAGACTTGGAAGCAGAAATTCCTGAGGTGGATGGGTGGTATGGAAAGTTTAATTACCGTCAATTGCTACAAGATTTGGAAAGTACGGAGAAGCCCAGCGAGATAAAGTGTAATGATACATTGAATATCTATCGCCATATCACGACTCCCCGACATTATGCCTATTTGAAGATTGCTGAAGGTTGCGACCGCCATTGTGCATATTGCGCAATTCCACTTATTACGGGTAGGCATCAGAGCCGCCCTATACAGGAACTTCTTGATGAGGTACGCTGGTTAGTTAGGCAAGGCATAAAAGAGTTTCAGGTCATAGCCCAAGAGTTAACTTATTATGGTGTTGATATTGATGGAAAGCAACATATCGCTGAGCTGATAGAACAAATGGCTGACATTGAGGGTGTGGAGTGGATTCGGTTGCATTATGCTTATCCAGCTCATTTCCCCTGGGATTTATTGCGCGTTATGCGTGAAAAGAAAAATGTATGTAACTATTTGGATATAGCACTTCAGCACATTAGTGATAGTATACTGAGCCGTATGCAGCGTCATGTAACGAAACAAGAGACCTACGAGTTGATAGAACGCATGCGACGAGAAGTGCCTGGCATCCATATACGTACTACGCTAATGGTAGGATTCCCGGGCGAAACAGAGGAAGATTTCCGCGAACTTCTAGAGTTTACTAAGTGGGCACGTTTCGAACGCATGGGGGCTTTTGCCTATAGCGAGGAAGACGGCACGTATAGTGCTAAACATTACGAAGACGATGTTCCGCAAGAGATAAAGCAACAGAGGTTAGACAAACTGATGCGCATACAACAAAATATCAGCGCAGAAATAGAGGCAGCTAAAATAGGACAGGTATTGCGTGTTATCATTGACCGTCAAGAGGGTGATTGGTATGTGGGACGAACGGAATTTTGCTCGCCTGAGGTAGATCCAGAGGTACTGATACCTCAGGTAGAACAGTTGGCAATCGGTGAGTTTTATGATGTCCGAATTACGGATGCAGAAGAATTTGATTTATATGCAACAACAAATATATGAATAACAAGGAATTTATAGCTGAACTGGCTGAGCGGACAGGATATACGGCCAAAGATTCTCAGAAGTTGGCGAGTAACCTCATCAATGCTATGGCTGATGCCTTTCAGGAAGATAACGCTGTGATGGTTCCTAACTTTGGTGTTTTTGAAACGAAAAAAAAGATGGAGCGTATTATGGTGAATCCCTCAACAGGGCAGCGCATGCTTGTTCCACCTAAACTTGTACTGAATTTTAAGCCAAATCAGACGTGGAAAGCGCAACTGAAAGGAGGATAATAGCATGGGGAAGTTGACGATACAAGAAGTTGCTAAAGTTTTGATAGCTAAAAACGGCTTGAAGCAAAATGATGCAAACCGTTTTGCTACAGAATTCTTTGCCGTCATCATGCAGCAATTACAACAGGGAGAACAGGTGAAGGTCAAAGGATTTGGTACGTTCAAGATTATCAATGTTGAGGCGAGGGAGAGCGTGAGTGTGCGTACAGGTGAGCGAGTGCTTATCAATGGCCATTCGAAAGTTACTTTCGTTCCTGATATAGTGATGAAGGAGTTGGTCAATAAGCCATTTTCGCATTTCGAGACCGTTGTACTCAATGATGGTGTTGAGTTTGATGATATAGTGGAATCAGAGAAGTCAGAAGAGGTAAGGCTGTCCGTTCCTGTGGACGTTGCGATAAAAACTGAACCTAATGTTGATGAACAGGAAACTGCTACAGAAGAACCAATTAGCGAGATTATAGAGGAAACGAAAACAAAAGAGCAGCCCGCTGAGGAGCAGAAATCTGTGGTTGAGGAAGATACGGAACAGGACGAGAATGTCATTGGTTCAGAAGAGGATGACAAACGCCCTTGGTGGAGTTGGATGTTAGCATGTTTGGGTATATTGCTGTTGATGGGATTATCTGCATACGTAGGCTATAAGTATGGTCATATGCAAAATTCTGTTGTACCCAGCGTAAAAGTTGTCACAGATACTATTTATATGGCAGAGCCACTTGATAGTGTTTATAATGAAGAATATGATGCCCTTGAAGATGCTATACCAGAGGAGCAGACGAGGCCTATTCTCAACGCGGACGAGACCTATTCTCAACGCCTTCGTGGAGGGGCCTACCGCATAGTGGGTACTGATAAGGAAATTGTGGTGGAAAAAGGTATGACGTTTTATAGTATTTGTCGATCGAATATTGGAACTGACAAACAGATATATGTTGAGGTCTATAACAATCTGCCTAAAGATCCAGAGATCAAGGTTGGTCAGATTATAAAAATACCCAAGTTGGAACGTAAATAAGAAAGATAGAAAGAATAAGAAAATGGGAAAAAAGAGACATACACGAGAAGAAAAAATGGCGGCTTTTGCTCGTATGCTTGATGTGTTGGATGCACTTCGGGAGAAATGCCCATGGGACCGCAAGCAAACTAATGGGAGTTTGCGCCCTAATACAATCGAGGAAACCTATGAGCTCTGCGATGCGTTAATGAAAAATGACGTGCAGGAAATTTGTAAGGAATTGGGCGATGTTTTGTTACACGTAGCTTTTTATGCAAAAATAGGTGAGGAGAAAGCTGAATTTGATATTGCTGATGTTTGCAATCATTTGGTTGACAAACTAATATTTCGACATCCACATGTCTATCATCCTTCACAGATTGGTTCGCCAAACCCTCGTCCGTTGCCTTATGGTGAGCAGGAGGAAGAACACGAACATGCGAAAGTGGATAATGTGAAACAGGTACTGGATAACTGGGAACAACTTAAGCAAAAAGAGAAAGATGGGAATAAGACCGTATTAGGTGGGGTTCCCGTCTCGTTGCCGTCACTTATCAAGGCTTATCGCATTCAGGATAAAGCTCGTCATGTGGGTTTTGATTGGGAGGAACGGGATAACGTATGGAACAAGGTTCATGAAGAATTAACTGAATTGGAGGCGGAGTTACGGCGTGATAACAAAGAACGTTCGGAAGAAGAACTGGGTGATTTCCTTTTTTCTGTTATAAATGCCGCTCGCCTATATCATCTTAATCCAGACAATGCTTTGGAAAAGACAAACCAGAAATTCATTCGTCGTTTCAATTATATAGAACAGCATAGTATTAAGATGGGAAAGCCTTTGACAGAAATGACACTTGGAGAAATGGATGCTTTGTGGAATGAGGCAAAGGTAATGGAGAATAATGAAAAATAATTAACCTAATAAAAAGAACTAATAACGACATGATTATGAAGAAAATTAGTGTTTTTTTGATGATTGCTGCCATTATCTTAACAATGGGCAGTTGTGGCAATAAGACTCAGCAGGTACCTTTTGATAATGGCGATTCGGCTGAAATTGCCAATGCTGATCCTACTATTTATGGTATCAGTGGCGTAGCAACAACAATGAACTCCTTGCAACTGATTACTGACACAGGTGATACTCTGACGTTTGATATTTCGACGGCAATAGAACAAGATAAAGTGTTTGGTGGTATACAATCTGGCGACCGTATGGCAGTTATACCTACATCAGATAAGACATCTGCTTTGATGGTTATCAATCAATCAACATTGTTGGGTAGTTGGGTGATGCCGAATCCGTTGGATGGCAGCGATGAAGTGGGAATTCGTATTAAGGAAGGTGGTATTGCAGAGAGTATAGAGCAGCCTACTATTAGTTATCGTACATGGCGACTGATTCGTGGTCAGTTGGAGATAGTTCAAGTAGAAGAAGAAGGCAGTGGTATAGAAGAAACATACCTTTATGATATTGTATTGCTGGGCCCCGACACGTTGATTTACAAGGATAAGGAAGACACATTTGAATATTCTCGTCAGCGTGCAAAGAAAGGCTATGGTGAGAATATCAAGTTAGAAGAAGCATCAGAAGCAGACTTTCAGATTTAGTGTCTTTTGGAACCGTTCAAAGTACATATCCTGGGTTGTGGTAGTGCCTTACCTACGCTGAAGCATTTCCCCTCAGCACAGGTGGTGGAGGTACGTGGAAAATTGTTTTTGGTCGATTGCGGCGAAGGTACACAGATACAGCTTCGCCGTACTCGACTACGCTTTACCAAAGTCAGTGCGGTCTTTATCTCTCATATTCATGGTGACCATTGTTTTGGGCTGATAGGAATGATTAGCACTTTTGGACTTTTGGGTCGAACAGCCAAGTTAAGTGTTTATGGTCCTGCTGCTTTGGGTCCTATCTTGCGTCAACAAATGGCTGATTTTTGTCATGATTTTGATTTTGAGGTTGTCTTCTATCCTGTTGACACTACTCGTCAGCAAGTTATTTATGAAGACCGTTCACTCGCTGTTGAAACTATACCTTTGGAACATCGCCTGCCGTGTTGTGGATATTTGTTTAGGGAGAAACCAACATTGTCCCATATACGTCGTGATGTGGCTGATTTCTACAAAATACCTGTTAGTCACTTTAATCTTATCAAGGCTGGTGCCGATTGGATAACTCCAGATGGTGAGGTGGTGCCTAATAGTCGTCTGACGTCTCCATCAGAACCTCCCCGTAGTTATGCTTATTGCAGTGATACCCGCTATATGCCTCATCTTCACAAATACTTGCATGATGTCAGCACCCTTTATCATGAGAGTACTTATGGCGAGGACAATCTGCTATTGGCAGAAAAATACTATCACTCTACTGCTCGTCAAGCTGCACAGGTTGCCCATGATGCAAATGTAAAGCAGTTGCTT
Organism: Prevotella sp.; assembly: GCA_022511045.1. Taxonomy (GTDB): domain Bacteria; phylum Bacteroidota; class Bacteroidia; order Bacteroidales; family Bacteroidaceae; genus Prevotella. Next base: position 6,201 of record JAFLSF010000026.1, read on the forward strand.
TTAGGCCATTATTCCTCTCGTTATGAAGATGAACAGGTCTTGTTAGATGAAGCAAAAAAGGTATTCCTCAATAGTCGACTGACTTCTGAATCGGCTGTTTTTGATGTATAAAGTGTACTTTTTCTTCTGAAAATTTGGAGAGAACAACTTTTTTTTGTACATTTGCAGCAACTATAACATGATGCGTATGAATAAATCACTACTTATATGTTCCTTGTCTTTAACGATGTTGCTGTTTGTCCCTTCTGTAGCGGGGGCTGTTATGGTAGCACCAGGAATAGAGCAAGTGCTGGATGATGACACCAATATTTTGGTTAGTGGACAGAGCGTATTAGTAACAGGAGGTCAGGGACAGACATTAGAAGTTGTTTCATTGACAGGACGTCGGGTGATGGCCGTTAAAATAGAAACTCCCTCGCAGAAAGTTGAACTAAATATTCCCAAAGGTTGTTACATTTTAAAGATTGGCAAGATAGTCAGAAAGGTGTCTATACACTAATCGCACTGCTATCTTTAGTATTGGTTACCATAGCTTGCCGAGATGGGAAGGCCTATACGGATAAAGAAATAACAATGCAGGCGTTTTCAGATATGAAAGCGCCTGTATTTGTTCTTGATTTTAAGGCTATTGCGGACCATTTACATAATATAGCAGCTTCTGAGCAGCCGCAGACTGAATCCGATAGACATACGCGTCGATTTTACCTTAATGCTGATCACCTGCTGTGGGTTGACCAATCGGGTGTCGACCATCGAGCTGATTCATTGCTTTCATGGTTGCAAACAGTGGGAGATATGGGTATGAGTGAACGAGCATTTTATGTTGGAGACATAGAATGTGACTTGAACAGCATGCGAACACTTGACTTTACTCCCAACAATGACATAAATCGTGTAGCTGCCCGTTTGGAATATCATCTTACTAAAGCCTATATGCGTTACTCCTACGGGTTGCGTTATGGTTTTGTTAATCCTCATCGGCTGTTTAACAATTTGGATGTTGAAAAAGAAGACTCTTTGCATCATACAATTCGTTATCGCGGCTTATTCGATATTGATATAGAGCATCCCGATGCTATCTATGATTCGCTAGTGTTTAGTAAAATAGAACGAGGTGATGTGGCTACTCATCTTCGCCAGATACAATCTACAGACAAACTTTATGGAGAGTTGAAACGAATGTTGTTAAATGCCCAAACGGATGAAGAACGCCAGCGTATTATCTGTAATATGGAACGTAGCCGTTGGCGTTTAAAACGTCCTATTCCAGAGGAGGGTAAGTACATTGTCGTCAATATTCCTGCATTCCACCTCTATGCCTATGGTGAGGATACACTACTCCACATGCGTATTGCCTGTGGTGCAGTAACTACAAAGACTCCCCAGTTAACCAGCGAGATGGAATGGATGGAAATTAATCCTCAGTGGGTCATCCCCATGAGTATTATCGAAAAAGATGTAGCACCGCATGTTGGCGATTCTGTTTATTTTGCTCGTAATCGCTATAAAGTCTATGATAAGACTACCAACCAGCAAATAGATCCTCAGTCTGTATCTCGAGCCATGTTGCTCAGCGGCCAATATCGTGTTGCCCAGCAGAGTGGATCAGATAATTCGCTTGGCCGTATCGTATTCCGTTTTAAAAATCCCTATGCTGTTTATCTGCATTATACCTCCAGTCCTGGTGTCTTTCAACGTGCGGTGCGTGCCGTTTCACATGGTTGTGTACGTGTAGAACATCCCTTTGAATTAGCACATTTTGTGCTCAACAATCCAGATGAATGGCTATTGGACCGTATTCGCATTTCTATGGATTTAAGCCCTTGGACGGAGCGCGGGCGTCAGTACCTGCGCAGTCATAGTAATGATAAAGAGCATAAACTGGTAGGCTACGTACCAGTTAAACCACACATACCTCTTTATATTATCTATAATACTATTTGGCCAGATGAGACGGGTGAATTGCGAACGTGGCCTGACATTTATGGCTATGATACTGTGCTTTGGAACAGCCTAAAGGTTTATATGTAAAGGATTAGAACAGGCATCTCTTAGGTCACACTTCTCGCAATGTGGGCGGCGAGAGGTACAGATATAGCGCCCATGAAGTAGTAACCAATGATGAGCACGAGGAACATCCTCAGCTGGTATGTGTTTCACGAGTTCCTGCTCTACTTTATAAGGAGTATCAGCTTTCTGACTAACCAGACCTAATCGGTGGCTGACGCGGAAAACATGAGTATCTACAGCCATAGCTGATTTTCCAAAGGCTACCGACTGAATTACATTCGCTGTTTTCCGACCTACACCAGGCAAATCAAGCAGCTGGTTCATGTCTTGAGGTACTTCGCCGTTATATTTTTCCACCAATATACGAGCCATTTTCACTAAATGATCCGCTTTGGCGTTAGGGTAGGAGACACTTTTGATATATTCCAACACATCCTCTGGTTCTACATCGGCCATTGCTTTTGCATCGGGATATTGGCGAAATAGGTCGGGTGTTACTTGATTGATGCGTTTGTCCGTACATTGTGCACTCAGTATAACAGCGACTAATAACTGGAAAACACTACCAAATTCTAATTCTGTTTGTACCTCGGGCATTTCGTGGCGGAAGTAATCGAGTACGTAGTCATATCGCTCTTGTCGTGTCATGCGCTTATTCTCCTTTTTGACTTGTTAAAAAGGTGGATGGCACTCTTTTTTATAGGGTGCCATCCGCCATTATTGTGAGTATACGCTATTTGCAAGTACTTATAGAATAGTCTTTACAGCCTCCAACATACCCTTATCTTGAATGAGATCAAGGAATTGCTTTACCATAGCGTTCAAGCCCTCTACCTTGTTCAAATCCTCTTGCCAGATGAACTCTGCGCCCAATACGCCATCAGCCACTTTCTGTGTGTCGTTGGTAGCCCATAGTTCCTTCAGCAAGTCCATAATCTTTTGGTCGTCGTTGGGTACAATTTCTACACCGTCTTCGCGCTTGCCTCCCTTGTAATAGGTGATGATGGCAGCAAGACCGAATACAAGACCCTTAGGCAACTCGCCTTTGCGCTCCAGATAAGTCTTTACACCAGGCAGGTCGCGAGCCTGGAACTTGGGGAATGAGTTAAGCATGATGCTTGTCACTTGATGGTCTACGAACGGATTGTCGAAGCGTTCCAATACGTCGCTGGCAAATTTCTCTAACTCATCCATAGGCAGGTCGAGAGTTTGCATCAATTCGCCAAACTGTACCTTGTGGATATATTTCGAGATAACTTCGTGGTTGCAAGCGTCACGTACAATGTCTACGCCACTGAGGAATGCAACAGGGCTCAGTACGGTGTGCGGGCCATTCAGCAATGTGACTTTACGCTTGTGGTAGGGCTCCTCTGAAGGAACAAACAGCACATGCAAACCAGCCTTGTCGGCAGGGAACTCATTAGCAATCTCCTTTGGAGCTTCAATAACCCATAGATGGAAGTTCTCAGCTTGTACAACAAGGTTGTCGCGATAGCCCACCTTCTCTTGAATTTGGGCAATCTCCTTACGTGGGAAGCCAGGAACGATACGGTCTACCAATGTAGCATATACGCCGCATGACTCGTCAAACCACTTCTTGAAAGCAGCAGGCAATTGCCACAGTTCAATATACTTGTTGATGCAATCCTTGAGCACGTGGCCGTTCAAAAAGATAAGCTCGCAGGGGAAGATAATAAGACCTTTTGTTGGGTCGCCATTGAAAGTCTGCCAGCGGCGATACAACAACTGTACCAGTTTGCCAGGATAGCTTGAAGCGGGTTTATCCTCCAGTTTGCAGGCGGGGTCGAAAGCGATACCAGCCTCAGTAGTGTTGGAAATGACAAAACGAATCTCAGGCTGGTCAGCCAGTGCCATGAAAGCATCGTTCTGAGAGTAGGGGTTCAACGCACGACTGATAACGTCAATACGCTCCAGCGTGTTCACGGGCTTGCCGTTTTCACGTCCCTGCAGGTTTACGTGGTACAGGCAGTCCTGACCATTGAGCCACTCGGCCATACCGCGATCGATAGGCTGTACCACAACAACACTACCATTGAAATTAGTCTTCTGGTTCATGTTCCAGATAATCCAATCCACGAACGCACGGAGGAAATTACCCTCACCAAACTGAATCACCTTTTCGGGCATGACGCTCTTTGGAGCGAAATTTTTGTTTAATGGTTTCATAAACTTTATTGTTTTAAGAGTTTGTTTTATAGTGAGTGCAAAGTTAGCGATATTTTTTCAAATAACCTTGCCTTTTACTTATTTTAATACCGTAAATGTTTGCGAAGGCTCTCTTACTGCTTGAGAAGATATGCCTTAAAGTCGGCGAACTCCTTACTCATTTGTACACTCTGCTTTTCACCTTTCATGAAGTCTGCCAGCCGTTCGGGTATTTCAATGTCTGTACCGAGGATGCCATCCACCGTCTCTTTAAACTTGGCAGGATGGGCCGTCTCGCAGAACACGCCTACTTCGCCAGGCCTCAGATTTTCCTTTAATGCACGATAACCGCAAGCACCATGAGGGTCAAGCAAATATCCTGTTTCGCTATAGCATTGCCGCATGGTTTCCCTTATCTGTTCGTCGCTATACGTTGCGCCGCTAATAAGGCTTGTAATACGCTGGTGCGTTTCCTCGTCCGATAGTTTTCCGTTCTCGCTATAAAGGTTTAGGATGCGGGCAAAGTTCGAGGGGTTTCCCACGTCCATTGCGTTGGCTATTGTCTGGATGCTGTCCTTAGGTTCATAATGGCCTGTTTGCAGATATTGGTAGAATACATCGTTGGCGTTGTTGGCGGCAATGAAGCGTTTGACGGGTAGCCCCATCTCACGACCGAACAAGGCCGAACAGATATTACCAAAGTTACCGCTGGGTACACAAATTACAATGTCAGAAAGCGCGTCGGCATCCGATTTCGCTCCTTTCCCAATTCCCTTCTCCATCAGTCTGGCTACAGCATTAAAATAGTAGAACGCTTGCGGCAGGAATCGCGCTACGTTAATCGAGTTGGCTGACGTTAGCCGCATCCGCTTGTTCAATTTCTTATCCATGAAAGCCGCCTTTACTAATGCTTGACAATCATCAAACACGCCGTCCACCTCAATAGCCGTCACGTTCTGCCCTAACGTTGTAAACTGGCTCTCTTGAATATTGCTCACCTTGCCTTTAGGGTAGAGCACGTACACATGAATACCCTCTACACCCAAGAATCCATTGGCTACGGCACTGCCCGTGTCGCCGCTCGTAGCTACTAAGACATTCACTGTCTGGTTCTTATGGTTGGTGGCATCATTGAAGTCCCTGAGGAAATAACGCAACAGACGTGCCATAAACCTCGCCCCAACGTCCTTGAACGCTAATGTTGGCCCATGAAATAACTCTAACGCATAAATGTTCTCCTCCACTTTCACTATGGGACAGTCAAACCTCAGCGTGTCATACACCAAATCCATTAGCCCGTCCATGTCTATGTCCTCACCAAAGAAGTTTGCTGCTACGTTATAGGCAATCTCTTGGAACGACAAATGGCTCATGTCGTCATAAAACGCTTTCGGCAATTTTACGATTCTTTCAGGCATATACAAGCCCTTGTCCTCGGCCAGTCCTTTCACTACCGCCTTTTTCAAGTCGTCCATCGGTGCTTTCCCATTAGTGCTATAGTATCTCATATCCTTATTATTTTAAAAGACGGCCGCTATGCGCCTAATCTGTTTTAATTTCTCCATAAACGACTCGTTGCGTTCAGCCATCAACATATCATATTCATTTTGCATGGCCAATAAAGGTGTGGCGTCTACGCCCAGAGCAGCCTCCATCATCATAGCCAGTTCTGTATTCAACGCACGTTTCCCGTTCAGCATTTCATTCAGCGCAGAGTACGAAACGCCCATATCTTTAGCCAATCCCCTTTGCGACAAACCGCGAAACTCTATTTCGTCTTTCAATACCTCGCCAGGATGTGTCGGCTGAAATGGCTTTAAGTTGTTTGCAATCATCTGTGGATCTACTCCTTTAAGTGTTACCATACTTTACTTTCTCCTTTCATCTTATGATATGATTGGGCAATTCAGCCACATTATCAGTCTTTTCTAAAAATGTATTTACAACATAACAATTGGATTTCAATTATTTTATTCTGCTCTGTTCTGAATATTATAACCTAATAGTTGTGTAGCTTTATTTATTATGCCACAGATTGTAACTTTGTTCCATTGATTACAAACTCTAAAATCTATTCCATCCCCACTTCTTAATATTTCTGGAAAAAATCTTGTCTCGTCAAGATTATTCTCACGAATATAATCTGTTGTACGAATAACTCCGAGTTTGGGCACACTACCTAATTCTGGTCCAAAAAAAATCTCCAATTCTGCAAAAGTTGCTTGAGGATGCTCTTTAATATAAGTAGACACAATTGCCAATATTAATTTTCTCTTAGGTAGAAATTGACCTCCATTTAGCGAGTATTTGGTATAGTCTTTTTTGTTTTTTTGTTTTTGCTCAATATATGGCAGTTTCCCTGTATTAGATGGTAAATCCATTTGTTGTGAATCTTTTGAGCGTGCAGTAAATAAAAGTTCTGCCAACATTCCTGTTATATCGTCCTCAGAAAATGAATCTGCGTGCTTCTTCGCTAAATATAATTTTAGGCCCTCAGTTATTCGTGTTTGAGCATTCTCTATAAGGTCTTTCTTGATTTTATATAAATTCTCTTGTCGATTTGTTTCTTTAACACGATTTTCACAAAACTCTATAATATCCTCTTTATTGAAAGTTTCCTTACAGAACAATTTGCAAAAACGTATTCCATCTTTATTGTCCATTTCCAGAGGTATTTCAAGAATAGATATAGCATGTTTGCCGTCTGGTTGGTCATATAGAACTTCTATGTACTCTCCAATATAAATGCCTACTTTAAGTTTTAGCTGTCGCATATAAGATTCTAATTGGAGTCGTTCACGGTCAGAAATATTATGTACTGGACGTTTTACCTCAATAACAAATAAATCCTCATCATTTTTTCTAATAAGAATATCTGGTTGGATATAATTATTATTACCAATGGGAATATTATGTTTACTGCGTATTTCATCCTTATATTGCATCCATCCCAGTTGTTTAAACAGGTTCTCTATCACATTGTGATACATATTCTCATCCATATTCCTGTGACGAGCATCTATTAAATCATTGACAATTTCATTCCATCTTTCGTTCATATTCCGTAATCTTTAGCTTGTATTGATGCAAAGATACAAATAATTACGGGAACAGCAAAGGAATTTTGTCGAATTTTTCGTGTGTAAAGAATTCTTACGACGAGAATAGGCCTCGTTGTCCGTGAGTATAGGCCTCAAGGCTGACGAGAATAGGGCTCGTCATTAACAAAGTGCCCAGATTAGCGAGTCAAAGGTACTTACAGACGAAGTAGGTGCCAAGAATCTGAAGCAGAAGGCCAGGCCATCCGAGGGTGAAGTCGGTAGTGGTGGCGATGATATTGCCCGTCAAAGATAATTCGGCGAGGCCACCTATAAAGTGGGCGGCAAGGACAACGGCGATGATGAGGGGTAGGGTTGCCTTGCGGAAATGCTGGGCGGTGAACCCTGCGATGAGTGCCAAAAGGGCGAGTTTTGTCGTCATAAGGGGCATGACGGCGAGGGCGGGCATACCTGTAACAATGTGGTTGACAATGGGAGAGAGTATGGCGGCGAGCAGGCCGACTCTCCAGCCTAACTTATAAGAACTGGCAAGGATGACCAGCGACAGGGGGGCGAATATGATGCCGCCCTGCGGGATGAGGTGAAACAGCTGGGGTAGCAGGAGATTGCAGGCCACAAAGATAGTCGTCCACAGATAGGTGCGGGCTTCGTCATAACGGAGAGTGTAAAGTCGTGCGTTTGTTTCCATTGTTAGTCTGTTACAGTTATCTGGTTGCAAAAGTACTAAAAAGAAAACAGACGGCCAAAGAAAAGCCACTTTTTGTTTTGCTTTTTACATGATTTGCACTAACTTTGCACACGTTATGAAAAAGCATATAATTGACTTGACAGTTCGCTGTGTGGAGCGTATTAGCGAGAAGCATGTGCTGATACGCTTGACGGACGAACGGCCTCTGCCCCAGATGTCTGCGGGGCAATTTGTGGAGGTGCGGGTGGACGGCGAGCCTTCGACTTTTCTGCGTAGGCCTATTTCCATCAATTTTGTAGACCGTATAAAAAACGAATTGTGGCTGATGGTGGCTGTGGTGGGTAATGGAACTCGGCAGTTAGCCCGCTTGCAGGCGGGCGACAGGCTGAATTGTGTCTTACCTTTGGGCAATGGTTGGACGTTGCCTTCCTTCTCTTCCTCTTTCCGTCCTCTCTTGGTCGGTGGCGGGGTTGGTGTGGCTCCTTTACTCTATCTTGGTGCCGAGTTAAAGGCTATGGGGATTGAGCCAACTTTCCTATTAGGCGCAAAAACACAGAGGGACCTGTTAGAAACGAATTTGTTTGAACAGTATGGCCGCGTCTGTGTGACGACGGAGGACGGCTCGGTAGGCGAACAGGGTTTTGTGACCAACCATAGCGTATTGGACGAAGTTTTTACCTATATTTATACCTGTGGCCCTACGCCTATGATGAAAGCCGTGAGCCGCTATGCGATGCAGAAAGATATAGCGTGCGAAGCATCTCTGGAGAATATGATGGCCTGTGGTGTGGGGGCTTGTCTGTGTTGTGTGGAAAAGACGACAGAAGGAAACTTGTGCGTATGCAAGGAGGGACCTGTGTTTAATGTAAAGCGATTGTTATGGCAGATTTGAAAGTAAACATTGGTGCCTTAGCACTGAAAAACCCAGTGATGACAGCATCAGGGACGTTTGGTTACGGTTTGGAGTTCCAGGACTTTATACCGTTAGATGGGCTTGGAGGAATTATCGTAAAGGGCACTACGCTGAAGCCTCGTGAGGGTAATGACTATCCTCGTATGGCGGAAACGGTTGGCGGCATGCTCAATTGCGTGGGATTGCAAAACAAGGGAGTGGACTACTTCTGCGAGCATATTTATCCACAAATCAAAGACATTGATACCAATATGATAGTCAACGTTAGTGGTTCGTCGCCAGAAGACTATGCCGAGTGTGCCGCTCGTATTGATGCTTTAGAGAAGATTCCTGCCATCGAATTGAACATCTCATGCCCAAACGTAAGGGACGGGGGCATGGCCTTTGGTGTCACTTGTCAGGGTGCAGCCAGCGTAGTCAAGGCTGTGCGTGAGCGTTATCATAAAGTTCTGATAGTCAAACTCTCTCCTAATGTGACCAATATTGCTGATATAGCTCGCGCAGTAGAGGCTGAAGGTGCTGATAGTGTGTCGCTTATCAATACGTTAATGGGTATGGCCATAGACATAGAACGCCGCCGCTCACAACTAAGCATCGGTACAGGCGGACTGAGTGGTCCTGCCGTCAAACCCGTTGCCCTGCGTATGGTTTGGCAGGTGGCAAAGGCTGTCAAGATACCAGTAGTAGGCTTGGGAGGCATTTGTACGGCTGAGGATGCTATTGAGTTTCTGATGGCAGGCGCTACGGCAATAGAGATAGGAACGGCAAACTTCCTCGACCCAACCGTCACCATCAAGGTGAGGGACGGCATTGCAGCGTGGCTTGATGCTCACGGATGCGGGTCGGTGACGGAGATAGTGGGGTGTATATAGATATAAAATTTGAGAGCGGTTAAACAAACCGCCCTCAAACAACACAAAAACTAAACTAGACTTAACTAAAGCTTATTAGGATTTTCACAAACCCTGAATAGCAAGTGCAAAGTTAGTACAAATATTTTAAACTACAAAATGATTTTGTGTTTTTTTGCAAATAAATGCGATTTTAACCTAATTTGACCGCTTTATTAACCAAATAAGCATCAAGAATGGTCATTGCAGCCATCGCTTCTACTACTGGAACAGCACGCGGAAGTACACAAGGGTCGTGACGACCGCGAGCGGTCAGCGTAGTTTCTTTTCCGTCAATATCTACCGTCTGTTGTGGACGTAATAAAGTAGCCACAGGCTTGAAAGCAACACGGAAGTAAATATCCTGCCCGTTAGAGATACCGCCCTGTATGCCTCCGCTATAGTTTGTGCTGGTAGAAAGCAAGATTTTACTCCCCTCTGCTGTGGATGTATCACGACTAATAGAGCCATCGAAGCAGTCGTTCTGCTCGGAGCCACGCATGGAAAGTCCATTAAATCCTTCGCCATACTCGAATCCCTTAACAGCATTGATACTTAGCATGGCAGCGCCTAGCATAGCGTGTAGTTTTCCAAACTCAGGCTCTCCCAATCCTGGGGGGCAGCCTTTGATGACGCAAGTGATAGTACCACCAATGGTATCGCCGTCGGCCTTCACCTGTTCAATGAGGCGTATCATGTCTTCCGCTTTCTGCGAGTCGGGGCAACGCACGATGTTTTGTTCTGCCAGCGATAGGTTATATAACCGATAGTCGCGCTCCAAAGCAATGTTACCCACCTGTGAAGTATAGGCCGTAATGCTTATGCCTAACTGGCGCAGCGCTAACTTGGCTAATGCTCCTGCTACACAACGGCTAATGGTGATGCGTGCTGACGAACGACCTCCACCGCGATGGTCTCGCGTACCATATTTATAATAATAGGTGTAATCTGCGTGCGATGGGCGGAATATAGCACGCATTTGCTCGTAGTCATTGGAGTGTTGATTAGTGTTGCGCACGATGAAGCCGATAGGTGTACCAGTCGACATTCCTTCGAAAACTCCACTGAGCAACTCTATTTGGTCGGCCTCGTTGCGGCTGGTAGTGATATTGCTCTGTCCTGGGCGACGGCGATTCAGTTCCTGTTGGATAAAATCCAAGTCAATGGCTATGCCTGCAGGTATGCCATCAACCACGCCGCCAATGGCCTCGCCGTGACTCTCGCCGAAAGTTGTCAGTCTGAAAATTTGTCCGAAGGTGTTCATCGTTGTAGCGGGAATGGTAGGAATAATCAGGATGAAGGGTTAGTGGCAGTGTCCACAACCGCAACCACATCCATCGTGATGATGGTCGTGGCCCTCACAATCGCCACAGCCTTCGCCGCATTGGCCTCCGCAACCGCCCGCGAGGTGTTTCACCAAACGGTTCACCTCGTCTTCCGTAGCGGCGCGATTTTCTAGCACACGGCCTTCAAACAGAAGTGTTTCGCCAGCCAGAGGATGGTTCAAGTCTATCTTAACCTTTTCCTCGCCAACTTCCAGTACGCGGCCATTGAAACGGTCACCTTGCTCGTTCTGTAAGGGTACGATAGCGTCTTTATAGATGTGCTCGTGGTCAAAGTGTCCGTTGATGCTGAATGTCTCGCGGTCTAAATCAAGCACGAACTCCTCCTTATAATCGCCATAGGCCTCGTCTTTGGTTAACAGAATGCTAAATTCATCTCCTTGTGGGGTGGCGGTGACAACTTCCTCAAACTTGTCGAGTGCAATGCCAAAACCGCTGATGAAACTGAACGGCTGCGCCAGCTTGGTTTCTTCTACCAAATGTCGGCCATTCTCGTCGTTGGTATACAACCTATAGGAAACGGCTATAACTTTATTCTTCTTGTTCTCCATATACCTTAATTATTATATTATAGGTGAGTGATGTTTAATGAAACTTGGTGCAAAGATAATGTAAAGCAAACAAATAACCAAGAAAAACCAAGAGTTTCTTTACTTGGGTGACATATAGTAGGTCTTTTGCCATTTTTGCTTTCATTTTGATGCAAATCAAGGATGTTTAGACTTCGTTGATAAAAGTCAAGATATGAGCTGTTTTCGCACACAAAATCGCAAAAAAGCTTGCGGGACTTCATTTTTTACCGTACCTTTGCATCGTCAATCAGAAAGAACTGATGACATAAAGAAAAAATAATAGGTATTAAATTTAAAGAAAAGAAAGGGTAACGAAAATGAAAAAAATGATTTTAACTGTTGTTGCTCTGATGAGCATGACAATGACATTTGCTGAGAATGAGAGTGCAGCGAACTTGAATACAACGGAGGCATACAACATGACCTTTAACATGAACAAGCTGTCTCAGGCATTGAACTTGTCAGACGACCAGATTGAGGCTGTTTGCGAGATTCACAAGAGTTTCAGCGCAGAGATGATGTTTGCCGCCCAGTATGGCAAGGAGGAACGCTCTAAGAAAATAGACAAAGCTATCATCCGCGACTTGGCCTACATGAACTTTGTCTTGAACGAGGAGCAGTATCGCAAGTATCTGACGCTGCTGAACATCACGCTCCGCAATCGTGGAATCAAGTAAAGATAGTGTTATTAGTTAGTAAGTTAGTTAGTAATTTTTAAAGAGTCGAGCATTGTCTGGGAAGGCAGTGCTCTTTTTTTATGCAAATTATTTGGTGGGCTGTAGTTTTTGTGCTACTTTTGTAGGCAGAAACAAGAAAAAGTATGAAGAAAGTGAAGAACGTGAAACTTATTTTGCTTTCGGTCTTGATTGCCGCATTGGTGGGTTGTGGAACAACGTCAACGGTTCCCATCACAGGCCGCACACAGCGGCTGATGGTATCAGACCAGCAGGTACTCAGTCTGTCGAATCAAGAGTATAGCAACTATATGAGGACGGCCAAAGCCTCTACCAACGCTGCCAATACGGCTATGGTGAAAAGGGTGGGTCAGCGACTGGCTACGGCTGTAGAGAATTACCTGAACAGCAACGGATTGAGTAGTGAAGTTAAGAACTATAGTTGGGAGTTCAACTTAGTGCAAGACAATCAAGTGAACGCCTTTTGTATGCCAGGTGGCAAGATTGTGGTTTACGAGGGACTGCTGCCAGTTACTAAGGACGAGACGGCGCTTGCCATCGTTTTGGGACATGAGGTTGCCCATGCCGTAGCTAAACATTCGGCAGAGCAAATGTCAACTGCCATCAAGCAGCAGTATGGGGCTCAGGCACTCAGTATGGTGTTGTCGGGAGCTGGTGCCAGCTCAAGTTTGCAAAGCATAGCAGGCAGTGTGTTCGGACTTGGGGCGCAGGGTGCCAGCGCTAAGTATTCGCGCAACCATGAGAGCGAGGCAGATCATCTGGGCATTATCTTTGCGGCTATGGCTGGTTATGACCCGCAAGCTGCCATTCCCTTCTGGCAGCGTATGTCTGAGGCAACGGGTGGTGGCTCAACGTCGTGGCTGAGCACTCACCCCTCTGATGCTACTCGCATCCAGCAAATACAGGGCTGGATGCCCGAGGCACTACAATATTATAAGGGAGTCAGCGTTGGTAATGTCGGTAGTACGCCAAGCACTACGAATGTTCCCAAGACCCCCATCCGCGAAATACATATCAAATAAATAACAGAACAAACTCATGCGAAAACTATTGTTACTGACAATGTTGGGCGTGCTCACGGGAGTCTCTGCCCAGACGAAGGACGGCGGCATCACCTTACAGATGCTGCAGGAGATACAGCGCCAGAACACCCCTACGGCTTCCGACCGTGCTTTGCGCAATGCTTTGGCGGCTAACCCAATAGATAATCTGGCTAAGAATCAAGCTAATGCGGGTGCGTTGGACACCTATTTCAGTGTGGAGACCAAGAAGCAGTCCATTACGGACCAAATGTCGAGCGGCCGTTGCTGGATGTTTAGCGGTCTGAACGTGTTGCGTGCCAACTTTGCCAAACGCACCGACTCGCTGACTGTTGAGTATTCGTATGACTACCTTTTCTTCTGGGACCAGTTAGAGAAAGCTAACCTCATGTTGCAGGGAATCATTGATACGGGTAAGAAACCTATTGACGACCAGCGAGTTCAATTCTTTTTCCATCATCCTCTGGGTGACGGCGGAACGTTCTGCGGTGTAGCCGATTTGGCTGAGAAATACGGATTGGTGCCTATGGAAGTATGCCCAGAGACTTACTCGGCTAACAACACTTCAAAGATGTCCAGCTTGGTGCAATCGAAATTGCGCGAGCAAGGATTGGAGTTGCGCCGTATGGTCAGCAATGGTAAAAAACAGAAGGAGATAGAACAGCGCAAGACACAAATGCTTGGCGAGATATACCACATGTTGATCATCACTCTTGGTGAGCCCGTTAAGGAGTTTACTTATGCCTTTAAGAATAAAGACGGCAAGGCCGTTACGGCAGCTAAGCAATATACTCCCCAGTCATTTTATGAGGAGACGGTGGGTGGTACGCTCAATGGTACCTTCATCATGGTGATGAATGACCCCCGTCGCGATTACTACAAAACGTATGAGGTAGAGTACGACCGCCATACCTACGACGGACATAACTGGAAGTACCTCAACTTGCCAATGGAGGAGATAGAGCAGTTGGCCATTGCCTCGCTGAAGGATGGCCGCAAGTTATATACCAGTTATGACGTAGGCAAACAGTTGGACAAAAAGCGCGGCTATGCTGATACTGAGAATTTTGATTACGGCTCGCTCTTTGGAACAACCTTTGGCATGAATAAGGCCGACCGCATTGCCACTTTCGATAGCGGCTCCACCCACGCGATGACACTTACGGCCGTCGACCTTGACGCAGAGGGCAAGCCGACAAAATGGAAAGTGGAAAACTCGTGGGGAAAGGACTGGGGACAGCAAGGTTGCCTGATTATGACCGCCCGATGGTTCCGCGAGTACATGTTCCGTCTGGTAGTCGACAAGCAGTATGTTTCCCCGAAACTATTGAAAGACTACGAGCAGAAACCTATCATGGTTATGCCTGAAGACCCGCTATTCCAAGTGGACGATTAACATTCGCCCACTTGAGAGTCTACAAGTAGCGGAATCAATATTAACGGGTAATACTCCATCGCATTTAATTCCTACGCTTTATGTGAATGGTTATATTAGCGCAAGGAGAATGAAATACTGAGGAGGAGGAACTTTTGTTCCCCCTCCTCGGTTGTATTTGTGTCGTTGTTGCGAGTTATAAATCGGAGTATTATTGATTATGGTAGACGCTTCCGACATATATGCGCTCACCATCGATTTCGATAAAGGCTTGAAGATAAGGAGGAGCGTAACTTTGGGCATCTTCAACTATAGCATCTAATTCATAAAGATCATCATCTGAAGCCTCTCCACTTTTGACTAATTTCAAAAGATTACCAATTCGTTCCGCACCTGGAGCAGCATATTTGGCTTTAATATTATACGGACTTTGGGTATCTGTTGAATATATCAGATAGCTATCCAGAGGGACCTCCCTTCTGTAGAGTTTGAAGTCGTCAAGACTGCTGATGCCGCTAATGGCCAAGATACCATATTTGTATTGCTTGCTGGCATCGGTTGTGACGGTTACGGTATAAGTGCCGCTCAACCATTTAAGGTCTACCGTCCGCCCATATTGGTTTACATAAGAATTATAGTCGGGGGCGTATTTGCAGGCGACAGTCGTTCCCGACAGGCTGAAGGGCAGGCTTTTTGTCGTGAAACTGACCGTCTCGCTCCTATTTCCCGACGAAGCAAGGTAGCAATAATAGGTAGTGCCTGGCTCAAGTCCCTCTATGATTTTATAGCCATTATAGATGTTACTACTCTTTTGCCATCCGTTGTAACGCGTATTTTCCAAATACTCATATTTGTCGAAAGGCCCGTCTGCACTTTTAGAATAGTAGAGGGTGGAAATCTCGTCAATATATCTGGCGTTGATGGTAGCCTGCGTATAAGAAACGTCGCTGATGGTGGGCTTCACCGTTTCGGTCTTGAATGATAGGGTTTGTCCATAGTGGTACAGTCCTGAGAGTTGGTGCACGTAGGTGCGGTAGTAATAGGTTGTGTTGGGCTCCAAATCGTCCACCCATACCACAAACTCCCTGCCCGTATATCCAGATACTTGTGCATAAGAGCTTCCGTAGAAACTGGAAGAAGTAGAATACTCTACTCCAAAGTCCTGTATCAGCATCACCTGTGCTTGGTCAACATTGATGTAGCCTTTGATAGATGCACTTTGCGGAGTTATATCTTCAACGCTACCCGTTACGGCAATATCTTTCGTATTGTCGCTTCCTGTATTACCATTTGGTGAGGAGGGTGCCCCATCCCCATCATCTTTACTACAGCCTACGATGCTCAGACACAGGCACACAAAGAACACACACATAGCCGATACTCGGCAAACTTCATAAATTCTTTTCATAATGTTACATTTTATTTGTTATAAAAAAATAGCGCAAGCTCGTCATACTCCTCACAAGCCTGCAACAGCTCCTAAAACGTTATGAATAGCCTACGCCATAAAGCGTGACTCTATCAACGTTTTAGTTTTCGCTCGTATATCTCTTGTCGAGGTTGCAGTTCGTGAGGAGACTTGAGCAAATAAAATGTGATGTGCCCCAATGAAGCACGATGCAAAGATACAAACATTTGCGGAAACGGCAAAACATTTGCCCGATTATTTTGCGTTCCGTATGATAAGAGCAGACGAGGCCTATCCTCACCCCGTTCGAGGCCTATGCACAACGGGGACGAGGCCTATCCTCGTCAGAAGAAGCCTTAGTGCTTGATAATATGGTGTGTGTTAAAGAGTTAACCTATATCTTTAGCAACTCCTTTGCGTTCTGTATGGCAGCGTCTGTGATATTGCTTCCGCTCAGCATCTGAGCCACTTCGCGAATACGTGCTTCGTCGTTTAACTCTTGTAACTGGCTTAGGGTGCCTTGCTTCGTTTCCTCTTTCAACACGCGATAGTGATGACGTCCCAAAGCGGCTATCTGGGGCAGGTGGGTAATAGAAATAACTTGTCGGCCGTGACTGCCCATTTCTTGCATGATTTCTGCCATCTTCTCTGCTATCTTTCCACTAACGCCTGTGTCTATCTCGTCGAAGATGATAGTGGGCAGTTTGACGGCTCCACTAATCATAGCTTTCAGCGATAACATGACGCGGGCTATCTCGCCGCCTGACGCTATCTGGGCTACGGGCTGGAGTGGGGTAGAGGCATTGGCGGAGAAGAGGAACTTGATATTGTCTTGTCCGCTCCTGCCTAGTGGGCTCTGTTCTACGCTGATTTGGAAACGGATATTGGGCATACAGAGAGCCACCAGTCGTTGTTGCATCTGCCGCTCTATTTCCTTAGCGGCTTTCTGGCGGAGCTCCGTTAAAATGTCGGCCTGTTGCTGACATTTGGTTTTTAGTTGCTGACATTGTGCCTCCAACTCGCTGATGGTCTCGTCGCTATTCTCAATGTTCTGGAGTTGTTGCTTGAGGTTGTCGCGCTGGGCTATCAGTTCGTCTACGTTTTCTGCGTGATATTTCTTTTGTAGTTCGTAGAGATGGTCGAGTCGGTTGTTTATTTTGTTGAGTTCCGAGGGGTCAAAGTCGGTGTCTTCCAACAGTCGGCTGACCTCGTCGCCAATGTCCTTGAGCTCAATGTGGCAGGAGTCTAACCGCTCGCCTAACTCTGTGGCTTTTGGCAGCACGCGGCTGATGTTGTTTAATGCGAGCAATGCGACCCGCACTTGGTCTATGGCACCTTGTTGCTCGCTGGTCAAAGCCTTGTCTGCCTCGTATAGGGCTGTCTTGATGTCCTCGGCATGAGTTAGAATGTCCCCTTGTTGCTCCAGTTCTTCTTGTTCGCCCTCCTTTAGTTGTGCGTGCTCCAACTCCTCGTATTGGAATTGGAGAAAGTCTTGTTGCTGGCGGTTGCGTTCTACGTCTTCTTGTAGCTTTGCCAACTGTTGCTGCCGTTGCTGATAGTCGGTGTAGGTCTGTTGGTAGTCCTTCAGCTGAGTGGCGTCCTTCGCTAAAATGTCTACCACGCTTAGCTGGAAGTCTTGTTTGTTGAGTAATAGGTTTTGGTGTTGCGAATGAATGTCAACCAATTGCTCGCCCAATTCCTTTAGCATTGCGAGGGCAACGGGCGTGTCGTTGATGAAAGCCCGACTTTTTGATGAAGTGATTTCGCGGCGGATGATAGTGTCCTCGGCGTCATAGTCTATGTCGTTCTCTTGGAAAAAGTTCTCCATACTGTAGCGTGACAAGTCGAAGTGTGCCTCTATCACGCAACGTTCTGCACCAGCCTTGAGCGCCTTTGAGTCTGCTCTTTGTCCTAATAGCAGGCCGATGGCTCCCAAAATAATGCTCTTGCCTGCTCCCGTCTCACCCGTTATTACGGAAAATCCCTCGTGCAGGTCGATGTCAAGTTCGTCAATGAGAGCAAAGTTCTTAATATATAAGTGCTTCAGCATATCTTTAGTTCTTTATCTTATCCCACGAATCACTTTGTGACGCATTGATGCCGAATAGGATGTCATAGACGGCTTGCTTCTCTTTTTGCGTACCCTTTCCCTTGTAGATATTCGCCAGTTCGTCCCGTTTGTAGTCTGTCCAGATTTGCGGTACAAGGCTCAACGGCCTGTTTTGATGTGCTTGCTTGAGCAGTTCCAACGCCTCGCTGACGTTTGTTCGTCCCCGCTCGGCATTACTCGCCATTTCATCCAGTCCCTTGCGATAGTAGTCGTATTGCAATTGGCGGAAAGGCTTCATAGCCTCATCCAGATAGTCGTTAATGATAGCAAAGCGGTTTCGGCTGTTCTCAAAAGCCTTCCATCCTGTATATTCCAAGTTTTGCGCATTGTTCGTTAAGTTCATACAACGCATGAGAACCTCCGTACCACCAAGCGGTGAGAAGCTGTCTAAGTCAAGTCCAATAATCAGATAAGCATAGTAAGCCATTAGGGCCATCAGTTGGTTGTCTATGACCTCCTCAACAAAGTTTAGTTGGTCGAATTGCGAAAACTGGAAGTTGAAGTCGGCATCTTTGTTATTATATAATGTAGAGGTATAGGCCGAGTTATAGACAGGACGGTTGGCTTGAATCATAGCCGAGCACTCAAAGAGATTTTCCGCCTTGTTATATTTGGTTACAGTAATGTTGAAGCTACAATTGATGCGCTCGTTTCTTTGGAACTGAAGCTCTGTCCATTGGCGGTCATTCATGAATTGCTCCAACGATTGTTGCAGGCTCTCGAACACGCTCTTGTCTGTACCTTCTACCTGTTGGCTATTGATGTTTACCTTTACCATCAGTTCCTGAGCTATGCTTGGCATTATGCCCCATAACATTGCTACTGCCAGAATGGCTATCCTATATGTTAAACCTTGTCGTTTCATTATCCTTTGCATCATTCATAATTCCTTGCAAAAGTAATAAATACCAACCGAACAGCCAAATTTTACATAGACTTTTTTGTATTCCGTCGCTTAGTGTCTCCTCTCGTAAAGTTTTATGTTGTCTCTTTAGACGCACTAAAAGACTTTGATTATTTGGTGGTCTCGAAAAATACTTGTACCTTTGCATGAAATTAAACCATGATTCCAGCAGCGACTTGTCAGCAAATATGAAACAAAGTATCCTTGCGACTCTCATAGCAGTAATCCTGCTAAGTGCTTGTTCGGAGACGAAATACGTCCCCAAGGACAGCTATTTGCTGGATAAGGTAAAAGTGGAAAACATGAATCCGGAAGTCCGTCTGAACACAACAGAATTACGCCAATATGTATTGAAGCGGGGAAACTCGCGGTGGTTTGGCGCAGCCAGACTTCCTCTGCGCACTTATTCGTTATCGGGACGGGACACTACGCGTTGGCTGAATAAAGTGTTACGTAGCATAGGAGAGGAACCACAACTTTTCGATGCGCTAAGTACGATTCAATCGCGCAAAAACTTGCAAACCCAGTTGCAAAATATGGGCTATCTGCGAGCGCACGTTCATGTAGATACGGCGATACATGGACGCAAGATAATGGTCAATTACCAATTGAATCCAGGTCGTCGATACTACATACGTCAATTCAATTACGATATTCAAGATACGGTGATTGCTCGTCTTTTAAAAGGATTTGAGAATCGACGTGGCCTACGGTCGGGGATGGTTTTCAATGTTGATAACTTGGAGAATGAGCGTGTTCGCATGACCAGTTTTCTTACCCAGCGGGGTTACTATCGCTTTAATAAAGACTACATTACCTTCCGCGCAGACTCCCTGTCTGGCACTAACGAAGTAGACCTCACCCTTTTATTACACCCCTATCGTAACGGGCAAGATAGCGTGTTTACCGACCATCCCGTTTATAGGATAGGCCGCATCAGATATATTAGCGGTAGTTCAGAGGATAGTGTCATACACCAGCGGCCTTCCGTCCTCCGTGTCAATACTTTCCTCACCGCCAATGGGCTCTATTCTTCCAGCGACTTACAAAACACCTATCACCATTTTAGTCGTTTGGGTGCTGTCCGCTATACCAATATCACTTTCCGCGAACGGAAGGACGAGCCTGTGTTGGATTGTAACATACAAGTGACTACCAACAAGCCGTCCACTATTTCGTTTCAACCCGAGGGTACCAATACTGCTGGCGATATGGGTGCCGCCGCTACGCTGACTTACCAGAATCGTAACCTTTTCCGAGGTTCTGAGATGCTTAGTGTCGAGTTGCGCGGAGCCTATGAAGCCATTAGAGGATTGGAGGGTTATAGTAGTGCCAACTTCGTGGAGTATAGTCTTGGTGCCCGACTTAATTTTCCACGATTTATTGCACCTTTCCTTTCGCGTACTTTCCGTCGTCGCACGTTGGCCACTTCCGAGGTTTCCATACTCTATGATATGCAGAATCGACCCGAGTTCCGTCGCCGTGTTTTCACTGCTGGCTGGAGATATAAATGGAACGATCCACGCCACCACGACCGTTACCAATTGGACTTGCTCGATTTGAACTATATCTCAATGCCTTGGATTAGTGAAACGTTCCGTCGAGAATACCTTGACAATACTACGTCGCGTAATAGCATACTTAGGTACAACTATCAGGACTTGTTTATTATGCGCGATGCTTTTTCCTATACATACAATAATGGTCGGTGGGCCATCAAGGCCAACGTTGAGACGGCGGGCAACTTGTTAAATCTTATGGCGACTACCTTTAGGTTTCGGCGTAATGAGGAAGGGCAGTATACGTTCTTCGATTTAGCCTATGCACAATATGTCCGCACCAACTTCGATTATACCCGCAACCTGCAACTTGACTACAATAGTCAGTTGGTTTTTCACGTTGGCTTAGGAGTAGCATACCCTTACGGAAATAGCCGTATACTACCGTTCGAGAAGCGTTATTTCTCTGGTGGTGCCAATAGCTTGCGTGGATGGAGTGTACGCTCTCTGGGGCCTGGTAAGTTTGCGGGACGTGACGGGCGCATAGACTTCATCAATCAGACTGGCGACATGAAGTTAGATGTTAATCTCGAGTATAGGGCTAATTTGTTTTGGAAATTCAGTGGAGCTTTGTTTGTTGATGCAGGTAATATTTGGACCTTGCGAGAATACGAGGAGCAGCCTGGCGGACAATTTAAATTCAGTACTTTTTTGCAACAACTTGCGGCCAGTTATGGATTAGGTCTCCGTCTCAATTTCGACTATTTCATTGTACGTTTCGATATGGGTATGAAAGCTGTCAATCCTGCCTACGAGAATGAGCGGGAACACTTCCCTATAATACATCCGAAACTCAGTCGTGACTTTGCCTTTCATTTCGCGGTAGGCCTTCCATTCTAACCATCCATTGGTCTTGAACAAGCACCAATGTTATGGAGAATATTCCCTCGTCCGCCCTTGTGGACGAATGACCCAATAAGGCAGGCTTTACATAATCTTTCACTCGTAATTTGACAATACACAAGGTGTCGCAAGTTTCTTCGCCGTATAGCCTTGTTACGTTCTCCGCCTCCACTTGCGGACGTTTCTCATTTATCAGGTTTATGTCGTCTTGTGTAGCGTTAGTGGCTGCAAATTGCAACCATTTTCTGCTCTCGGGCGTCACATACTTCTCTGCCTCGTGAAAATCGTAGCAGAAATAAGCCTCTGACCATCTTTGAGCAGCCATCATGGCCGCTTTGTCGGAATCACTTGAAGGTTGGCAGGCAAAGAGAGTCCCTGCTAACGCAATCAAACAGAGCAAGTGTTGAATTTTAATTTTCATCAATTATTTTGTTGCAAAGTTACATGTTTTTCTTTAAAAGCGATACATCTTTCCAAATTATTTCGTAACTTTGCCAACAAAAGACAAGACAAGCATGCTTAAATTCATTTCCTTTGGTAGCGGCAGTAGTGGGAATTGCTATTTTCTGGCAACGCCTTCCGATGCCCTGCTAATAGATATAGGGGTGGGAGTTAGAGGTCTCAAGAAAGCCAGCCGCAACTATGGTGTTAGCCTTTCTCAGGTTCATCATGTTTTCGTAACTCATGACCATGCTGACCACATCAAGAGCGTTGGTTCTTTCAGTGCCGACTATAATGTGCCTGTATATGCCACTCGTGAGGTGCATGAGGGCATCAATCGCAACTATTGCGTCACTAAGAAACTGGCACCCGAGATGACTCGTTTTGTTGAGGCTGGCAAGATGGTTACGATAGGCGACTTTTGCGTGACGCCCTTTTCAGTTCCCCATGATAGCTCTGACAACGTAGGCTATTTCATAGAGGCGGGTGGTACGAACATTTGTCTCATCACCGACGCAGGTCATGTGACAGATGAAATGCGAGATTATATCCAGCGGGCACGCCATCTTATCATTGAGGCTAACCACGATGAGGAAATGGTTATGGGCGGCCCTTATCCGCACTTTCTGAAGGAGCGTATTCTCTCTGGAACGGGACACTTGAGTAATCGTAATAGTGCAGAAGCTATTGTGCAGAATATGAACGAGCACTTGCAGAACGTATGGTTGTGCCATCTGAGTGAGGAGAATAATCATCCCGAGTTGGCTCGCAAGACCGTTGAGAGTATTTTGCGTGACTATGGTATCATTGCAGGTCATGATATTCAGTTGGAAGTGCTGAAGCGTACTACGCCCACAGGACCTTTTGAATTAGAGTGACAATGATGGACGTGCTATTATCGGAACAGTTGAACGCAAGTCAGCGGGCTGCTGTAGAGTATTGTGACGGGCCGCAGTTAGTGATAGCGGGTGCTGGCTCAGGGAAGACTCGTGTGCTGACTTACAAGATTGCCCATTTGTTACAACAGGGTATGCAACCTTGGAACATTCTGGCATTGACTTTCACCAACAAGGCGGCGCGCGAGATGAAAGAGCGCATAGGACGGCTGGTGGGCCACGAACGGGCTGTGCGGCTCCAGATGGGGACTTTCCACTCGGTCTTTGCACGCATACTGAGGACCGAGGCTGAGTCGATAGGATTCAATGCCAACTTTACCATCTACGACCAGAACGATTCGCGTTCGCTGGTGAAGAGCATTGTCAAGGAACTACAACTTGACGACAAAACCTATAAGCCGTCATCGGTGGCTGACCGCATTTCTATGGCCAAAAACCACCTTTTGTTGCCCCATCAATATCAGATTAGTTCGTGGGCTGCTGACGATGCCCAGAGGAAACGGCCGCAGGTGGGATATATATATGATAAGTATGTTGAGCGGTGTCGTCAGGCTAATGCTATGGACTTCGACGACTTATTGGTGCAGACGTGGCTTTTGTTTCGGCAGCATGAGGACATTCGGCGCAAATATGTTGAGCGGTTCCAGTATGTCTTGGTCGACGAGTATCAGGACACAAACTTTGCACAGCAAGAGATTGTCTTGCAGCTGACCCGTGAACACGGACGAATATGTGTGGTGGGTGACGACGCCCAAAGCATCTACAGTTTCCGAGGTGCAAATATTGACAATATTCTCGACTTCCAGAAGAAATATGAGGGTGCTAGACTATTCAAGTTGGAGCAGAACTACCGCTCTACACAACTCATCGTACAGGCCGCCAACAGTCTGATACGGAAGAACGAACGGCAGATACGGAAAGACGTATTCAGCGAGAAGGAGCAGGGCGAGCGGCTGACGCTGAAACCCGCCTATAGCGACAAGGAGGAAGCCATGATAGTATGCAACGACATTAAGCGCATCCGCCGACAGGAGCATTGCGAATACTCCGACTTTGCCATCCTCTATCGCACCAATGCCCAGAGTCGTTCGTTCGAGGAGCAAATGCGCAAGGAGGGTATGCCATACCGTATTTACGGCGGTTTGTCATTCTACCAGCGCAAGGAAATCAAGGACGTGATAGCCTACTTCCGCATAGTGGCCAATCCCAACGACGAGGAAGCTCTGAGGCGCATCATCAACTATCCTGCCCGAGGCATCGGCGACACAACGGTGGCCAAGATTGCCGCAACGGCCAGCATGCACGGCGTCAGCCTATGGAGCGTTATCTGCCAACCAATCGTCTTCGGCCTAAACTTGAACAAAGGGACGCAGACCAAACTGGATGGCTTCCGCCAGATGGTAGAGGGCTGGACGGTACGGCTACAGCAGGAAAACGCCTATGAACTGGGGCACGCCATCATCATGGAGAGTGGTATCAGCAAGGACATTTATAGTTCCAACAATCCCGAAGACCTGTCGCGACAGGAGAATTTAGAGGAGTTTCTTGGTGGCATGCAAGACTTTGTCGAGAGCCGCAAGGAGGAGGATAGGGAGGAGGAGACCCGACTGACCGACTTCCTGCAAGAAGTAGCCCTGCTGACCGACCTCGACAGTGAGGGTGACGACGAGCAACCTAAGGTGGCATTGATGACCATCCACGCTGCCAAAGGGCTGGAGTTTCCTACCGTTTTCGTTGTGGGACTGGAGGAAAACATCTTTCCCTCGCCTATGTGTACTGGTTCCATGCGCGAGCTGGAAGAGGAGCGCCGCCTGCTCTACGTGGCCATCACCCGTGCTGAGAAACATTGCATCCTCACCTGTGCGCAAAACCGCTTCCGTTACGGCAAGATGGAGTACGACACACCCTCGCGCTTCATCCGTGATTTTGACCCTAGCCTGCTCCGTATAGAAGGCTCCACAGGCGTCACACAAGGTATCTTTGGCAAGACGACAGCCTACGGCTCTGCGGGCAATTCTGTCGCGCCGCACCATACAACGCAAAAATCCGACTACTTCCGCCGCCAGTCAACGGCTCAGAACCCGCGCCCCGTCGCTACTCAGTTTGTGGCCGACGTCAAGCCCCGCTTAATACCCATTCGCAAGGAGACACCAGCTCCCCAATCGGCCATCGGAGACATTGGATTGCGTGAGGGTAACGTCATTGAGCACCAGCGCTTCGGCATCGGGACAGTCGTCAAGGTCGAGGGAAGCGGCGAAAATACCAAAGCCACCGTCGAGTTTAAAAATGCTGGCACTAAGCAGTTGCTCTTGAAGTTTGCACGCTATACCATTCTCAGATAAGGCGCCATTCTTTTTTTCTGTCCTCGCTCGTCTGTAAGGCCTATACTCGCACTCGGTGAGGCCAATCCTTGTGCCCTTTGCGAGCCGTCCTCGTGGCCTTTGAGGAGCGTCCTCGCCGCAGCCTTGCCGTGCGTGGCCTTTGCCGTTGGGGCTGCTTTTCGTTCACAGGTGCAAAGGTACGGCTTTTTTTTGACTCCCACAATAGGGTACTGTTGTTTTTTTTGTCACATTTCTTTTTCTCCGTACATGAATGTCGAAGTGGATACAGAATACAGAATACAGTTTTTTTGAGTCCATTTCTCTATTTTGAGAAAAACCTTATACACAATACTCTATTATATATATATTATATATAATAT
>JAFLSF010000027.1 GCA_022511045.1 Prevotella sp.
CAAACAGTGACACTGGATACAGAATACAGAATACAGTTTTTTTGAGTCCATTTCCTTATTTTCAGAAAAAACCTCATACACAATACTCTATTATATATATATTATATATATATAATAGTAATATAAACGCTCCTATTCCTTATAAGGTAGGGCACACTCATTTTCTGACTTTAAAAAACTGTATTCTGTATTCTGTATCCAGTGTTACTGTTTGAAACACTTATGTTAAATTTTCCTTTCTTTGGCCCCCTCATGTAAAAAAAGTTGCATAATTATTTGGTTAGTTTAAAGAAAAAGCGTAACTTTGCAGCCGAAATTTCAAGGAAAAAACATTTATATATAAATAATTAAAGTTCAAATTTTATGAAGAAAATTTTATTGTTAGGTATTGCAGCCCTTACATTCGTAGGCTGTAGTAACAAAGACTTTAGCGCTGACTATCCCGGAGGTTATGGCGATGAGAATAGCGTTAAAGGCGAGTATGGTACGGCTTTTATAAATACCTTTGGTACTCCTGCTGCAAACCAGACTTGGGGCTTCGGTACCCCAGTTAATCTGGCTCCTGCTTCACGTCGTGCCATTACTGTGAATGGTGATGTTTATGACAAGTTCCCCTCTGCAGAAGACGTAGCATCTGCTTTCCCAACTTCAATTCCTAATGGTGCCGTTGAGGTTGATGATTTGTTGGATACTTATAAAGGCCAAACCGTTCCAGGCCAATGGGGACCAGTCACGATATGGGATATATATGCGGTCTATCAGAACATTGTCAAAGAAGGCTTTAATCTGAAAATTACTAAAGCTGGTACTACCGAACTTGGTGGCGACTATCAGAACGCAGGTTGGAATGGTTCTGCAAATGTAGCTTATCCGTATAATGTATATGTGAATGTTGATGGAGACGTGACTCTCAAACGTGTTGGTGCCACTCATTTCAACCTTTACATTTTGAAAGGTAACGTAACTCTTGGTGCTGACTATGGCGAGCAGGCTGGCCTTATTTCTGTGGCAGAGGGTGCTACTCTGAATGACCAGCGTAACAGCATTGCAGCAAATCAGGGTGTACAGATCTATAATCGTGGTACTGTAAATGCTACCAACTCGGAAAAATATGACATTGGTAACTTCTGTACTGTTTACAACGAAGGTACGTTTAACGTAACTGGTGCTCTGACATATAGCCCTGGCGATGGTAACACGTCATATTTCGTAAACTCTGGCGATGATGCTGTGCTGACCGCTGCTTCTATGACGCTGAATTCTTCTGGTAACTTCTACAATAGCGGTACAGCAACTATTACTGGTGAGACAAACGTTACTCAGGCAAACATTTATTGGGTTAATGCTGGTCACTACACCACTGGTTCTATGGTATTCAGTGCTAAGAACGCTACTTTCTACAACTATTGTCAGTTATTGGTTAAGGGTAATGCTCACATGTATGATGGTGAGTTCAACCTGATGAATAATAGTTATACTGAGGCTGCTACTGCTGAGTTTGATAACTTCATCGTTAACATGAACAACGGTGCTGGTTTTAACGTCAACGGAAATACCGATTGGGCAGCTCAAGGTGATGGTACATATCAAGGCTTCAAAGCTTATGGCGACAATGCGTATGTTCGTCTTGGCGGTACAACGACTGTTGCTGGTCACATGTTGAGTCTTGAGTTGACAGGTAATATCACTTATGCAATCAAAGAGATTGTTGATTTGGGTGCAAGCAACAGCGGTGTACAGCCCACCTATCGCTTCAATGCTGGTACTACTGCGGTTCCATTTGATGAGCTCACAGTTACTCCTAATGCTACTGGCTGTGGTGCTACTTGGAATACTGGTAAGCAGGAAGAGAACTACGAGTTCCTCTGCCGCGTATTCGCTGAGGACTTGAGCGTAAAGACTGGTACAGACTTCGACTTCAACGACGTAGTATTCGACGTTTACAACAAGTCAAATGGTGACGTTAAGATTGTTCTTCAGGCTGCTGGTGGTACCCTGCCTCTGACAATTAACGGCATTGAGGTTCACGGAATGTTCGGTGTTGACACTAACGTAATGGTTAATACTGGCGCAGAAGGTGGTGAGACCGTAGAAGCTAAAGAGTTTGAACTCATCGGTGTTGGTGTAACCTCTCTGGCAGACGTTAATGCAAAGATTGAAATTAAGGTAGAGAAAGATGGCTCATGGTACACGCTGGATGCTTATCAGGGTAAGCCCGCTGCCAAGTTCGCTATACAGGATCAGGACGTTAAGTGGTGTATTGAGCGTCACCAACAGAAAGATGCTTATCCCGCATTTGAGGGTTGGGTACAGACTACTGAGCCTGCAAACTGGTGGAAGCAAAATGTCAAAGCAGACGAGCTTTATACTAAGTAATATAAAGTAGGTATAATATAAAAGAAAGGGCTTGCTTGTGCAAGTCCTTTCTTTTTTCTTCACTAATTCTTTGGCTAATTCGTGGAAATTACCTTGTAAACGTAAAAACAGGAGGAGTCTTTCCCTCTTACTTCGCAGCAATATGTAGGAAGCGAGTTAGTTTGCCAGTAAGAGAGGTGTCCATATTGTTGATGAATGTCTCAAGGACTTTCGACCTGCCGTGAACAGGCACGATGTCGTAGTCGGCAATAGCAGCGGGAACGAGGCAACTGTGCCCTTGGGGCAAGTCGGTAACGAGGTTCGTGCTCTTGATGCGTAGCTGGCAATCGCCTTGCAGACACATACACACTACGAAACTGTCGTACTTCTGTAGATTACGGTGAAAGGAATTCGTCAGTTCCGTTACGCGAATAGTGAAATAAGGGGAGTCGATAACAAGGTTCGCCTTATTTTGTTTATCGGGATAAGAGGTGCGGTAGTCGGCCTCCACACGATAGTCTAATGCCTGCGCAGCTAACTCAGTATGCAACTCGCGAGGCTTGCCGTCCATCCCCAAACGATTATAGTCGTAGATTCGATAAGTTACATCCGACGATTGCTGCACTTCGGCGAGAAAGATGCCAGCCCCAATAGCGTGCACTCGTCCTGCTGGCAGGTAGAACACGTCGCCTGCGGTAACCTCGTGACGGGCTAATACGCTGGTGATGGTGTTGTCGGCTATGTGCTGCTTATACTCCTCAGGCGTAATGGGCCTCTTAAATCCCGCATAGAGGCAGCTTCCTGGTTTCGCATCGATGATATACCACATCTCACTCTTTCCCCGCTTTCCGTGCTCACGTTGCGCCATCTCATCGTTTGGGTGAACCTGTATGCTTAGGTCCTTTTGTGCATCAATGAATTTCACCAACAAAGGCAGTTGTCCGTGATAACGCTTGTTGACAGCCTTTCCTAATATCTCGTTTGGAGCTTGGGAGATGGCTGCCGTCAGTAGTTGTCCCGCCAACGGACCGTTGGCAATAATGCTGGTCGAGGAGGGTACGGCACTCACTTCCCAGCTCTCGCCTATGGGGTCGGTGCTTGCAGGCAGCCCCTTGTAGGCGCACAACCGCTGGCCACCCCAGATGACGGTGTGGAGGTTGGGCTGAAAGCGGAAAGGATAGAGTGTCGTCATAGCTTTGATTTATCAGAATGGCTACAAAGGTAGTGCAAAATGCGAGAATTGCAAAATAAAAGAGGATTTATTTTGTACTTCCCCCGAATTGCACTACCTTTGCAAGTCGTTATGGTATTGAACTATATTTGGATAGGATTCTTCGTCGTTGCCTTCGTCATCGCCATGATGAAGTTAGTGTTCTTGGGCGATTTCGAGGTTTTTCCTTCCATGATGCACTCCACGTTTGCGTCGTCGAAGACGGCTTTCGAGATTTCGCTCGGACTGACGGGTGTCCTGTCGTTGTGGATGGGCGTCATGAAGATTGGCGAGAAGGGTGGGGTTGTCAATGCGCTGGCCCGCTTGCTGTCGCCCGTCTTTACCAAGCTGTTTCCCGATGTTCCCAAAGGCCATCCTGTGACGGGCAGCATCTTCATGAACATAGCCGCCAATATGTTAGGACTTGACAATGCCGCCACACCATTAGGATTGAAGGCTATGGAGCAGATGCAGGAACTGAACCCGAAAAAGGACACCGCATCGAATCCTATGATTATGTTCCTTGTGCTAAACACCTCTGGACTGACGCTTATTCCCGTCAGCATTATGGTGTATAGGGCACAGTTGGGAGCCGCCCAGCCTACGGACATCTTTATTCCCATCCTGCTGACGACGTTCTTCTCGACCATTACAGGAGTCATAGTCATCTCGTTGTATCAGCGCATCAATCTCTTGAACCGCACCATGCTGCTGACGTTAGGCGGAGCCTGCCTGTTTGTGGCGGCTGTCATCTGGGGCTTCTCACAAATGGACGGTGATACGATGGATATGGTCAGCACCTCTGCGGCCAACATCCTGCTTATGACTATCATCACGGGATTCATCGTGGCAGGCGTGCTCAAGCGGATTAACGTCTACGATGCTTTTATTGAGGGAGCTAAGGATGGCTTCCACACAGCAGTGCGCATCATTCCTTATCTCGTGGCCATCCTCGTGGCCATCGGCGTGTTTCGTGCCAGCGGTGCTATGGATATGCTTATCGGCGGCCTTGCCAAAGGCGTTGCGGCTTTGGGTGTTGATGCGCAGTGGGTTGATGCTATGCCTACGGCACTGATGAAGCCCCTGTCGGGTAGCGGTGCTCGAGGCATGATGGTAGATGCGATGACAACTTATGGGGCCGACTCGTTCGTAGGCCGTCTGTCGTGCATCTTCCAAGGCTCAACGGACACCACCTTTTATATCTTGGCGGTCTACTTTGGCTCTGTGGGCATCAAGAACACACGCTATGCCGTCAGTTGTGGCCTGCTTGCCGATTTGGCAAGCATCGTTGCCGCTATTGCAATCTGTTACCTCTTTTTTGGATAATCATGGCAAAGATACAAGCACTCTTTAAAGATACTGCTATTTACGGATTGTCGAGCATCGTCGGGCGTTTCCTTAACTACCTGCTCGTTCCCCTCTACACCGCCAAGATTTCGGCTGCTTCAGGCGGCTACGGCATCATTACAAATATGTATGCCTATGTAGCCTTGATACTGGTACTGCTGACGTTCGGTATGGAGACGACCTATTTCCGTTTTGCCAACAAGACCCACGAAGACCCTATGCGTGTCTATTCCACGACGTTGCTTAGTGTCGGTACAGTGTCGCTTACCTTTGCCCTGTTGGTGCTGGCGTTCCTCAGCCCCGTCAGTCGGCTGATGGGCTATGCCGACCACCCCTCTTACGTTGGAGTGATGGCCGTCACCGTAGCCATTGATGCTTTCCTCTGTATCCCCTTTGCCTATTTGCGCCAACAGAAAAAGGCCATCAAGTTTGCCGCTTTGAAACTCTTGAACATCATCGTCAGCATCGTACTCAATGTCCTCTACTTTGCCGTTCTCAATGGCAAGGACGTAGGTTATGCTTTCTATATCAACTTGGTGTGTTCCTCCCTGTTGATGGTTTGCTTGCTGAAGGAACTGACAGGTTTCTGCTGGATACTCGACCGTGATGTGCTGAAGCGGATGCTCGCCTACGCGTGGCCCATCCTTATTTTAGGTATTGCAGGCATACTGAACCAGACAGCCGACAAGATGCTCTTTCCCTATATCTATGAGGGCAGCGATATGAACGAGCAGTTAGGCATCTATGGTGCCGCCTCGAAGATAGCCATGATTATGGCCATGATAACGCAGGCTTTCCGCTATGCCTACGAGCCTATTGTCTTTGCTGGTGTCAAGGACAAAGACCAGCACCAGATGTATGCCAAAGCCATGAAGTTTTTCCTTATCTTCACCCTGTTGGCCTACCTTATTGTGATGGCCTATATAGACGTACTGAAATATATCATCGGTAGCGACTATTGGTCTGGCCTGCGTGTAGTGCCCATCGTTATGGCGGCCGAAATCATGATGGGAGTTTACTTCAACCTGTCGTTCTGGTACAAAGTGACGGACAGAACCATTTGGGGAGCCGTCTTTTCAGGCATCGGCTGCACCGTCCTGCTGGTCGTCAACGTCGTCTTTGTGCCGCGCTTCGGCTATATAGCCTGTGCTTGGGGCGGCTTTGCTGGCTATGGTGTCGCGATGGTCGTTTCCTATCTTGTCGGGCAAAAGTACTACCCGATAGCCTATCCCCTCCGCCAGATGGCTCTCTATGTGCTGATGACCGTTATCCTGCTGGTGATGATGAACTACGCCGCCTCGCACTATCACTTGGGCGTAGTCAGGCAGTTAGTGTTCAATACGCTTTGCGTCAGTTTCTTCGTCAGTTATCTTTTGCATAACGACCTGCCGCTAAGCAGCCTGCCGTTCGTAGGTAAATACTTTAGAAAACAATAATTATATACAAACAATATGAAGAAACTAATCTTTTCCCTGCTGTGTCTCTGCTCGTTGGTGGCCAAAGCCGACGAAGGCATGTGGACACTCTACAACTTGCCTGCACCCATCTATCAGCAGATGCAAGCGTATGGTTTTCAGTTGCCAATGGAGCAACTCTATCAGTCAGACAATGCCGTGAAGAACAGCGTCGTCAACTTTGGCGGCTTTTGCTCTGGAGTTGTCGTGTCGCCTAACGGTCTGGTGTTCACCAACCATCATTGTGGCTTCGACGCCATTCGCCGCCATTCCACCGTCGAACATGACTACATGCTGAACGGCTTTTACGCCAAGACCTACGAGGAGGAGCTGCCCAACGAGGGCCTTTTCGTCAGTTTCATGGTGGAGCAGAAGGATGTGACCAACGACATCCTGCCTCAGTTAGAGGGCAAAAGCCTTTTTGACCAGGCCGAAATCGTTGACAGCATCGAGAACGCATGGCAGAAGGACATCCGCCAGAAGGACTCAACGCTGCGCGTGGAGGTCAAGCCGTTCTACGAGGGCAACAAGTATTATCTGACGACCTACCGCGACTTCAACGACGTGCGCTTGGTCTTCACCGTCCCCAAGTCTATGGGTAAGTATGGCGGCGAGACGGACAACTGGATGTGGCCGCGCCAGACTTGCGACTACTCTGTATTCCGCATCTATGCCGACCCCAAGACCAACGGCCCCGCCAAGTACTCGAAAGACAACGTGCCCTACAAGCCCGAGACGTGGGCTCCCGTGTCGCTGCAAGGCTACAAGCCTGGCGATTTCGCCATGATTATGGGTTATCCTGGTTCCACCAGCCGTTACCTGTCCAGCTACGGCATACAGGAGCGCCGCGATGCAATGAACGCTCCCCGCGTACAAGTACGCGCCATCAAGCAGGACATCATGCTGCGTCACATGCGCTCCTCAGAGGCTATCCGCATCATGTACGAGTCGAAGTATGCCAGCTCCAGCAACTATTGGAAGAACTCCATCGGCATGAACAAGTGCATAGACTCCATTGGACTCATCCAGCAGAAGCGCGATTTCGAGGCACGCATCCGCCAGTGGCAGGACTCGACCGATGCACTGAAGCAGAAGGTCGACTTTGACACGCTGGCACAACTCTATGGCAAGCGCATGGCGCTGACCCGCATCAGCACCCTGTTCACCGAGTCATTCATGCAGGACGAGCTCTCACGCCGTTCTTGGCGCAGCAATACGGGCATGCGTGTTGAGGGAAAGGACAAGAAACCCTACATTGAGTTCGAGGACAACAGCAAAGAGTGGGACGACGCTACGGAGCGCGAACTGCTGACGGCACTCATCCGCAACTACCGCAACCAAGTGTCAGACCCCGCCTATCTGCCTGCTTTCTATAAAGTCATCGATGCCAAGTTTCATGGCGACTATGCCGCCTACGTTGATGCGTTGTACAAGAAATCCAAGTTGATGACAAATGGCAAGAAGCTCTTCTTCAATAAGAAAAGCTACATGAAAGACTTGGGCGTACAGTATGGTCTCGACCTCAGCGAGGTACGGGGCGAGTTGCGCGCAGCCATCCTCAAGCTGACGGAGCAGATTGTAGAACAGGAGAAGCTGCTTTGTGCCGCCGTGCTGCGCATGGAGCAGGATATGCCCAACTATTCGGATGCCAACTTCACCCTGCGCATGACCTACGGTCAAGTGGGCGAGTACTCGCTGGGCGGCCGTCCCTCTGGTTACTACACCACCGCCCGTAGCCTGTGGGAGAAGATGCAGCAAGCCGACAAGAACGTAGAGTATTACGCCGAGCCCGTGATGCACGAACTACTTTCGGCCGAGGACTTTGGCCAGTATGCCGACCCCTTGACAGGCACCTTGCAACTCTGCTTCTTGACGAACAACGACATTACGGGAGGCAATTCTGGCTCACCAATCTTCAACGGCAAGGGCGAGCTCCTCGGTTTGGCTTTCGACGGCAACTGGGATAGCCTCTCGAGCGACATTTTCTTCGACCGCCAGTTAGCCCGCACCATCAACGTCGATGTGCGCTATATGCTCTATCTGATGGACCGCTGGGGACACGCCGACCGCCTGCTCCAAGAGATTAACGCCAAGTAATCTGAACAGCATTGCACTTTCCGTAAGTTATCGGAAAGCAGGCTGCATATTTGCAAATCGGGGATTTGTCATCGACAAGTCCCCGATTTGTTATTTGCCCACACCTGCAACGGCAGATATGGGGTGGAATTTACTTAGAGTTCGGCGTCTGAGCATTGGAAGGTGGTGCCTTGACTGACGTCGCCCGTCTCTAGTCCGCGCTTAAACCATTTCATGCGCTGTTTCGACGTACCATGATTGAACGACTCAGGCACGGCATAGCCTCGGGCTTTCTTTTGCAGGTAGTCGTCGCCGATGACTTGTGCACACTGAATGGCCTCCTCAATATCGCCATCCTCCAAAGAACCGAAGTTTTTGTTGTCGTGGTGAGCCCATACGCCAGCATAGAAGTCGGCTAACAGTTCCAGACGCACGGACATTTTGTTGGCATCCGTCTGGTTCATCTTGGCCATCTTCTCGTGACAGTCTTGCAGGATGCCCGTCAAGTATTCCACGTGGTGACCTACCTCGTGGGCAATGACGTAGGCATAGGCAAAGTCACCATCGGCTCCCAACTGGCTTTTCATATTCATGAAGAACGACAAGTCAATGTACAGTTTCTGGTCAGCCGAGCAGTAGAAAGGTCCCATCTGGGCCGTTCCCCGTCCGCAGGCTGTTTGTGTACCGTCGGTATAGAGCACCATCGTGGGCACTTCATACTCCATCTCGTTCTCCTCGAAGATTTCTTTCCACACGTCCTCCGTACCCGCCAGAATCTGGGTGGAGAAGCGCGCCAGTTCTTGCTCCTCCTCCGTAAACTCGCGTTGGCCGTTGCTGACCTCCGTATTGGTACCCGTCAGCGAGCCTAACCCGCCATTCTCTTGAAAAGCCTGCATGCCTGCGGACAAAGGGTCTCCGCCTGTAAAATAGGCTATAGCCATTGCTACAATCACGCCTATGATACCTGCACCAAGGCCAGCCTTCTTGCCGCCGCCCATTCCCCGGCGGTCTTCCACGTTTGAACTCTCGCGTCTTCCGTCTAAATTCATAGTTCTATTCCTTATTATATTTACTTAGCAATTGAAAAGATGTAGTTTTTCTCCAAATTAACTACCGTTTCTATCTGGCAGGGAACGTCCGCCAACGTCTGTTTTATGTTGTCGGTAATGCCGCTTCCCAAGAGTTTCAGCACGGCCTCCTTCATAGTCCACAGGCGGACGAAAGCCACATCTGGTCGCTCGGCCTGCGCTATTTGCGCCATTTCCTCGTCGTTCATCGTATAGTGGGCCAACGACTCGTTGTAGGCTCTGATACTCTCTACGTCCACCCCTACGGGTTGTTTGTCTACCACGCAGACAGCTGCCTCGCGGCAATGACTTAGGTTGAAGTGCACGTCGGAGCGGCCGACGATAGCGGGTTTTCCGTGTTCGCCATAGCTGAAGACGGGCGGTTCTGCAATGCCATACTCCTGCTTCAGCCCTTCGCACAACAGTAGATAGGCCGCCACACAGGTCTGTCGCCCCCGTTCGTACTTGAACTTCAAACATTGCTCCTTGCGCTGCTCGCTGAGCAACGGAAGAGCCGCCTGCCAGTCTACACTTGCTATGTCGTCATTCAGGTAAACCATCCTCCGCTTTGGGTATTCTCCTATTGACGTTCTCCTTCGCCCCTAATTCTATGAGTTCCCGTCCCTTTTGCACGACGCTCTGCCTGCCCGTAAAGAGTTTGTTGCCTGCCGACTCGAAATCCTTGCGCACCGCTTCCAAATGGTCGCCCATCTTCTGATAGCGTTGAATGAAGTCGCCCAGACGGTCCAGCAGTTGCTCGGCGATGCCGAAGACCCGCTCTTGGTTTTCCGCCTGCTGGTTCTGTACCCAAGCAATATGTATCATGTGCAGGATGCCAAGCAGGTTCTGCTCGCCTGTGATAAAGACTTTCCGCTCGAAAGCCTCGCGCCATAAGGTTGGGTCGTTGGCCAAGGCCAACTGCAAGGATGACTCGAAGGGCACGAACATGATGACAAAATCAATAGCCTCGCGCGGTGCCTTGATGTATTTGGAGTAGTCCTTGCGCGCCAGCTCCGTCACATGACTTCTCACGGACTTAATGTGGTCTTGCAGGGCACGCTCCTTCTCCTCGGGCGTTTCGGCATTGACGTATCGCTGGTAGGCCACCAATGACACCTTTGAGTCAATGACGGCGTCCTGTCCCTGCGGATAGTGCAAGATGACATCGGGCTGCATCTCGCGTCCCGTGTCATCGTGTTTCAACGGCCGCCCCTGCTCATCGCGCAAGCGAGCCTGCACTTCGTAGTGAATTCCTTCCGTCAGTCCCTGCGAGGCCAACAGGTCGCCCAAGATAATTTCGCCCATGTTTCCGCTCACCTTATTGTCTCGACGTAACACGTTAGCCAGCCCCTCGGCCTTTTCGCCAATCTCGCGGTTCGACTCCATCATCAGTCGCAACTGCTCACGTAGCGAGGCCGACTGTTCCGTATGGTCCTTAGTATTGTCGCTGATGGCCTTGCGCATTTCACTAATGGCATCTTTCAGAGGTTGCGTAATGGTACCCATCGACTCTCGGTTTTCCTCCTTTAGTTTCTTTGTTTGGGCATCCATCAGTTGCTGCGCCATATTCTGCAATTGTTCGCGGGTTGTCTTCAATTGCTCGTTAAACTGCTGTTCGCGCAGCCTGGTTTCCTCGAGAAAGCGTTCCTCGCTCATGCGGCGTTCCTCGGCAAAGCGCTGCTCACTCTTTTCCTGCTCCTCCGTGCGTTGCTTGGAGAGCATCTGCATCTCCGTTTCACGCCGAGCCAACTCTACGTACAAGCGGCCTATCTTTGGACTCAACACAAAATACATCGCCCCCAATCCCAGGGCTACACCTATTATAATATATGTGATTACCATCATGTTTGCAAAGGTACAAATAAAATTCCGATTCGCAATTCGTAATTCATAATTATTTTGTACCTTTGTCCCGCGAAAGTCTGCCCAGCCTAACGGCCCGATGTCAACAGGGGCAAGACAAAGCCACCCAACACAGGACAAAAGCATGAAACTGTATTCAGACCAAGCATTAGCAAAGATATTAGATAAGGAGATATTCCACCAGATAGGCAACGTGGCCGACCAAATGGGAGTGGAGTGCTACGTCGTGGGTGGTTATGTACGCGACATCTTCTTGGAACGCCCCTCCAACGACATTGACGTGGTAGTGGTGGGCAGTGGCATTGAGGTGGCAACGGCACTGAAACAGCAATTAGGCAGACGGGCACACTTGAGCGTCTTTAAGAACTTCGGAACGGCACAGGTGAAATATCACGGGGCTGGCAAAACGCGCGACGAGGAGATGGAAGTGGAGTTTGTGGGTGCCCGTCGCGAAAGTTACAGTCACGATTCGCGCAAGCCAATCGTCGAAGACGGCACGCTGGAAGACGACCAGAACCGACGTGACTTTACCATTAACGCTATGGCCATTTGTCTGAACCGCCAGAGATTTGGAGAGCTTGTAGACCCTTTCAACGGCATTGCCGACTTGGAAGACGGCATCATTGCCACTCCGCTTGACCCCGAGGTG
The DNA here is from genome assembly GCA_022511045.1 of Prevotella sp. Classification (GTDB taxonomy): domain Bacteria; phylum Bacteroidota; class Bacteroidia; order Bacteroidales; family Bacteroidaceae; genus Prevotella. The sequence goes on from JAFLSF010000027.1 coordinate 12,022, forward strand.
ACTTTCTCTGACGACCCACTCAGAATGATGCGCTGCATCCGTTTTGCCACTCAGTTGAATTTTGAGATTGAAGACGAGACCTTCGAGGCGCTCAGCCGCATGGCCGAACGCATTAAAATAGTCAGCGGCGAACGCATTGAGGTGGAGCTAAACAAAATTATGATGGCTCCTCACCCCAGCATCGGCTTTGAATATCTGCAACGTGCCGGACTGCTAAACATCATATTACCAGAATTGGCAGCACTTGACATTGCCGAGAAACGCGAGGGCAAAGCGCACAAAAACAACTTCTACCATACGTTACAAGTGCTTGAAAACATTGCAAAGGACGGAGGGACGCTGTGGCTACGCTGGGCGGCACTGCTACACGACATAGGGAAGACGAAGTCGAAGCGGTGGGAACCGAGCATAGGATGGACTTTTCATAACCACAACATCTTAGGAGCCAATAGGGTGCCAGCCATCTTCCGTCGGCTGAAACTGCCTATGGGTGCAGAAATGAAGTATGTGCAAAAGTTAGTAGACCTGCACATGCGGCCACAGGCAATTGCCGACAGCGAGGTGACAGACTCTGCCGTGCGTCGTCTGCTGAATGACGCTGGTGACGACATTGACGACTTGATGACGCTTTGCGAAGCAGACATCACGTCGAAGAACGAGGTGAAAAAGAAGATTTTCCTCGAGAACTTCCGCATGGTGCGCGAGAAACTGACCGACTTGAAAGAGAAGGATTATAAACGACTGCTGCAACCCGTCATTGACGGCAACGAGATTATGGAGATGTTTCATCTGCAACCTTCCCGCGAGGTTGGTAGGCTGAAGCAATATCTGAAAGATGCTGTGTTGGACAACATGGTGGAGAACGAGCGGGAACCACTGATGCAGTTGCTCATGGAGAAGGCTCGTCAGATGGGACTGGTGCAGCAGTAAGAACCTCTTTATTTTAACCTACCCTTTAAGCGAACATTATGACGGCAGGACAACTCGCCAGGGTTAGTGCCTGGCTGTCCCTCGGGAACCTGCATACCCCTTTGGGCATAAAACTGTGTCCAGTAAGGGGTAATCTGGCCAGAAGCATCATGGAAGGACATTGGAACGGGCGCAAACAATCGGTTTCTCTGCTTATCGACAAAGGAAAGTTGCACCAGTTCTGAACAATAGATTTCGTCATTATCCGCCAAATACAGGTAATCGTAGGCTCGACCAAGATATTGACGGGCGTTATTAACGGAACAGCGCGCATCGACTCCCTTCACCCGACCTATTATATAATAGCCCTGCTGACTGCGCAGCGAGTCCAGCGGCGTGATTGTCACACCCCGCCCAACCGCCTCGATAACACTGTCACGACAAAATACAATAGCCACGTGGTCTATCATGCCAGGTGTTACATCGGTTATGGAGTTACCCTTATCGGCAACATGAAACAGCAGGTCGCCAGTGTGCAGGGTGGTGCAACTGGTGAAGAGTAGGAGCGAGACCACAACGCTATAGAACCGTTTTCTTGCCATTTATAATATATATGCCTTTTGAATAGGATAACTGGGACGTCGGTGTTGAAGCATTTCCGATGCGCACACCATGAAGATTATAGCGTGAGAAAGGTCGCTGGTCTTGAGCCTCAGCCTGTCGGTCAATGCCTGTCGGCGAAGCAGCAGGCCAGAAGATGACCTCACCTAAGTTAGCGTCATCCACCTTGTGGAAGATAACGGTCTCGATTTGCTCCTGTGTCTGCTGACTGACATTCCAGATATTACCCTGGGCATAAACTGTATTGGGGGAGTTGTTATACAGATCGTACAATACTCCGTCGTTGCCGTTATCCTTGAAGACATTGCCGCCAACGTTGTAACGTTCGTCCATTTCGGGAACATCTGTACGGCCTATATTCACGTCTTGACAACCTATGATAGTAATGCCCCACAGCGAGCCCTCAATATGATTACCTGTAATTACTGCTTTCGTCTGTTGATAGGGGTCGTAGAGACTGATGCCACTGCCGCCATTTAGGGGGTTCGTTTCATATTTGTTATTTCGCAATTGGTTATGACTAATGACGACATGGGCTATGGGGCCTACGGTGCCAATGCCATAACGATTGTCCTCAATGGTACAGCCTGTGATAAGCAAATCGGCATCGTACATCATAAAATTGGAAATACCAATACCACCAACCATATTGTTCTCGGGATTGCCTATGATGGTACAGTCTGTAATCTGCATACCTTGAGCCGCCGAAACATTGATTTGTGGCACATTGCCATTAGCCGCAGAGTTTTTGATAAGCGTACAGTTGTGGACTACCAAAGGCCGCATAGCATTAACCGGACTGCCGATAGCTGCCTTCTGACACGCCTCAAACCGACAGTCCTCAACGATGCTTTGCCGCCCTGTGCTAATGAAATATAGGGCTGCGGCCTGAGAGCCATCGTGATAGAAGAAGTTACAATCTTGTACGTTCACTCCTCCATCGCCCATTAGTTCCAGGCCTACATAATAGAACATACATTTCTTGATGTTTATATCGTCCGTAGTTTGAATACGGATAGAAGCCCCTATCACATCAACATCAGTAGCTCTAGTGAATGTTGTGCCTGCTGTCTGCTGAAAATCGGCCTCGCCCTCAATAGTCAGCCTAACGTTCTGAGCAAAGCGGATGGTAACACCATCGTCCAAACGAAACCGGTCGCCCTCAGCAATCGTTAGGTCTTGCGAAACCACGTAGTCGTCGCCTTGTTGCTCTACACCCGTACCAGCCAGTTGAGCCAGCATGCTGAAAGAATATTCCATGCCGTCGCCTGCCGTCTTATACTCCTCTGCCCATACGCTCTGTGCCCAGCAGAGTAAAGCTGCCATAATTATCTTTTGCTTCATTTCTGTATTCTGTTTCTCCAATTAGACTGCAAAGTTAGCAAATAATTACGAATTACTTGTGACGAATTACGGAATATTTCGTACCTTTGCGACCTAATATGAAAGATTCGGTATTGATACTCAGCGGTGGTGTGGACTCTACCACTTTATTATATGACGAACAGGATCGTATTGCTTTGGCTATTTCATTTGACTACGGCTCAAAGCACAATGCCCGTGAAATTCCTTTTGCCCGTTGGCACTGCCAGCAATTAGGAATTCGCCATATTGTCATTCCGCTTGATTTTATGGCACAGTATTTCAAGAGCTCACTCTTGAAGGGTGGCGAAGAAATCCCCGAGGGTCATTATGCCGATGAAAATATGAAATCTACTGTGGTTCCTTTCCGTAATGGCATCATGCTTTCTATTGCCGTTGGTATTGCCGAATCCAATGGTTTGAGATATGTTATGATGGCTAATCACGGAGGCGACCATACCATCTATCCCGACTGTACACCACAGTTTGTCGATGCCTTCAACAAGGCTGCACAGACAGGAACATTTGTAAAAGTCGGGTTACACTCACCATACACCAACCTGACCAAGGCGGATATTGTCCGTCGTGGTCAGGCATTAGGTATTGACTATTCCAGAACTTGGTCCTGCTACAAAGGTGGTGAGCAGCACTGCGGTAAATGCGGAACCTGCGTCGAACGGCGAGAAGCATTCAGCAAGGCTGGCATTAACGACACCACGCAATACGACCTTTAACCAAAGAGGGCTCGTAATGCTTCCTCTACTTTGCGGACAGGGACGAGGTCTATTTTGAATTTCTTTTTATCTAACCCAGACAGGTTATATTTGGGGATAATGATATGCTGGAAACCAAGTTTCTCAGCCTCCGAGATGCGCTGTTCAATGCGGGCTACAGGACGCACTTCACCACTCAAGCCTACTTCACCAGCCATACACCAACCTTCTTCTATCGGCGTGTCGACATTGCTCGACAAAACGGCGGCGATAACTGAGAGGTCCATCGCCATATCCGTTACCCTAAGCCCACCTGCAATATTCAGAAACACATCTTTCTGCATCAGTTTAAAACCCACCCGTTTCTCCAACACAGCCAACAACATGTTCAATCTCCGTTGGTCAAAACCTGTGGCTGAGCGCTGGGGTGTTCCGTAAGCCGCCGACGATACTAATGCCTGCGTTTCGACCAGGAAAGGCCGAACACCCTCAATGGCACTTGAAATGGCTACGCCCGAGAGTCCGTCGTGATTGTCTGTCAGCAAGAGTTCCGAAGGATTATTTACTTGGCGAAGCCCAGTCTGTTGCATTTCGTAAATACCTAACTCCGAAGTACTGCCAAAACGGTTCTTAATGCTCCTTAAAATACGGTACATATAATGTTGGTCGCCTTCGAACTGGATAACGGTGTCAACAATATGCTCCAAGATTTTAGGTCCTGCCAGCGTACCCTCCTTAGTGATATGACCGATAAGGATGACAGGCACGCTACTTGACTTGGCAAAGCGCAACAAGGCAGAGGCGCACTCACGAACCTGGGCAATGCTGCCCGCACTCGACTCAACGTCTTCTGTCGAAATGGTCTGTATAGAATCGATGACCATCAACTCGGGTTGCACTTCCTTAATGTGTTCAAAGATGGCTTCCAGCGAATTCTCACAGAGAATGAGGAAATTGTCGTTCTCACCATTACTATTTCCTTTCACTATTCGCTCTGCTCTCATCTTTAGCTGATGGGCACTCTCCTCACCACTGACGTATAACACCTTCAAAGATTTTTGTCCGCCTCTTGAGATATGGAGCATAGTCTGGAGTGATAACGTAGACTTGCCGATGCCTGGTTCACCGCCCAATAGCACGATGCTACCAGGAACCAATCCACCGCCTAATACGCGGTTTAGCTCAGCGTCCTGCATATCTATACGAGGGTCATCATGTGCAGAAATGTCACTCAATCGCAACACCTTAGCGGTATCACGTCCTTTATCCGAAATGCCGCCTGCAACCTTCCAATTCCCTTTTCGCTCTGAAAGGGAGGAGGGAACGTTCCGTACTTCCTTGAACGTGTTCCACTGTCCACAAGCTGGGCACTTGCCAATCCATTTAGCCGACTCTTGTCCACAATTATTGCAGACATACATCACCTTATCTTTTGCCATTCTTCGTTCAATTTACTGCAAATATACTTATAATACTTATAATAGGACACACCGCTACTTCCTTTTTGTGTTTATTTAACGCGTCTGCCAAAACGTCAGCAACTTCTGACGTTTTGTCTGCTCTTTTTGCCTCGGCACATTAGTTGATGGATAACTGGAAATTTTAGGAGGATTAAATATGACATTAGACAAGTTTACAATCAAAGCGCAAGAGTCTGTTCAAGAGGCAGTCAACACTGCACAACGTAACGGGCAGCAAATGATAGAACCTGTACACCTATTGGCAGGTATCATGAACCAGGCGAAAGATGTGGCCAACTTCTTATTACAGAAGTTAGGCGTCAACGCACAACAGATAGAGATGTTGGTACAGTCGGAACTGCAACACCTGCCTCGAGTAACAGGCGGCGACCCTCACTTGAGTAGTGACGCCAACCGCGTGCTATTGAAAGCACAAGACTATGCCCAAAAGATGGGCGACGAGTTCGTCTCAGTGGAGCCGCTATTGTTGGCACTTTTGACAGACGGGCAGACGGCTGGTCGTATTTTGAAGGATGCAGGCGTAACGGAGCGCGAACTGAGAGCCGCCATCGAAGAACTTCGGCAAGGCCAAAAGGTGCAGAGTCAGAGTGCTGACGATAACTATCAGTCATTGGAGAAATATGCGAAAAACTTAGTAGAGTTAGCCCGTAAAGGCAAACTGGACCCTGTTATCGGACGTGACGATGAAATACGTCGCGTGCTGCAGATTCTGTCGCGCCGCACAAAGAACAATCCTATTCTGATAGGTGAACCTGGCACTGGTAAGACAGCTATTGTCGAGGGGTTGGCGCAACGCATTGTGCGTGGTGACGTGCCAGAGAATCTGAAAGACAAACAATTATTCTCGCTGGATATGGGTGCGCTGGTGGCGGGTGCTAAGTACAAGGGAGAGTTTGAGGAGCGTTTAAAGAGCGTCATCAACGAGATAACTAAGAGCGAAGGGCGTATTATTCTTTTCATCGACGAGATACACACTTTGGTGGGTGCTGGTGGTGGCGAGGGAGCTATGGATGCTGCCAACATTCTGAAGCCGGCACTGGCTCGTGGCGAACTCAGAAGCATTGGGGCCACAACGCTGAACGAGTATCAAAAATACTTTGAGAAAGATAAGGCTTTGGAACGTCGTTTTCAGACTGTTATGGTCGACGAGCCCGACGAGCTCTCAGCCATCAGTATTCTGCGCGGATTGAAAGAACGCTATGAAAACCATCACAAAGTACGCATACAAGACGATGCCTGTATTGCCGCCGTACAGTTATCCGAACGTTACATCTCCGAGCGTTTTCTCCCTGACAAAGCTATCGACCTGATGGACGAGGCGGCTGCCAAGCTACGTATGGAACGAGACTCGGTGCCTGAGGAACTGGACGAAATTATGCGCCGACTGGCTCAATTGGAGATTGAACGCGAAAGCATTAAGCGTGAGCATACAAGTGCCAGCGATTCAGCTGGTCCTTCCAACAAATTGGCCGACTTGGACAAAGAGATTGCAGAACTGCGCGAGCAAGAGCAGCAATTCCGCGCCAAGTGGGAAGGTGAGCGACAGCTCATCAACCGTATACAGCAGGACAAGCAGGAGATGGAACAACTGAAATTAGAGGCTGAACGAGCCGAACGAGAGGGCGACTACGGACGGGTAGCTGAGATACGCTATTCCAAGATGAAGACCCTTGAGGACGACATCAAGCAAATTCAATCTCAACTGGCCTCAGCGCAAGACGGAAACGCTATGGTGCGTGAAGAGGTTACTGCCGATGATATTGCCGAGGTAGTTAGTCGTTGGACAGGTATACCTGTCACCCGTATGTTACAAAGCGAGCGCGACAAACTCCTGCATTTGGAGGAGGAGCTGCACAAGCGGGTCATTGGACAAAACGAGGCCATTACGGCCGTCTCAGATGCCGTCCGCCGTAGCCGTGCTGGGCTACAAGACCCCAAGCGCCCCATCGCCTCGTTCATCTTCCTCGGCACAACAGGTGTAGGCAAGACGGAACTGGCCAAGGCATTGGCAGAGTACCTGTTTAACGACGAGCAGATGATGACGCGTATCGATATGTCGGAATATCAAGAAAAACATACCGTCTCACGCCTGATTGGTGCGCCTCCAGGTTATGTAGGATATGATGAGGGAGGACAACTGACGGAAGCCGTGCGTCGCAAACCTTATAGTGTACTGTTGTTCGATGAAATAGAAAAGGCACACCCCGACGTGTTCAACATCTTATTACAAGTATTGGACGACGGACGACTGACGGACAATAAGGGCAGGACGGCCAATTTCAAGAACACCATTATCATTATGACCTCCAATGCCACCCGCGAACAGTTGCGAATGACCATGCGGCCGGAGTTCCTAAACCGCATTGACGAGATTATCACTTTCCAGCAACTAACGCAGGAGCAGATTGCCGACGTAGTACGCCTACAGATGAAGAAAGTCACAGATATGCTGAATCCTCAAGGCATCAGTCTGGAAACTACTGAGCAAGCTATCCATTATCTGGCACAAGAGGGTTTCGACCCAGAATTTGGTGCCCGTCCTGTGAAGCGTGCTATCCAAAACCTCGTGCTGAACGACCTGTCCCGCAAGATTCTGGCCGAACAGATAGACCGCTCAAGGCCCATCATCATCGACGAGTTCGGCGACGGGCTGGTATTTAGGAATTAAAACGAAAAGTGGTAAGAGGTTTATTCGTTAAGCCTCTTACCATTACCTATTAGCATTGGAGAGAACTCTCCAATGCTATTCTCTTTGAAAGATATAATAGAAACTCACCCCATTACTAGCAGTCCCTTTCCATGTCATTTTATTGGCACCTATAGTTGCAGTGACTACAAAGGTAAAGCCATTAGCATTCTTAGCAGTAATAGTGTTACCGTTTATGGCATATGTTCCAGACTGTCCCATAACAGACGTAGATGATGATGCAGTTGATGAAAAAGTGCCGTCGGATCGAATTATCACTTCAGTTCCTACCATTAAACCCGTATACGAGACTCCCCTATAAGTATCCGTGCTCTCTACACACATCCACGTGCCGACAGCCTCACTCACGTTTACCGTGCTATTGTCTTCGCTGTCCTTACTACAGGCCATTACCTGCAAAATCATTGTCACTGCGAGCATCCAGATGCCCAATGTCTTAGTTTTCTTCATAATTCTCAGAATAATTTAATTATACATACCTTACGGCTGAATGTTTTAAACCCAAAGCACTCTAACTATCAATCACGCCATAACACAAAAAGAAGCGTGATGCTCTTATTGCGCATAGCAAGAGGCAGCCTCGCATTGGTACCTCTGTCCCGCTTGTAATACACCACGCTTTAACGTTGTGCATCGCTAAACCAAGCGGGACAAAGGGCTCTATACGAGCAACTTGTCACATATTATTTCGGACTTGCTATACCAAATTAAGTTTGCGAGGCTTTTCTTGGCTATGCGCGAAATAATAGCGAATGCTTTCTATGATCCGGATTTCTCCCCGAACCGATGCAAAGATACAATAAATTTCTCAAATAGTATCTACCTTTTTAAAAATATTCATTCAGAGGTTATTATTTTGCAAAAGTGAGTAATTCTCAAAAACACCTAATACATACCCTAAACCTTTGGAGATGCTTATACACAGAGCGTTTGCGTATAGGTAGGTGTTATTTTATTAAGAAATTCGCCAAATACTACGAACTAACGTGTAGGAAGTTCCATGTTTTGTGTGGATTTCTTGCAAGAAAATAAATGTTAAGAATTCTTCCAACGTGTATAGGCCGCATGACCAATGAGGCCTATACGCATCAGTAACGTCCATAGGGGGCAATGACGGTGAGGATATTAGTGCTCATGATCACCATGTTCTGACATCATTGAGCCCAAATAGAAAGCATTTTTGACTACAAACTGAGTGCCACTCTTAACGGGAATTGGAAATTTAACTTGGGTGTAGCCTCGGTCTTTCATCCCTGGTATTATCTCAATGCTTTTAAAGTGCGTCATCACTTGACCGTTTTCTTCTTCCTGTCCATCTAACGCAAAGACATAGTGTTTACCTTCTGATATAACAATTGCATCGTCAGGCAATGCCTCTACTTCTGAATTTTCAGAGGTTATGATACCAATAACAGGCATACCTGGCACCAAGTCATTGTTCTTTCTATCCAGAATTTTGACTCGGGCTGTCAAGGATTTTGTGCCCGTCTCTATTGCCTGAGTTAATAAAACGACTTCTCCTTCAAGGAGAATTTTGGGGCGATTTATGAGTCGTATTTCTACCTTTTGCCCTTGGGAAACAGCCGCCATATCCTTTTCAAAGATGTTTAGGCGGCAATATATGGCTGCGTTGTTTACGACTTTCATCAGCGGCGCTTGTAAATCGGCATAGCTACCCATCGTACAATTGACTTCAGTCACTATGCCCGATATAGGACTGGTCAGCGGCATCTCAGTCATCAGGTGGCCTTTGCCTATAGTAGAAGGGTTTACTCCGTATAAAGTCAATTGTCGGCTTAACATAGCCGTTTTAGTGGACGCTATTTGTGCATTAGTAACCGCCTGCTGAAGATTCTTTTTAATGCCTGCTCCTTCCTTAGCCAATGCTTTCTGGCGCTCTAACTCTTGATTTGCCAGCATCTCCTCCTCTTTTGCTACCAGATAATCTTGTTGAAGGCCGACGACCTCGAAGTTCTCCATATAGGCAACAACACTCCCTTTCGCGACCCTATCCCCTTCTTTCACTAATATCCGCTTGACAAGTCCCGATGCTAATGGAGCTATCAGAGCCTCGTCTTGAGGATTTACCACCAATTCACCATTGGCCTTCAGCGTCACCCCAAGGCTTACAAGGGATATTTCACCGATTTGAATGTCAACGGCTTTTACCTGCGCAGCAGTTAATTTTATTTCTTCCGATTTGTGTTCTTCCTCTGTTGAGATATGGGATGTTGTTGGGTTAGAACAACTTCCGCCAAGTAGTCCTATTATGTATATAAATATGAAATATAATATCTTTCTCATAACTCTCCTTTTATATGTTTCAGTTTAATAATTGTCTGATTATATCTTTCAACTGTTTCTAAGTAAGCTCTCCGTACAGCAAAAGATTTTTCTAAATGACTCGCATGTTCCTCATACCCTATTTCTCCTAATTCATAAGAAACCACAGAAAGCCTAACCATCTCCTCCGCTTCCAATAAGCCCGTGTTTTGATAGTACTCTATAGAACTCAAGGCACTTGCATAATCATCGCTCAGCATCTGATATTCTGACAGTTGCCTATTTTTATACTTGGCTATTCTTAATTCTTCGGCCTCTATCGCTTTACTTGCGGCACGCGTCTTTGCCCTCTGTGCACCGAAAAGCAAGGGTACGCTGACACCCACCTCAAAACCTACGAAGTTCCCCTTTTCAAATCGAGGTCTGTCTATATGGTAAGGATTGAATCCTTCTATCAAGAATTGCCATGTGGCTCCGATGTTAAGGGTTGGCATAAACCCCTGCTTGGCCAAACTATGGTTTTGCTTCGCCACCCTTAGTTTTCCGTCCGCGACCATTCCCTCAGGCGTTAAGGCAAAATTGATGGAGTCTTCTGGGATATATCCTTCTATAGGTGAAAGCCGTTCTTCAATCGGCTCTACGGCATAATCAACATTTAATGCGGCCTGCAACCTAAGCATCAGAGCAGCATGTTCATACAAAGTCCGCTCCAACGTAAGTTTGTTTTCGTTCCATAATCGGCGGGCACTTAGCCATTCAAGACGACTGGCCTCCCCAGCATCATATCTCGCTTTTGCCACATTACAGAACTTTTCATAAAGAGAGTCTTGGGCTGTTACAATTGAGCATATATCCCTACTATAAATGAGCGAATAATATAGCGAACATACCTCACTTATAATGTCGTTCTTTGTCATTTCTGCCTTGCGTCTTTCTAATTCCGTCTCCGATTTTAGATATTTGTGCTTGGCGATATACATCGTAGGGAAATCGAACTCTTGTGAAAACTTTAACCCATTATCAGGGCCTCCCCCATCTGTCGTAGTCTGTACTAAAGAAATCATTGTCTGAGGTACATCAAAGGATGTTCCTTCCATTAACCGCGACTGGTTAACGGACATTTCGGCAGACTTGTATGACAGATTATGAGTTAAGGCAATATCTATACAATCTTTTAAAGACAGCTTCAACGGCGTTTGCTGAGCTGATAATGGCATCCCTGCAACAATAAGAATAGATATTATGATATATCTCATGCCTTATTTCTTTTTAGTAAATGTTTCGTAAATGGCGGGCAGAACCACCAGTGTCAGAACAGTTGCTGTTAGTAGTCCTCCTATCACCACAGTGGCCAGCGGCCTTTGAACCTCTGCTCCGTCACCAGTTGACAATGCCATAGGCAGAAAGCCCAAAGAGGCTACGAATGCAGTCATCATAACAGGGCGCAATCGCTCCTCACATCCTAATATCACCCGTTGCCGTATATCTACGATGCCCTCCTTCTCCAAGTTGTTAAACTGTCCTATAAGAACTATACCGTTTAAGACCGCTATACCGAATAAGGCTATAAATCCTACTCCTGCGGATATACTGAATGGCATCCCTCTTAGCCATAAGGCCACCACTCCTCCGATAAGGGACAAAGGTATGGCGGAGAATACGAAAAGCGTCTCCCATACATTGTGGAGTGTTACATATAGCAACAAAAGAATCAGAACCAATGCTATTGGAACAGCCAACGAAAGTCGGTCTTTTGCTTCCTTTAGATTCTGGAACTCGCCGCCAAAAGTGTAATAGTAACCTACTGGCAAACTAAGATTCTCGTCAATTATCTGCTGGATTTCCTCTACGGTAGATTGCATATCTCGACCTCTAACATTAAAGCCCACATATATGCGTCTTTCCCCATTATCGTGGGTTATTTGGGCTGGAGTCTCCTTAAAACTTACGTCTGCAATGTTTTCAAGAGGAATAAAAGTTCCGTCAGGCAGGGGAATGTGAAGGTATCTGACCGCATCTATGTCTTGGCGTAATTTATCTTCAAGCCGAACCACTAAATCAAACCTTTTCTCCCCCTCATAAATTACCCCAGCCTTTCGTCCAGCAAAAGCAGTCGACACTGCATTATTTGCATCGCTAATATTCATCCCATAAGCTGACAAGCGGTCAATATCGAAATCTATCTGAATCTGAGGGAGTCCCCTCACTTTCTCCACCTTTGGGTCAATAACCCCATCTACATGCTGGATTAGCTTAGACACCTTATTAGCCTGCTGGCTCAACTCCTCTAAATCATCACCGTAAATCATAATGGCAACATCTTGCTTGATTCCCGTTATTAGCTCGTTGTTTCTCATCTGGATAGGTTGACTCACTTCTACATCCATCCCAGGAATCACACTTAATGCTTCCTCTATCTTTTCCATTAGTCCCTCTGTGGTTTTCGCTGACGTCCACTCTTTCTTCGGTTTAAGGGCTATCAGCATATCAGCTCGTTCAACTGGCATCGGGTCTGTAGGTATCTCAGCACTTCCGATGCGAGTAACAGCCTGTCTAACCTCTGGAAACTGTTCTTTCACTATTTTCTCCGCCATCGTCATCGTTTTGACCATCTGTGACAGAGACGTTCCTTGAGCCATGCTGATTTCCACAGCAAAATCGCCTTCCTCAAGATTAGGGATAAACTCGCCGCCCAATCTTGTAAATAACCAGAGACTACATCCGAACAGCATAGCCATTGTGCCTATCAGTATTTTGTGCCTATTTAGACAGGAGACCAAGACTGGCTGATATATTCTACGAGAGAAAGCCATTATCTTGTCTGAGATATTTTCTTTGTGTGTGGTCTGTTTGCTCAAAAACAACGAGGCTGCCATTGGAACATAGGTAAGCGACAAAATAAAGGCTCCAAGAATGGCAAAGAAGATAGTCAGAGCCATCGGCCGAAAAAGTTTTCCTTCTATGCCACCTAATGTAAGCAATGGAAGATATACAATCATAATGATGATTTCTCCAAAAGCAGCACTCTTTCTTATTTTCGAGGCTGAAAGAAGAACTTCCTCATCCATCTCATGTTGGGTAAGTTCTCTACCCTCAAACGCTCCCCGATGTCTAAATATATGTTGGCAGACCGCCTCGACTATGATGACCGCCCCATCAACTATCAATCCGAAATCAATTGCCCCAAGACTCATCAGATTGCCGCTGATACCAAACAACTTCATCATTCCAAAAGCAAAAAGCATTGACAAAGGAATAACGGAGGCAACGACCAAACCTGCCCTCATATTTCCCAAGAACAGCACAAGGATAAAAATAACGATAAGGCCACCTTCTATAAGATTCGTAGCGATTGTGTTGGTGACGCGGTTCACCAAGTCTGTCCTGTCAATAAATGGTTCTATAACGATTCCCTCTGGCAAGTTTTTCTGTATTTGGGCTATTCGCTCCTTTACATTTCTACTAACTTTTTTAAAGTTCTCACCTTTCAACATTAGAGCGATTCCTGCAACGACCTCTCCTTCTCCGTTTCGTGTTACGGCACCATAACGGGTTGCGTGCCCTATGCGCACGTCTGCAACATCTCCAACCCTTACTATAGAGCCTTCTGGTGTTCTAACGGGTATAGCCTTTATATCGTCTAAGACCCCTGCAACGCCTATACCTCGTATAAAGTATTGACGAGAATCTTTCTCTATATAGCTACCTCCGCTATTTGAATTATTGGCCTCCAAAGCATCATAGACATCAGAAAGGCTCAATCCTGCAGCCGTCAGCTTATCTGCATCAACTGCCACCTCAAATTGTTTCACAAATCCGCCCCAGCCACTGACTTCTGCAACTCCTTCCGTACCAGATAGTTGTTTCCTGACTATCCAGTCTTGCAATTCTCGAATTTCCTCAAGGGAATATCTGTCTTCATAACCTTTCTCTGGTCGTATAGTATAATGGTAAATCTCTCCCAGACCTGTAGAGATTGGTGCCATCCCTATGGTCGCTAAAGACGAAGAAACCTGTTCTTCTGCCTCTCTGAGTGACTGACTTACTTGCTCCCGAGCCCAATAGACATCCACATCGTCATTAAACACCAGGGTGATAACCGACAGACCGCTTCGACTTATGCTCCGACGTTCTGTCACTTCGGGAATATTGGCAAGCGCCATCTCTATCGGAGTAGTTATTAACTGCTCGACTTCCTGCGCTCCCATCGAAGGAGCCTGTGATATGACCTGTACTTGATTATTGGTAATATCAGGAGTAGAATCAAACGGCAATTGCGATAACGACCAACTACCCCATGCAATAAGTATTATGGTGAATATCCCTATTACCAGTTTGTGTACTATAGAAAACTTTATTATTCTATGAAACATGAACTACACCTTAGCTTACGACTCGTCTAACCCTATATCTTATTAGGGCACAAAGGTACAGAATAATGTTTGCAATCTGGTTGCGACCAGATAAAAATGCTTGATTTCTGCAACTCAGTTGCAAGATGACTTGTAGTTCACAATCTCCTACTCTACTCGTAGTGTCTGATGCGCACATCAATGCCCTCCTGCTTTAGCTGGGCAGGAAGCTGGGTAACATCTGTTTGACCATAGTGATAAGGAAAAAGCACACTGGGTTTCAACACTCTGGCTACATTTACCAATTGGTTGGTAGTCATAGTGTATGGCTGATTACAAGGCAAGAAAGCTATGTCAATATCATGGAGATTGGCCACCTCTGGGATGTCCTCCGTATCACCAGTCACATAGATGCGCAAACCGTCAATGGTCAGCACATAGCCGTTGTCGCGGCCTTTAGGATGGAACTGCAAATGCCCTTCTGTGGTGTTATAGGCAGGAACGGCCTCTACGGTGATGTCATCGGCTATTTGTAGCACGTCGCCATTAGCCATCACTTTGCCTGCACCTAACATTTCGGCGCAACGTTTGTTCGTCACCACCAGCGTCTTGTCGTCAGAAAGCACACGGATAGCCTCCTTGTCAAAGTGGTCAAAATGCCCGTGAGTCACAAAAACATAGTCGGCTTTGGACATCTTCGTATAGTCTATCACCTTATTTCCCAACTTTGTAACAGGGTCGATGATAATTTCCCTACCATCGTACTCCACCCGAATACTGGCATGTACTAAAGCATGGAATGTCACCTCCTTTCCACTCTTTGTCTTAAACACATCCATCTCATAGCCCTCGGCAACAGATGGCGCACAAGCGCACGTCAGTCCCATTAGAGTTAATAAACTCGTTAAAATCTTCTTCATAGTCTTTGTATTATATTTACTTATAACTTGTCATAATCTATTTCCCCTCTAATAAAACGTTTTCTTGTCGAATTATAGGAATTGTCTATTAGATTGCGTTCTCGCTGATACCATTTACACTTAATACCTGCAAGATATAGCAAAAGATGGGGTAGATCATCCGTCATAAAAGGACGTTCCGTTGCATTTTCAATTTGACGACAAATGGCAGGATGCTCCTTCTTGTATGTATTGGAGCAATAAATCCAAAAAGGGATATCATACTGCGGGATGATATATTTTCGTTGGAGTTTCTGGTTCCTTCCCATTTCTTGGCATCCATCATATACCAGTTCTCCATGGTCAGGTACATGAATGACAATGGCATCTTTTTGTGAAAAAACATCTATAATATTGTTTATCACATAATCATTATAAACAACAGCATTGTCATAGTCCGCAAGAACTTGCTTTTCTTCGTTGTTCAAATCTGTACGATGATAATTGGCTGCACTAAAAACCGCTTGTTCCGTTGGATAGCGAGACCGAAAATCAGCATGCATGCCGATGAAATGGAAAATTACAAATTGTGGCATCGTACCAATAGTGTCTGGCACAGATAAATAGTCATTAATTAAATCCATATCATAGGAATAGCTTTTCTCATTACGCCAATCAAACATATAACTGGTAATTTCAGGATTGTTCATAAAAACATCTTCTGTATAGTCTGTAAATGCAGATGCCTTATCAAGTGTATATTGGTTACTGATAAAATTTACTTTATAACCAGCTCTTTTGAATAGCGCAGGCAATATTGGATAGTTATACCATTGACCTTTACTGTCATAATCATACAATGTCATCATATTCTGAAAAGATTTAAATGTGAGATTGTAGGAGGCTATGACATTTTTGAATGAATATAGATTCTTTTCTTTATAAAGGTATTCTTGATAAGGGGTTGTCCGTATGTCATATCCATAAAGTGAAGAGTGATGCCTATTGTAACTCTCTCCAATAATAAGCACAATAATAGGTGATTCAAAAGAGCAGGAATCCACTCGTGTGTTTTTGACATTTGTCAGCAAACGATTCCTCATTTCCGAAAAACGCTGGATTTCCTTTATTGACAGACCAAGTCTATAGATAGGCAAATATTCATGTGTCATGGATAACCCATTATCTACAAATTCCTCCATATCATCATCAGAAACACGTGTATAAATATTATGAAGATAACGTTTGTTATTAATACCATAGACAGCAGATGTCAATGTCAGGACAAATAGCAGAAATAACAGGTATCGGTGAAGATTTAGAGTTTTTCCTTTAATGAAATAAACGAATAATGGTAGAATGAAGAATAAAGCAATAGGAGAAAACAACAGACTCGGTTTCAAATATGTATGAAGAACTTCCGTAGCCTCTTGTATATTTGTTTGCAGCCAAGTTTGCACAACAGCTGGAACAAGAGCTGTACCCATGATTTGATAACAAACCATATCAACGAGCCCTATAACATACAATAATCCAAAGACTATATATTTGATTGGTTTCCGTAATTTGACAGGAAGGATCGTGATAATTACGCAAAGAAAATAAACATCAGCAAACATTTCCAAGCCTGCACGCATCCTACTACATCTTCCATATTCTATAAAAAGTATGGAGATACTAAACAAAACAATTATCGACAAGTAAAACCTTTGATTCTTGTTTATAGGAAGCATTATTTTATTTATAATACCTTGTATATTAATATTTTTGGTCATACATTCATAATGTTGTTGCCTCCATAAATAATTATATTAAAATCCTCGTTCTGCCCAATCCCCTCTATCCAGATTCCTATACCCGATGGCTTCGGCAATGTGTTGAGACTGGACACGTTCAGAGCCCTCGAGGTCAGCAATGGTGCGGGCGACCTTGAGGATACGGCTATAAGCACGGGCGGAGAGTTTCAAACGTTCCATCGCCATGCGAAGCATATCGAGTGACGACTCGTCGAGCTCGGCGTATTCGTGCAACATCCGCTCAGTCATCATAGCATTACAGTGGATGCCACGATGCTGCTTAAATCGTTCCTCTTGTATCTTGCGGGCTCGGACGACACGCTCACGAATTTGCTCACTGC
>JAFLSF010000028.1 GCA_022511045.1 Prevotella sp.
ATAGTCCGCACTATCGGTGCGCATACTCCGCGCTATTGACGAGCCGTATTCTCGTTATCAACGAAGTGCCGCTTCATCGCTAACGATTAGCTATCTCCTATCAATTCAACCGTAAAATGACTATACCCGCCACGACGCACAATAGGCCTACATATTGTATGGTTCCTATTGTCTTCTTAGTAGCACCCAACAGGCCGTACTTGTCGATAACGAGGCTGCAGGTCAGTAGTCCGCAAATGCTTGTGACTAATAGCAGCCCTATGCCGACTTTTGAAGCAAAGAAAGCAAAGCCCGTGACGAATGTTCCACCGATAATGCCGCCAAGCCACGACCACCAGGGGCCTCTGTTGGTGAATATTTGTGGAAGGTGGCATCGGTCACCCTTACGCAACAGCACTATGGCATACAGCGCTACCGTTGCCGACAGGAATGAAATAAATGCTGCGGAGACGGCAGACGAGAGTTCTTCCGACAGCAGGCTATTCATTGGCGGCTGCATCGCAAACATCATTCCTCCGCTTATGCCGATAATTTGCCACAGCAGTAAGTTACTGCCCTTGCTCTGTTCGCCTTTCTTAATTACAACCATGTAGACCCCTATGAGAATTATAGCCAGCGCAGCCAGTCGTAACGTCGTAAGTGGATAGACGGCGGAGCGAAACCACCCGAAATGGTCTATCAACATTCCCATACTCATTTGTCCGAGCATTGGCATCAATGCAGTCTGCACGCTGCCAAGTTTAGGGAAGATAACGATGTTTACTGTCAGCCCGTACAATCCGCACATCCCACCAAGCCACGACCACCAGGGGAGGTTGTGGAAAGTCTCAGCACTGATAGCTAACGAGTTGTCCTGCATTATGGTTACTATCGTCAAATAGAGTGTGCCTATTGAGAATGATACTAACGAAGCTACAAACGGTGATACGACAGACTGGCGCAGACGCGAATTTGCTGCGGTCTGAATGGGTGTCATCATTCCCAGCAGGAATATCAATAGCAGGTAAATCATATATCCCTAAATTAGGAATAGAGAGCCGCCTGTACTATGGCGCTGACGACCGTTATGAGCAGGATGCAAACGGGGACAAGACAAAGGCGCAGGTCATAGTTCACGGGAATAGTAACGCGGCAATAACAGCGATAGACGCAATAGCCCACAAGGCCACCCCACAGCAGGCCGACCAGAATGTCGCCCGGATAATGGACGCCAAGATAGAGGCGCGTCCAGCAGTTGACGAGCGACCAGAGGACGAGGAAAACGGTCAGCAGGCGCTGTCGCATGAGCAACGAGAAGAATACGGCAATGCTGAACGTATTAGAGGCATGGGCGGAGAAGAAACCGTAGCTGCCGCCACGATAGCCGTTAACAACATCGACAAGTGCACCAATCTCCGGGTCGTGGGTGGGACGCCAGCGGGCAACAAGGGGTTTGACCAGCATATCGTCGACGCTACCCGCCAGCAGGACACAGAGGCCTGCTGCGGCGAGCACATAGAACACCTCGCGCCAATTGCGGCCATAGGTCTTAATCACCACATAGAGCAGTCCGAGATAAAGCGGAATCCATGTGCGGGCATTGGTGAGGGTCATCACGAGATGGTCGAGGAACAGGGAGTCGCTGCCATTGACCATCAACAGCAGGTGCTTGTCGAAACTGATGATTTCTTCCATATTTTGTAGTTGCTCTTTAGTCTGTCTTTATATGATTTCTATCTGGGAGGTCTCCAGCCACCCCTCCTTGCCGTCGGCAACACGTATCTCGCGCCAACCGTTCATGCTGTCGTCCGTAACATCTACCTTTGTTCCTTCGTGCAGGATAAAGAGGTCTGTCCCATTCTTGGCGGGTGTGCTTTTGACAGGCACTGAGGAGCGTATAATAATGGCTCCCGTGCGGTGAGTCAATGCACGTTTCTGCTGCCATGCAAAGAAATTGCTGAACAGGAAGAGCAGTACAAAGGTCAATCCTCCAAAGAAACCTACCTTGCGCAGGACAATGGCGCTGGCAAAAAGGTAGACAAGGGAAAGCACGATGGCGGCCACAAGTGAGGCTATTGCCATCCACGCCCAGCCGTCGACGCTCGTCAGATTGACCAACGAGCGATACCACGTAACGAAGAACATCTCCGACTCGGGCACCGTTTTATCAATAGTTCTGGCGCGAGCCATTTGTAGGTTGATGCGAATGTCTCGGTCACCGGGCGACAACAACTGGGCCCGTTCGTAGTTCAGCACGGCCTGCGTCATATTGTCCATACGGTAATAGGCATTGCCCAAATTATAATACAGGTCTGACGAAACTCCTTGCTTTAACAGTTCTTCGTACATCCGTGCCGCCTGCTGGTAGTTCTCTTGGGCATAAGCGCTGTCGGCTGCTTGCTTAGTAACGGCTACTGCGGAAAGAGGTAGGAACGATGTGAGGGTGACTATTAACAACAACAAAAGTTGTGCAGAAGTATTCTGCCTGCTGCCTGCCGCACCACCCTTGCGTAGGGCCGATGCAATTTGCGTAATGGTGGCCATAGCCGTATCATATACCTTATTCATATTTCCAGTGGCGTCGCCTGGGGCATAGCGCGCAAACTCGCAAGCATCGAGCGCCTCGATAAACTGGCGGATAGTTTCCTCGCCAACGTTGCGAGTTTCCAGCTGCTGACTGATATTCTCGCGTGAAAGCTGCTCAACAGGCATACTGAGCTTGTCACCCACATACCCCCAAAGAGCCCGCAGTACCTCGTCGTAGAATTCGTTGGCACGTCCAGCCTTCATCAGTGTAGCCGCTTTCTTCAAGCGTTTGGCTGCCACCTTGTTAGCCTTGCCTGCACGTTGTTTCACGACGTTAGCATTTTCCACTGCACGACGGCGGAACAGGACGAACAGCGAAATGAAAACCAACAGCAACACGGCCAATGTCAGCCAATAGGAGGCAGAGCCGAAGAAGAAACGACCCTTAGGACGCTGATTTGTCGCGCCCGTCTTGATATATCGTATGTCGTTGTTCAACTGGCGCACATCTTCCTGCCCCCCAAACGACGTGACAGTATTGGCACCATCGCCCTTTGCCACCTTTAGGGTGAAGCCCTCAGTACGGAGTGTTGTATAGGCACCAGAGCGAGTGTCAAAGTAGACGTATTCAATGGGGGGAATTTCGTATGTTCCCTGATGACGGGGGACGGCCAGATAATCATATTCTATAGAGCCCTCTATGCCGTTGACGGTCAGTTTCGTCTTGTCTGTTACTTTGGCATCATAAGTGTCAAAGTCTTTCGGGAACTTCACCTCTGGCTGACGGAGCAACTTCATATTGCCTACACCACTGACGACAACATGCAGATTGACTGGATCGTTGGCCTTCAGCTCTGTATGGTCAACTCGTGCCGAAATCTGGAACGAGCCGACACCTCCAGAAAAGTTATTGGGGCGCGTTGGTAAGGGGTCTACTTGAATTGTCGTGCCCGGGGCTCGGATTTGCTTCTTCACCTCCACATAGCCACTGCCACCATTGAAGAAAGCCTCAAAGGGATCAACGTTGCGGTTCTGCTGAACTACTATGCCGTCATAAACGATGCTGGGAATCTCCAGTTTACCCGTAGACTGAGGGAACATCACGTATTGTTGCCAAGTGACGGTGCGATATTGGCGTCCGTTATACGTCTCTACCTTAAAAGTCTTCTCCTGCGGAAGCGGTACTTCGCGGGTATAGAAACTTTTGAGGTCAGGCATCTTACCGCTTAACTGTGTCAGTCCCACCAGCGTATACACCTTGTACGTCAGCAGAATAGGCTCCTGTTCGCGTACTCGTGCTTTGGAAGCCGAAACCTTGATAAAGAGGTCGCTGTTACTGATAGCGCTACCAGCAGGACGTATCTCTTGGCCAGACTGTTGCTGCGCCCTACCCTGCTGCTGTCGGCTACCACTACTGCCACCATTCCCTTGCACCTGTCCTGCAACCTTGATGTGCAGCTCGTTGGAGCGGATGGTTTTGCCATCTACCGTTGCTGTAGCAGGCGGAATGGTAAATGTTCCCTGCTTATGAGCCACCATCACATAAGTATAAGTGACTGACGAAGAACTGGACATGTGGCCATTGACCAACTGAAAGCTTGACTGTGTTGATGTGCTGGGACCATAGAGTATTTCTATCTCCTCTGGCATATTACCAGCACGAAATCCTTTGGCATCCTGTGTATTGATGGTGTAGGTCAGACGGAACTGCTCGCCAGCTGCCACCTGTTGCGGAGCACGTCCAGTCAGCGTCTGAGCCGTCATTACGACGACGAGTGCCAACAATATTAGTAGAGTTACGAATCGTCTTTTCATTGTCTTACCAGTTTTTCTCTAATTGGCGGCGTTTCGGCTGCTGCATCTTCTTCATACGTTCTTGTGTCTGTTTCTCCTCTTGAATGGCAGCATTGAGCATTTGCTCTGCATTCTCGCGGCTCATCTGAGGTCGCTGTTCCTGCTGCTGTTGCTGCTCCTTTTTATCTTGTTTATCTTTCTGGTTCTGTTCTTGCTGTTTTTGTTCCTGTTCTTTCTGTTTCTGGTCGTCTTGTTTGTCTTTGTTCTGCTGCTTCTGTTGTTGTTGGTCTTTCTGTTGGCGTTTGCAGAGCGCTAAATTATAGCGCGTTTCATCATCGGCAGGATTTAACCGCAATGCCTCCTTATAAGCCTCAATAGCCTCGCCGAACATCTGCCTGTTCTGACAAATGACACCTATATTGTGATAAGCTTGAGCCTTTCGCAAGGGAACTGTTTCTAACTTGGCAGCGATTTCCAATTGTCGAATTGCCGACGAGTCTTTACGCTGTCCCATCAGTGCATTGCCCAGATTATAATTTGCCTGCGGATTACGGTCATTCTTCTCCAGCGCTTTCCGATAGTTTATTTCGGCCTCGGCATAGTTACCTTGTCGGAACTGCTTATTACCTTGTCGCACCAACTGTCGGTCTGACTGAGCCGTAACAGAAGTGACAGCCATCAAACAGACTGCGAGGACTACAACCTTGCGTCTAAATAGTGAGAAACGTCTCAGATAGGGGTTCTTCACGTTCAAAAGACAAGCCTCAATAATGATGAGCAACAGAATGATGATGCCTACGGCTTGGAATTGCTCGTCGAAATCGCTATAGATAGTTGTCTCTATCTCTTTCTTCGACAGTTTGTCCAATTCTGCATCCAGCTGTTCTTGGGCGCGACTATTGTTCTCCACATGGATATAGGCACCACCGCCAGCTTGTGCCACCTCGCGGCACATCCCCTCATTAAGACCAGTCATTACTACTTGTCCCGTATTGTCTTTCATATAATCGCCATTTCCAACAGGGATGGGGGCACCACTCGTAGAGCCTACCCCAAGCACGTAGACACGCATACCCCTGTCCTTTGCCTCGCGGGCAGCCTCAAGTGCCTCGCCCTCATGGTCCTCACCATCAGTAATAACTATAATCGCCTTGCCTACACCCTCTTGCGGAGTAAAACTACGAGAGGCCATAGTGACGGCAGCTCCTATGTTTGTTCCCTGCGTACTCATCATAGAGGGATCTATCGTTGAGAGGAACATTTTAGCCGATACATAGTCACTTGTGATAGGTAACTGGATAAAAGCATCGCCAGCAAAGACAATCAGTCCTATCTTGTCATTGGTAAAGTTATCCACAAGGTTCTCAACCATCATCTTCGCACGTGCCAGACGACTGGGCGCAACGTCTTCTGCCAGCATGGAGTTACTAATATCCATACAAATCATCGTCTCAATGCCTGTGCGCTTCTCGTGGCTGATTTTCGTGCCAAACTGCGGACGGGCAATCATCACGACAAGCAGGGCTAATGCCAATTGTAACAGCCAGAACTTAACGGCTGGGCGCACTCTTGATACATCGGGCATCAATTGGCGCACCAATTCCACATCGCCAAAACGACGTAAGCGACGGCGCTGCTGAATGACAGACAACATGCGAATAACTGCCAATACTGGTATCAGCAACAACAGATAGAGATATGTAGGGTCTTCGAATCTAAACATCGAGATAAGTTACATTTTTAATACTTACTTATATAAATAGCCTTTGGCTTAGGGTAGCTTGCGGAAAATAGTGATACGTAACAGCAGTTCCAACAAAAGCAACACCAAAGCGGCAATGGCATACGGCTGGTAGGCTTCGTGGCGTTTGCTATACTGCTTGACATTGAGTTTCGTCTTTTCCAGTTTGTCTATCTCATCATAGATTTTACGCAACTCACGATTATTAGTGGCACGATAGAACTCACCATCCGTAGCCGCCGCAATGTCACTCAGCATTTTAGTATCAATCTCAACAGGCATATTAACATATTGCACACCGCCAGCAACAGCCATCGGATAAGGCGCCACCTTGTTGGTACCCACGCCAATAGTATAGACGCGCACGCCAAAGCTCTTGGCTATCTCAGCTGCCGTCATCGGCGAAAGATCACCGCGATTGTTACTGCCGTCTGTCAGCAGAATAACCACTTTACTCTTTGCTTTTGAGTTTTTTAGACGACTGACGGCGTTAGCCAGACCCATGCCTATGGCTGTTCCGTCCTCTATCAATCCCCGTTGGGCAATATCAGTACGGACGTTCTGCAATAGGTTGAGCAACGACGAGTGGTCTGTCGTCATAGGACACTGAGTGAAAGCCTCGCCAGCAAATATCGTCAAGCCGATATTATCGTTTGGCCTACCTGTCACAAACTCTGCCGCTACCTGCTTGGCTGCCTCCATGCGGTTGGGCTTCAAATCTTCGGCAAGCATAGAGGTCGATACGTCCATAGCTAACATAATGTCTATGCCCTCCATCGTCTTGTTTTTCCACGAATCGCGGGTCTGCGGACGAGCCATCACCACTACTAATAGCACGAAAACGGCTATATGCAGTAAGGGTTGCAAAGGCATCAGCATTACCTTCCACGAGCGTGGAGCCAGCCGATAGGCCATAGTATCGCTCATGCGCATCGTCGGCTCGCTTTTCTTCCTGTACAACAGATACCACGCTAAATAGGGTATCAGCAGAAGTAGCAGAAACAAATATTCTTTATTGGCAAATTCCATTCTTTACTCTTTCAATGCTTTAAACCAACAACATATAGACATTATAGACGACATAGGCCATCAATGCTGCAGATGTAAGACCAACCACCCATATCAGCGCCTTTAATACACGACGCGACTGCTTCGTCTTCTGGTCTGCTTCAGACAGTTCGGGCTTGACAATCTCCTCCGTAGGTTGATTCTCAAGTTTAGTCTGATTGATGAAGTCAATAGCACTCACTAAGTTAGCGTCGTTTTCGTTAATCATCGTCGAATACTTGGCAAACTTCACGAGGTCGGCTGTAGTGAACAACTGGCGCAGTTCGTCCAGTGAGTGCTGGTCGGTCTGCATCAGACGTTCTATAATCTCCGTACTGGTCATTTCCATAGCAGAGAATCCATAACGTTCCTCAATATAGCGACGCAAGGTATCCGTCAGTTTCGTATAATATTCTTTTTGGTTCTCTGAGGTCACCATCTTGTCGGCCTTAATCTGTTCTATCTCCTTCATTGCTTTCTGATGAGGCAACAAACGCTTGATAATCTTAATATGCCTGATGATAGGTTTATTGGAACGCAAGCGTACATAGAGGTAAAGTCCTATTGCCATGAGTACCACCATGAGAACGCTAAACCAGAAGATTGGTGCCCACTCGCGCCACTGGAACGGGTTGTCCTGCACACCCTTTGGACCGAAGAACTGGTCGAGCTTAGTCGTGTCTACTTCCACTTCTACCACTTTCAATGCGAGGTCGGCACTCTGTACTTTCTTTCCATTGACCGAAACCTCAAAAGGAGGCAGATGATAGAGATTGCCATCAAATGACGTCAAAGTCAGTATCATGGTTCTGCCCGTAGACTTCTTCTGTTCTTCTTGGTTAGCAACAGTCGTGCTGCTACTCACCACCTCTACGCCAGGAACTATTTGCTGACGAGGCTGAAACACAGGCCATTGTACCTCTGCCCCCTCTGATGCATCAACGGTGAGTGTTACCTGAGCCTGTTCGCCAATCATCATCTCGATGGGTGTAATTTTGGCAGTCAGACTCTGCCCCAATGCCTGCAATAGGCAGAGCGCAAATGCTATGGATAAAACGCTTCGTTTCATTAACTTCTTTGTTTAAACAGCATCAGCAATGCCTTCACATAATCTTCATGGGTAGCTATGCTCACTAAATCGACATTGCTCTTGCTCATTGTTTCGCGCAATTGCTGCTGGCGCAACATCCAATGACGTTCGTGAGCCTGGCGGAGGCTACGGCTGCTGGTGTCTATGTATTGTTCATAGCCAGTCTCAGCATCCACTACTCGCATCAGTCCCACATCGGGCAACTCGCGAGCCCTTCGGTCATATACCTGCAAAGCCACCACGTCATGTTTGCGGTTGGCAATCTGCAAAGGTTGTAAATAGTCGTGGCGCACATAAAAGTCACTCAGCACAAATGCCGTACAACGACGCTTGGAGACACTCGTCAGGAACTCCAAAGCCTGTTTCACATCCGTGCGCTTGGAAACGGGCTGGAAGTCCAGCATTTCACGAATGATATACAAGATGTGCTTACGGCCTTTCTTAGGCGGGATATACTTTTCAATACGGTCAGAGAAGAAGATGACGCCAATCTTGTCGTTGTTCTGGATTGCAGAGAAAGCTATCGTTGCAGCAATCTCCGTCACCATGTCACGTTTCATCTGGCGCTGCGTACCAAAATCCAGCGAGCCACTAACATCAATCAACAGCATCACCGTCAGCTCGCGTTCTTCCTCGAACACTTTGACGTAGGGTCTATGGAAGCGTGCCGTCACATTCCAGTCAATGTCACGCACGTCGTCGCCATACTGATACTCGCGCACTTCAGAGAAGGCCATGCCCCTACCCTTGAAAGCCGAGTGGTACTGGCCTGCGAAGACGTTTGAGCTCAGACCGCGCGCCTTAATCTCTATCTTCCGTACTTTCTTGATGATTTCACTTGTCTCCATCTTGCTCTGTGTTTGCCGATAACTCCAGATGGACGAAATACTTAGGGCACCTCTACCTTGTTAATTATCTTAGAGACAATCTCCTCGCTGGTAACATTCGAAGCCTCAGCTTCGTAGGTCAGTCCTATGCGGTGGCGTAACACGTCGTGGGCTACCGCACGAACATCCTCTGGAACCACGTAGCCGCGACGCTTGATGAAAGCGTAGGCACGGGCAGCCTTCGCCAGATTGATGCTGGCACGAGGTGAGCCGCCAAACGAAATCATCTCCTTCATATCCTTCAAGCTATAGCGGTCGGGATAGCGCGTAGCAAAGACAATGTCGGCAATGTACTGCTCTATCTTCTCGTCAATATACACCTCACGCACCACTTCGCGAGCCTTGATAATATCCTCGGCCTTGGTAACGGGCAGCACTTGAGGCAAGGCACCTGCAATATTCTCACGGATAATCTTCTTCTCTTCCTCAATGGTGGGATAGCCAATGACGACTTTCAGCATGAAACGGTCCATCTGCGCCTCGGGCAGCGGATAAGTTCCCTCCTGCTCTATGGGGTTCTGCGTAGCCATCACGAGGAAAGGATTGGGTAATTGGAACGTTTCGTTGCCTATCGTCACCTGTTTCTCCTGCATAGCCTCCAGCAGGGCACTCTGCACCTTAGCTGGTGCACGGTTTATCTCGTCGGCTAATACAAAGTTGGCAAACACAGGGCCCTGCTTCACTTGGAACTTCTCATCCTTTTGCGAGTAAATCATCGTACCCGTCACGTCGGCAGGCAACAGGTCTGGAGTAAACTGAATACGGCTATACGTGGCATCTATCAGCTGCGCCAGCGTCTTAATGGCCAACGTCTTAGCCAGTCCTGGTACACCTTCTAACAGGATGTTTCCGTCGCTCAGCAAACCAATGAGCAAAGAGTCCACCAGATGTTTCTGTCCCACGATGACTCGGTCCATACCAGCCACCAAGTTGGTTACGAATCCACTTTGTTGTTCTATCCGCATGTTCAGTTCGCGGATGTCAATTGCTTCTGCCATAATATTTACTTTTTCTGATTTACTAATGTGTTTCGAGGTGCAAAAGTACGCAAATTCCCGTTCACTACCCACGTTTTCTTACCTAAATAATATTAAAAAAGTTTAGCGATTCTTGTCGTACCCCTTGAGGACAGCTCTCGCAGACAACGAGGATAGGGCTCGTACGGAGTGAGACGTACTTTCATTGACTGACGAAGATAGAGTCTTTTGGTTTTATCATTTTATTCATTTGGGGATTTTAACGATGTCTGAATTGAAAAAATTTGGTGGTTTCAAAAATAATCATTACCTTTGCACATCTTTTAAATGATTAAAAGGGGAAAACGGGCCTAAGAGCCCATTTTATGAGTAAAAACAAACTAAGAAACGAAAATAAAATATGAGTAAGAGATTTGCCGAGCATAACGGTTTGAACTTAACGGAGGTGAACAACGACATCCTGCAAATGTGGAAGGAGAAGAATGTTTTTTGGCGTTCGATAGAGGAACGTGAGGGCCAGCCACAATTTGTATTTTTCGAGGGTCCTCCCTCGGCCAACGGTCATCCTGGTATTCACCACGTTTTGGCACGAACCATCAAAGATACTTTCAATCGCTACAAGACTATGCGCGGCTATCAAGTGAAGCGCAAGGCTGGCTGGGACACGCACGGACTGCCCGTTGAATTGGGCGTGGAGAAGGAGCTAGGCATCACCAAGGCGGATATTGACAATAAAGACAGCGAGCGCTATATCTCGACGGAGGACTATAACAAGAAGTGCCGTGAGAACGTGATGATGTACACCCAAGAGTGGCGCGACTTGACGGAAAAGATGGGTTATTTCGTTGATTTGGACAACCCCTACATCACTTACGATAATAAATACATTGAGACTTTGTGGTGGCTGCTCAAGCAGTTTTACACGAAAGGACTGCTGTATAAGGGCTACACTATTCAGCCCTATTCACCTGCGGCAGGTACGGGACTGTCGAGCCACGAGCTGAACCAGCCTGGTTGCTACCGCGACGTGAAGGATACCACTTGTACAGCTATGTTCAGGGTGAAGGGCCAGCTACCCGGATTGCCTGCTGGTGCTGAGAAGGGCGGATTTGCTGAAAAGCAGTATTTCCTCGCTTGGACGACAACTCCCTGGACGTTAGCGGCCAATTCGGCTCTCTGCGTAGGACCGAAAATTGATTATGTGGCTGTCGAGACCTATAATCCTTATAGTGCTGAAAAAATAACCGTCGTGCTGGCCGAGGCCCGTCTAAATGCCTACCTGCCCGCAGAGGGTAATGTTGCTGACGGTGCCGAGATGCCCGAATACAAGAAAGGCGACAAATTGATACCTTACCGCGTGGTAGCCCGCTATAAGGGCACTGACCTCGTGGGAATGGAGTATGAACAACTGATGCCTGCCATCAAGCCTATGGGGGATGCTTTCCGAGTCATTCCTGGCGACTATGTGACGACGGACGATGGTGCAGGTATCGTGCACATCGCGCCCAACTTTGGTGCTGACGATGCTTTTGTGGCCAAGAAAGCTGGCATCTGCCCAATAGTACTAATAGACAAGAAAGGACAGGAACGTCCTGTGGTGGACTTGCAGGGAAAATATTTTGTGACGGATGACTTAGACCCCGAATTCGTTGCCAAGTACGTGAACACAGACGAGTGGAACAAGTTTGCAGGCCGTTATGTAAAGAATGCCTACGACGAAACGCTGAGCGACAAGGACGAGACGCTGGATATTGCGATTTGTATGGATTTGAAGGCTCAAGACAAGGTATTTAAGATAGAGAAGCATGTGCACAACTATCCGCACTGCTGGCGCACGGACAAGCCCGTGCTGTACTATCCGCTGGATTCGTGGTTCATCAAGTCTTCTGCCTGCAAGGAGCGCATGTCCGAACTCAACAAGACCATCAATTGGCAGCCCGAGTCTACGGGTACGGGGCGTTTTGGCAATTGGCTCGAGAATTTGAACGATTGGAACCTGTCGCGTAGCCGTTTCTGGGGAACGCCGTTGCCCATCTGGCGCTCTGAGGACGGCGAGGAGATTTGCATTGGTTCGGTAGAGGAACTCTACGCAGAAATAGAGAAAGCTGTCAAGGCTGGTTTAATGTCGTCGAACCCTCTGAAGGACAATGGCTTTGTGCCCGGCGATATGAGTCAAGAGAACTATGACAAGATAGACCTGCATCGTCCTTACGTCGACTACATTGTACTCGTGTCTGAAAGCGGCAAGCCGATGAAGCGCGAGACGGACTTGATAGACGTGTGGTTCGACTCTGGCTCCATGCCTTATGCCCAGATACACTATCCGTTTGAGAACCGCGAACTCATTGACAACCGCATAGCCTTCCCTTGCGACTTCATCAATGAGGGTGTAGACCAAACGCGTGGTTGGTTCTTCACACTTCATGCTATTGCGACGATGATATTCGACAGCGTAGCTTTCAAAAACGTCATTTCATCGGGATTGGTGCTTGACGCCAAAGGCAACAAAATGTCGAAACACGTAGGCAACGTGGTGAATCCGTTTGAGATGATAGAGAAATACGGCAGTGACTCCGTCCGTTTCTATTTGTTGGCAAACTCGGAGCCCTGGGACAACAAAAAATTCGACCCAGAAGGTGTAGACGAGGTTCGCCGTAAGTTCTTTGGCACCTTATACAATACTTATAGCTTCTTTGCCTTATATGCCAACGTTGATGGTTGGAAGCCATCCAACGACTTGACGGAAAAGCCGAAAGACCAGTGTCCCGAGATAGACCGTTGGATTTTGTCAAGTCTCAACACGCTGGTGCAGAAAGTTACCACCGAACTGGATGGCTACGACCCCACAAAGGCAGGCCGATTTATAGACACCTTCGTCAATGATGACCTGTCTAACTGGTACGTCCGTCTTAACCGTAAACGCTTCTGGGGAAAGGAGATGAGCGACGATAAGCGTTCGGCTTATGAAACACTTTATACTTGTCTTATGACCGTTGCGAAACTCTTGGCACCATTTGCACCTTTCTATGCGGACCAATTGTACAAAGACCTTGGCGGCGAAAAGGACAGTATTCACTTAGATACATATCCCGTTGCTGACGAAAGTTTGATAGACAAAGACCTTGAGACGCGTATGGAAATGGCACAGAAGATAACCTCGATGGTGCTGGCCTTGCGTCGTAAGGTGAATATTAAGGTGCGTCAGCCACTCCAGAGCATCATGATACCCGCCACCACAGAACAG
Organism: Prevotella sp.; assembly: GCA_022511045.1. Taxonomy (GTDB): domain Bacteria; phylum Bacteroidota; class Bacteroidia; order Bacteroidales; family Bacteroidaceae; genus Prevotella. The sequence continues at coordinate 13,286 of JAFLSF010000028.1, forward strand.
CAGCGACACATCGATGCTGTCAAGGACCTTATTATGAACGAGGTGAACGTGAAAGAGCTGAAGTTCGTAGAGGGGACTGGCATCTTGGTGAAGAAGGTGAAGTGCAACTTCCGCATCATGGGTAAGAAGTACGGCAAGCAGATGAAGGCTGTTGCAGCTATTGTCGATGCGCTGACGCAGGAACAAATTGCCGAGCTAGAGGAGAAAGGCCGCTTGATTATAGACAATATAGCACAAAGTGACCTAAGTCAATTGGAAATTCTGGCTGAGGATGTGGAAATCATCAGCGAAGACATACCTGGATGGCTTGTTTCCAACGAAGGCTCGCTAACCGTTGCCTTAGAGGTGGAACTGACAGACGAGTTACGTCAAGAAGGTATGGCCCGTGAAATCATTAACCGCGTACAGAACCTGCGTAAGGAGAGTGGGCTGGAAATAACGGACCATATTCACATTAAACTGGCACCTAATGCCGAAATTGAGGCTGCCGTCAACGGCTTTGGCGACTATATCCAGACGCAAGTATTGGCCGATAGTATCAGCATCGCCCAAAACGACGGTGTGGAAATAGACTTTGATGAATTTAAAATCAATATCCTAATAACTAAAATCTAAACAATTATGACAGAGAAAACACGTTATACGGACGAGGAATTAGAGGAGTTCCGTGAGATTATCAACGAAAAACTGGCATTGGCCAAGCGTGATTACGAGCAGATGATGCGAGCTTTGACCAACAAAGATTCTAACGACGTTGACGATACTTCTCCAACGTATAAGGCACTGGAAGAAGGGAGCGTCACTCAGTCAAAAGAAGAGATTATCTCGCTGGCTGCCCGTCAGCAGAAATTCATACAAGGTTTGAAGGCTGCTCTGGTGCGCATAGAGAACAAGACTTATGGTGTTGACCGCATAACTGGAAAGCTCATTCCAAAGGAGCGCCTGCGTGCCGTACCGCATGCTACGCTGAGCGTGGAGTCGAAGATGGCAGAAAAGAAATAAATGAACGATAAAGACAAGGCTTTGCAACGTGGATGGCTGGCAGCACTAACTGTGCTTGTCCTGCTTGTTATCGACCAAATCATCAAGGTTTGGGTAAAGACACACATGAGTTTGCACGAGCAAATAGAAATACTTTCGTGGTTCAAAATCGTTTTCATAGAGAACAACGGAATGGCGTACGGTATGGAAATCGGCTCGAAGTTAGTGCTCAGCATCTTCCGCATTGTTGCAGTAGTTGTCTTGGGGTGGTACATCTATACACAAGTGCGCCAAAAGGCTCGATGGGGTTATATCGTATGCTTGGCGATGATAATGGCGGGGGCAGCAGGGAACATTATTGACTCAATGTTCTATGGACTCGTTTTTAATGCCTCGTCCGAAAATTATGTCAGTTATTTCGTGCCTTTTGGTACAGGATATGCTTCGTTCTTGACAGGCAAGGTGGTGGATATGTTCTACTTCCCACTCATTGTCACTACATGGCCAGAATGGATGCCCTGGGTAGGTGGCGAACCCTATATATTCTTCAGCCCCATCTTCAACTTTGCAGATGCCTGCATCTCGGTAGGCGTTGTATTGCTGTTGCTATTTTATCGGAAGGAAATCGGCGAGAAGTCGCTGAGTATTGGAAAAGGGAACGCACGCGATAATACTGATAAGAACAATATGAATGAAATATAGCCTGCCGTTAATAATCGCACTATTGATGGTTGTTTCGTGCAAACCAACCGTACCGTCAGCTTATATCCAGCCAGACGATATGGAGGATATTCTTTATGACTATCATATAGCAGAATCAATGGCGAAGAACGACTTTGGGCAGGATATTGAATTAAAGCGTAACATCTATTTTCAAGCCGTTCTGAAGAAATACGATGTATCAGAAGCCGATTTTGATTCCTCGCTGGTATACTACTATTCCCATTTAGACCGCTTAAAAGATATATATAGTCGCGTTAATGTGCGATTGGCAGACGAAGCCAAAAGAGTAGGAGCAGCAGTATCGGAAATCAGTCAATACTCGCAATTGAACGCCAACGGCGATACTGCAAACATTTGGACGGGTGCTACAAATGCGCTTCTTATTCCGCGCCCAACAAAGAATCGCTTTGATTTTACCGTTAAGGTTGATACGACGTTCCGCTTGGGCGATTCTTTCATGTTCCAGTTTATGACAGAATATATTTGGCAAGTTCAGTCGCCCGATGCCTACGCCTGCATTGTACTACGTTATGAAAACGACAGCATACAGCAATATCATACACGAGTAACGTCCTCTAAAGGACTCACTCAATTGCGTGTCCCTTCCAATATGGACAGCCCGCTGAAGGAGTTTCGCGGATTTGTCTACCTCTATAGTGGAGACCAAGCCGACGTGCGTCGCCTGATGTTTATGAACCAGATTCAGCTCATCAGATTCCACAATAAGAATCCTTTACCTGCAATAGATGGAACAGAAGAACCAAAAGACTCACTCACGACGGATAGCGTCAAACGAATTGATAACCCCCGAGGGGAAACTGCTGACTCAGCAAGTCATCCTGTTGGAAGAGGGTTGCGTAGTAAAACAATACCCTTTAGAAAAGGAGGAGGCTCGAACTGAGTGGTTACAAGGACGAATCACGTTGAGAAAGGAGACGAACTGCGTACGGGCATACTATAAAGATAAAGCATTACTATAAAGATAAAGCATTACTATAATATTATAATAGCCATTAACTTAATAACTTCAAACACTATGAATCTGAAAATACGATTGGCGGCTATGAACTTTTTAGAGTTCGCCGTTTGGGGGGCCTACCTCACTTGTATGGGCAACTATTTGGGCATTGCTGGATTAGGTGACAAAATATCGTGGTTTTATGCCATTCAGGGTATTGTCAGCATCTTTATGCCTACGCTAATGGGTATTGTTGCCGACAAGTATATCCAGCCACAGCGTTTATTGGGACTCTGTCATCTTTTAGCTGGAGGTTTTATGTTGAGTTGCTGGTGGTTAGGTATGGATGCAGGTTTCGGACAGGAACTGCCCAATAAAGCACTGTTTATCGCACTCTATACCATAAGCGTTGCTTTCTTCATGCCGACTATTGCCCTGACGAATACCGTAGCTTTCTCAATATTGAAGACAAACGGATTAGATACTGTCAAGGACTTTCCACCCATCCGCGTATTAGGAACCGTCGGTTTTATCGTCACAATGTGGTTTGTCAATTGTGCTTTCATTGATGAGACGGGTTTTGGATTTACGCTGGGTGAAAGTGCACATAAGTTCCAATATACCTATATGCAGTTTTTCGTTTCGGGTATTCTGAGCATAGTACTCTTCCTTTATTGCTTTACGCTGCCAGAGTGCAAGATTGTGAAGAAAGAAGGCAATGTCTCCCTGGCAGAAACACTTGGCCTTAACGCCTTTAAGTTGTTCAAGCGTGGTCAGATGGCGTTGTTTTTCATCTTCTCAGCATTGCTGGGTATGTGTTTGCAGGTTACTAATGGTTTTGCAGGTCCTTTCCTAACCAGTTTCAAGGGGCAAGCTGAGTTTTCCGATACCTTTGCTGCAAACAATGCCACGCTTCTGACCTCTATCTCACAGATAAGCGAGGCCTTATGTATCCTATTGATACCATTCTTTCTCAAGCGTTTTGGTATTAAAATTGTTATGCTGATGTCACTTATGGCGTGGGTATTCCGCTTTGGATTCTTCGGTATTGGCAATCCTGCTATGCCTGGCGTTATCTTCTTCATTCTGTCCTGTATCGTTTATGGTGTTGCCTTCGACTTCTTTAACGTCTCTGGCGGTATTTTCGTCGACCAGGAATGTGACCCGAAGATAAAGGCTTCAGCTCAAGGACTATTCATGATGATGACTAACGGCGTTGGCGCTACTGTCGGCACATTGGCGGCTGGCGAGATAGTTAATAAGTTCTGCTCGTGGCAGGAGTTCATCGTAGGCGACCAGAAACAGAGTTTCCTCGTAGGCGATTGGCAGGCATGCTGGTTCATCTTTGCTGGTTTTGCATTGGTCGTAGGCATTACTTTTGCTTTCGTTTTCAAGCCAGAAAAGAAAGCCGTTGAGCATATTGCCCACTAATATTGACGGAAGAATGAAGGAGGTAAGATATTTCTATGTGCCTGATGCAACAACTGCACAGGAGTTGCCAACAGACGAAGCTATGCACGCACTACGGGTGCTCCGTTTGAAAATAGGCGACGAAATGATGCTGATGGATGGTTCTGGCAACTACTATCGTGCTGAGGTAACGTTAGCCCACACCCACCATTGCCTCTACCAAATCAAAGAGGTATTGCCGCAGAAGCCACAATGGACGGGACATATCCATTTGGCCATTGCCCCTACAAAGATGATGGAACGCACGGAATGGATGCTGGAAAAAGCCGTCGAGATTGGTGTCGACGAGGTTTCTTTTCTGAATTGCCAGTTCTCAGAACGCCGATTAGTCAAGATGCCGCGTGCAGAAAAGATTGTGATTGCGGCTACTAAACAAAGCCACAAAGCATGGAAGCCTCAGTTAAACGAATTGATGCCGTTTGACAAATTCATCCGCCAGCCGCATCAATGTCGCAAGTACATCGCCCATTGCTATGAGGAAATTCCACGTACCTCTCTGTTCGACGAGTTACGCAAATCGTCTGAGACGGACGATGCACTGGTGATGATAGGTCCCGAGGGTGATTTTTCTATTGATGAAGTGAAAGCAGCTTTGGCCTGCGGTTTCCAGTCTGTCCACTTGGGCAAAAGCCGTCTCCGCACAGAAACAGCGGCTCTCTCGACAGTGATGATGATGCACTTGAGCAAAGAGTGATATATTGTACAGATAATGAAAAGCAACTATAAAAATACAATAGCATTGAGAAACGTATTGATGACCGCAGCACTATTGCTGTCTTTAGCTTCAACGGCTCAAGTGAAGATGCGCGATGTGCTCCGCACAATGCCAGAATCGTTGGTACCATATCTTACGGAAAACAATCGTTTAGATATGATAGATTTTCACGAGGCCAATATGCAAGCCGAAGTCAAAAACCTATTGGAGGGTAAAAGTGAACTACTCAGCCTTTCAGATGCCTTTGCCGCTTTCGCGCTCAACGAGGCTCACCGCATGGAGATACGTCTGCTGGATGTCACAGAGCCAATAGACAGTTGCCAACAAATACTTTGTGTTGTCGACACCTATGGTACTGATGTCCGTGAAAGTACGGTGTGTTTTTTCTCGCTCTCTTGGCAAGAACTGCCTACAAACAAGTTTGTAAAACTCCCTAAGGCTATGTTTACCGCCGCGCTTGACGAGCAGCAACCAACACTCACTATCACTTTGTCCGATTATCCTGAGCGTCCAGCAATGGAAGAACAGAAAGTCGCACAAAACTTGCCAATAAACCTTAAATGGTCAAACGATTTCTTTAAGTAAAGTTAAATATCATAAGAGAAACGCGCAAAAAAGTTGCAGATTGAAACAAATATCGTAATTTTGCATTGTGTTTTTCATGGTATTAGATTATTAAGGTTAATTCAAGATTGGTTGTCGTGAGACAATCAATTTTTCTTTCCCCCCTGCTAAAAAAAATTCAAGTGTTGGACGAAAGTCTTCGAACCAACTCCTCGTCTGTGACAAATCGGCACTTTGTTAAATACAAGTCGCCACATCGTTTTTGACGAGTATAAGCCTCGCCTTTTTTGAGGCCTATACTCACAGATAACGAGGCCTACACACAATCGCCTTGAGGCCTATTCTCGTCAGAAGAAATCTTTACACTTGAAGTTGATTTATAGTAGAACTTGAATTCCAGCACCTCGGCCGTCTGTGGAGTAACGGCTACTCGGGCATCAACACGAAGACCTACTGCCCATACAACACATCCTTGCGCATCAACCACAACCAACTGCCTACGTTTGTCGAAAAGCGTCATTTTTCGGTCTGTCATCAAGTCACTCAGCAACTTTTTGCCCTTCATGCCGTAAGGCTGCATCTTGTCTCCTACCTCTGCTCTCCGCACTATAAACGGAAATTTCACCTTAGCTGCATCAAGTGTTGCAACATTAGGGTCTTTCGATACATAAGCCTTCGTTTTACGTAAAGCAAACATCTCATTCAGCCCTAAAGCATATATGCCTTCCTCTGGAATTTTCATCGGTTTCATCGGCTCCAGCGAAGGCTCTACCAATAGGCACCCACGATCTGCAAGTACATCAAACCCCGCAGGCGATGAAAACACCCTACCCGTCTCTGCCGTCAAGATTTGTTGTGCCTGAGTCCCGTTAAAACCGTATTTTTTGAGCCATTCAAATGCTATATATTTCCTTGAATAATTATCTTTAAAATCACTTATTACCAATTTATTACTACTCAAACAGCATTGCAACTCAGCATCTAACACTGCTTGTGCTCCTAAAAGATGTTCAGTGGTGCGCAGGATATTCTCCACCACAGCAGGGTTAATAGATTTTAATACGGGTAGCAGTTGCAGACGTATCTTGTTCCTCGTCGCGTCTGTAACCAAATTAGTACTATCAGTAACATACGCCTGCTTCCTGTCAGCCAAGAATGATTCAATTTCTGCCCTTGAGGCGCACAACATAGGACGCAAAATGTAGCCGTTTCGAGGACGGATGCCACACAAGCCTCGCAAGCCTGTTCCCCGCATCAGATTCATAAGCACCGTCTCTACAGAATCATCTCTGTGATGAGCCACACAAATGCCAGCTGCCCCAACATCTTGTCGCAACCGCTCAAAATAGGTATAACGCAACTCTCGAGCGGCCATTTCTATGCTCAGTTTATGTAACTCCGCATAGGTTTTCGTATCAAAATGTGCCTGATGCAGCGTCACGTTTAGTTGCTTGCAAAGCGCCGCACAAAATCTTTCGTCTCTGTCTGACTCGTCACCCCGAAGATGGAAATTACAATGAACAGCCTCAACCTTGTAGCCCTGTTCACATAACAATAAAAGCAATGCTACGCTGTCTGCACCTCCACTTAATGCAACTAAATACAAATTATTGGCATTAAGTAAATTATGGTTACTAATGTATTGAGCTATCTTACTCCACATAGAGTACCAGACCTTTCAAGTATTCGCCTTCTGGATGATAGATGTTAATAGGATGGTCAGCGGGCTGGTGCAGCTGATGTAAAATGCGTACCTCACGCTTTGCTAAAGCTGCTGCCGTGAATACAGCATTGCGGAAATGATCCTTAGTAACTACTTGCGAACAAGAGAAAGTAAAGAGAATGCCGCCACGCTCTATCTTCTCAATGGCTTTCTGGTTCAGTCTGATATATCCTTTCAGTGCATTATGCAACGCTCCGCGATGCTTGGCAAAGGCTGGAGGGTCAAGAACAATCAAGTCGTAGGAGGTAGCAGGATGATGATTAGGAGCTTTTGTCTGCCCTATACGCTCCAGAAACTTAAAAGCATCCTCACAATATGCTTCGTGTCGAGCATCTTCTGGGAAATTCAAAGCCACATTGGCCTTCGTCAGTTCGATGGCTTTTCCACTACTGTCAACACTATGAACACAAGTGGCACCACCGCGCATGGCATAGACAGAGAAGCCGCCTGTATAACAGAACATATTTAGCACGCGCTTATTTTTGGAGAACCTCTCCAATAACGAGCGATTGTCGCGCTGGTCAACAAAAAAACCCGTCTTTTGACCTTTCAACCAATCAACATAAAACTTCAAGCCGTTTTCCACCGCAACATTATCCGCACTGCCGCCAACGAGAAAGCCATTCATATCGTCTGCTGTCATGAAAGGAAGCGTTGTTTCACTCTTGTAATAAATATGCAAAATATGCGATTCCATCACATTCTGCAAGGCACGAGCAATTTCTCTGCGCTGACGATGCATACCAATACTGTGGGCTTGCATCACTGCCGTCTGGCCATAAACATCGATTATCAGACCTGGCAAGTTGTCGCCCTCGCCATGTATCAATCGGTAGGTGTTGTTATCAGCATTGTCAGCAATACCTATAGCACGACGCATAGTCAATGCCGAGCGAAGGCGAAGCGTCCAAAACGCATCATCAATCTCAACATCGTTAAATGACAGCACACGAACGGCAATAGAGCCCTGTTGATAATGTCCAACGGCTATAAACTCCCCGCCAGCAGTTACCACACGCACCACGTCACCTTCGTCAATGCCCTCTTCCATCGTCTGAATAGCACCAGAAAACACCCAGGGATGAAATCTGCGCAGGCTTTCATCTTTACCCTTACGCAGCTGTATTTGCTTGTAGTTCATCATTCTTTACCAAGAAATAATCATTTGTTTTCTCCAGTCGTATCAACTCCTCGTAGAGCATGATACATGCCCAAGCATCTGTAGCAGCATAAAGTTTCTGCTTATCGTTCAATATATCGGCTTCCCAATTAGTTAGTTGTTGACGCTTGGAGATTTTCTGACCGAAGAAATTGGCGTACAACTTTTGTAGGCTCATGTCCTCTACCCCTATTTCTTTTACATGGTGCTGGAGATCGATGAAATTGCCCTTTTTGAAACTTCCCAGACGCTGTAACTGATGCAAGTCGTCCACCAACGATAAGCCTATCTTGGCTACGGTAGTGTCTTCTAATAGTCGTTTGATAGAGGGTGTCAATCCCATCTGGCACAAGCGGAACAGAAAGCACACGTCGTGACTTGCTGCTTGGAGCAAAGCAACATGGTGCATCGGTCCTTTGCGAAAATTAGGACGTGTCTCTGTATCAATGCCTATTATAGGCTGTGACAAAAGATAGTCAACGGCCCTGCTGGCCTCTGCTTCCGTCAAGACTACCACCACGCGTCCGCCAAAAAGCACACGCGGTAAAGAGCCTATCTGCGTCTTGTCATATTTCTGATAGATAGTTTTCGCCATTTCGAGGTGCAAAGTTACAAATAAAGTGCGAGAAATAATCACTTTCTCCGATTATTCCATAAAAATTCAGTCACTTTGTGATGAAATCTAATATTTTCTTCGTACTTTTGCACATTATTTGTGTACAAAGAATTGACAATTCGGACAAAAAATGGCAAAGAAAAAAACTACCAAAACGACTGAGCGACCTGCGACCTCGCTTAAAGAGGCGCTTGGCGTTGACAAAATATTTTCTAACGAGCGCGTAAACTTTGTGATTGGCATCTGCCTGCTCCTCATAGCTATTTATATGGTGTGGGCTTTCGTATCATACCTTGCCACTGGGGCTGCAGACCAAAGTTACATTGAATTCCCGCAGGATGGCGAAATATTAAATGAAAAACACGAGTTTCAAAATGCCTGCGGCTCACTGGGTGCATACCTATCTTGGTATTTTATCAAGCGTTGTTTCGGCTTGGCCGCATTCCTCATTCCAGTATTCCTTTTCCTTGTGGCCATCAACTTAATGCGTGCCTACAAGGTACGGTTACTCAAGTGGTTCTTTTGCTTAGCCGTCATTATGATATGGGCAAGCATTACTTTGGCCAAATTCTTTGCGCCCTTGTTCGACAATGCTTGCTACAATCCTGGAGGCGATCACGGAGTAGCTATCTGTCAGCAGGTAGAAGGACTGATTGGCTTGCCTGGACTTGTTGCCCTATTGAGCGTAATAGCCATCGGCTTCCTTTGCTACCTCAGCATGGAGACCGTTATCATTATCCGTAAGTTCTTCAATCCTCTGTATTACTTGAAGAAAATTCCTATGACCATCAGCGTAGGACACGATGAAAATGAAACGACAAGCAATACTGGAGACCAGACTGACAGCAAGATAGAAACGCAGGAAGACCCAGATGTGTTTGACGACCCCAAGCCCGAAACTGTCGATTTCACCATAGACAATACTCCCGACAATATATCTTCGTCCCCTTCTACCTCTGACGACGATACTACAGACATTGATTTGGAAATAGAGGAAACAGAGTCTGAAGAATCGGCTACGGGTAAAGAAGTCGTTGGAAAATATGGTGACATATCAACTCCTTACGACCCTAAACGCGATTTGGAGAACTACCACTATCCCACCCTCGACCTGCTACAAAAGTACGAGAGCGACGGTAAGCCGTATGTGGATATGGCAGAGCAGAACACCAACAAGAACCGTATCGTAGACGTACTGCGAAATTTCGGTGTGGAGATTAGTAGCATCAAGGCCACCGTAGGCCCTACTATCACCCTTTACGAGATTACTCCCGCCCCAGGGGTACGCATTTCGAAAATCCGTAACTTGGAAGACGACATTGCATTATCCCTGTCTGCATTGGGTATTCGTATCATCGCACCCATCCCAGGCAAGGGCACTATCGGTATCGAGGTTCCTAATGCCAAGCCAAGTACCGTTTCTATGGAGAGCATCCTAAACTCGAAGAAATTCCAAGAGACTACTATGGATTTACCGTGTGCCGTAGGTAAAACCATTACAAACGAGGTATTCATGTTCGACCTCGCCAAAGCTCCTCACCTGCTCGTAGCTGGTGCCACTGGTCAAGGAAAGTCTGTAGGTCTGAACGCCATCATCACCTCCTTGTTATATAAGAAACATCCCGCAGAACTGAAGATAGTCCTCGTCGACCCGAAAAAGGTAGAATTTAGCGTCTATGCCAGCATTGAGAAGCACTTCTTGGCAAAGGTACCCGACGAAGAAGCAGACCCCATCATCACCGATGTCACTAAGGTGGTGCGCACGCTGAATTCGCTTTGTAAGGAGATGGATACCCGTTACGACTTGTTGAAGATGGCAAATGCGCGAAACATCAAGGAGTATAATAAGAAATTTATTGACCGCCATCTCAATCCAGAGCACGGCCACCGTTTCATGCCCTATATTGTGGTAGTCATTGATGAGTTTGGCGACTTGATTATGACAGCTGGCAAGGAGGTTGAGTTGCCCATTGCTCGTATCGCCCAATTAGCGCGTGCAGTAGGTATTCACATGATTATTGCCACCCAGCGTCCTACGACAAACATCATTACTGGAACCATCAAGGCAAACTTCCCTGGCCGTATTGCTTTCCGCGTGGGTGCGATGATTGATTCTCGCACTATCCTCGACCGTCCCGGGGCACAGCAACTGGTTGGTCGAGGCGATATGCTTTATCTAAATGGTGGTGAGCCCGTCCGTGTACAATGTGCCTTTGTTGACACGCCAGAAGTAGAACGTATCAATCAGTTCATTGCCCTACAGCAAGGTTATCTGGGTGCATTTGAGTTGCCAGAACCCGATACTGATGACGGTGAAGTGAGCGAAAGCCGCGATGTGGATATGCAGCATCTTGACCCGATGTTCGAGGATGCGGCACGACTGATAGTACGCGAACAGAGTGGAAGTACCTCACTCATCCAGCGCAAGTTTGCTATTGGTTACAACCGTGCTGGCCGTCTGATGGATCAGTTGGAGAAGGCGGGCATTGTCGGAGCCGCTCATGGTTCGAAGCCTCGCGAGGTGTTGATTATGGACGAAATGAGTCTTGAAAACCTGTTATCACAATGGAGATGATTAGAAATATGACTACGAATTTTTGTCGTCTGTACTTTGTCCGCAGATGCTGTTGGACTATCCTTTTCGCTTTATGTTCTCTGACCATCTGTGCCCAAACGGCAAAAGAGGTGTTGGACAAGACGGCAGCAGTTATTACAGCCAAAAATGGGGCACGGGCATCGTTCTCAATTAAGGGCGAACGCATGAGCACCAACGGCACCATTGCTGTCAAAGGTCGGAAATTTCATGTTACTACACCGCAGGCTGTCGTATGGTTTGACGGTAAGACACAATGGACTTATCTAAAACAAAACGACGAGGTAAACGTGGCCACCCCGACAGAAGCAGAACTGCAGGCTATCAATCCCTACAACTTCATCTATCTCTATAAGCAAGGTTATACATACACCATGACGAAGAAAGGCAGCAACTACGATGTACATCTGACGGCAAAAGACAAGAAGCGTTCCGTGCAAGAGATGTATATCATCATCAGCCAGAAAAGCTATATCCCATCGCAGATTCGCATGAAAACGGCCCAAGGATGGAACACCATTGAGGTCTCCAACTTCAAGCAAGCCAACCTTTCCGACGGAACCTTCCGTTTTAACGCAAAAGACTACCCTCAAGCAGAAATCATTGACTTGAGATAAATAAAAAGGTAGAAACGGGTATGAACAGGCTACAGTTATTTTTACTGCTCCGCAAGAATACGAAACTCAGCGAGAAGCGCCACCCGATGTTCGAGGCTAACCAGTATGGAAAGTTCTTCAGTTACCTTGCTTCAAGTATTGTAGGGCTTGAATTTATGGGATTAGGTACGTTCCTCGGATGGTTGGCAGCCAAAGAGGATGCTACGGAGATAATATTCCTTTTTATGCCTTTCCTGCTCATCGTGGATTTTGGGGTACGTTTCACCACCCAGCAGACGCCCTTGATGCTTGTCAAACCCTACTTGCTGATACCCGTCAGCAAGTATTCGGCCATTGAGTGCTTCCTCGTTAAGCAACTGCTCGACCTAAGTAACTTCTTTTGGATATTGCTATTTCTGCCTTACGGGTTTATTGTCTGGTGCGGGGGTGCCACTATATGGATAGTATTAGCAATGCTTTGCCTCTTACATCTTATGGTGCTGGTCAATAGTCAGTGGTATTTGTTTGTCCGTACATTAGTTAACCAAAGTATTTTCTGGTGGGCATTACCCATCATGTTCTACGGTTCTTTGATTCTTCCATTTTTTTTCTTGTCAAGCAAGCAGATAGATAACGTTATCGATTTTCTTATCTACTTTCTCAATGATAACGTATTCTCATGGTACACATTCATCTTCTTTGTCATCCTTTTCGTAGCATTTTTTGTCGTCAATCGTCGGTTGCAAATGCGACTTATCTACGATGAAATCTCGAAAAACGAGAAAACTAAATTAAAGCATGTCTCTGAGTTTAAAGCCTTGAACCGCTTCGGACAGATAGGCGAATACTTGAAACTGGAAATCAAGAGCACGATGCGAAACAAGACCATCCGCTCGCGCTTTATTCAAGGTATCTGTCTTATCACCATCTTCTCCTTACTTATATCTTTCACCGATTTCTATAACAGTTCCTTCGAACACGACTTTTGGTGTCTCTATGCTTTTATCTTCTTTGGCTCCACCAATCTTACCCAGGTGATGTGTCCCGAGGGAAACTATATCGATTTCTTAATGGTACACAAGGAGAATATCCTTACCCTCCTTCGCGCCAAATACTATTACTATTGCACCGTCTTAGTGCTGCCATTATTAGTGACACTTATACCAGTCATCATGGGGCAATTTTCTATACTGATGGTATTGGCCTACCTCTTTACAGCTACAGGCCCCATCTACCTCATACTGTTTCAGATGGCTATCTACAACAAAATGACATTGCCTTTGAACGATAAATTAACGGGTAAAAATCAAATGGGAAACAAATGGCAAACTATTGTATCAATGATTGCAATGTTTGCCCCTATTATCATCGTCTCACTGCTCCGTTTCCTTTACTCCGACGTGACTGCCTACTGGGTTTTGCTCATCATAGGCGTAGTCACTACCCTTGCCGAACCTTATTGGATGCGCAACATCTATCGCCGCATGATGCTTCGTCGTTACGAGAACCTCGAAGGATTCCACGCCACGAGGTAAAGAAGAAAGGTTAGCTATGAAAACGATTCTCATTCAAGTAGGCAAGACTACCAACAAGCACTTTCAGACCTGCATCAACGATTACGTTGAACGCATCATCCACTATATGCCCTTCGAGGTACTTACCATTCCCGAGTTGAAAAACACCAAGAGTCTGTCAGAGGAGCAACAGAAGCAAGCAGAAGGCGAATTGATTCTGAAGCAATTTCAACCCTCAGACACAGTTATCCTATTAGACGAACGCGGGCAAACCTTTCGTAGTATTGAATTTGCCCGTTGGCTATCCCAAAAGCAACAGACTGCCCGCCGACTCATCTTTGTCATCGGCGGCCCCTACGGTTTTTCAAATGCCATTTATCAACGGGCAAACGGGCAAATCTCCCTTTCCAACATGACCTTCAGCCACCAGATGATAAGGCTCATCTTCACCGAACAAGTCTACCGCGCCTGCACTATTATCAAGGGCGAGCCCTATCACCACGAATAGCCCACAACAAGCCCTATCCTCGCCAGTTTTGAGGCCTATACATAAGAGGCACGAGGCCTATTCTCATCATAAGAAATCTTTACATACGAAAAAATCGGCAAAATTGGTCTATTGGTCAAAATTTGCATATTAGGCAATAATCTTCAATAAAAGCAGCCCCATAATAATATAAGCTG
>JAFLSF010000029.1 GCA_022511045.1 Prevotella sp.
CGACCCCGAGATTACAAATCACGTGCTCTGGCCAACTGAGCTAAAGAGGCGGGTGAGCGAGCTGTCTGTATCGCGCCGCTACAACCAAGTACCCTTGCTATGTTCCCATCCTGGGGGATTCCGAGGGAGCTGGCCGTACAGGACTCGCCCATTTTGCGCCTGCAAAGGTAGTAATATTTTCGGGAAGCAGCAAATGATTGGCAATATTTTTTTTCGTTTACAAATTATTTCGTACCTTTGTGGCGTTATTCTGATTCGTAACTTGTCTAATTGTGACTACGATGGATATATCAGTTGTTATACCTTTATATAATGAAGATGAGTCGCTGCCTGAGCTCTATGCGTGGATTGATCGTGTGATGAGAGGTAATGGATTCTCGTTTGAGGTCATTTTCATCAACGACGGCTCCACAGACCGCTCGTGGCAGGTTATTAGCGAACTGGCAGAAAACTCTGCCCACGTCAAGGGCATCAAGTTTCGCCGAAACTACGGAAAGAGCCCTGCCCTTTACTGCGGATTCAAGGAGGCCGAGGGCGACGTAGTCATCACGATGGATGCTGACCTGCAAGACTCGCCAGACGAAATCCCCGAACTGTACCGCATGATTATGGAAGAGGGCTATGATCTCGTCTCTGGCTACAAGCAGAAGCGCCACGACCCGTTGTCAAAGACTATTCCCACAAAGCTGTTCAACGCTACGGCACGAAAGGTGAGCGGTATCAAGAACCTGCATGATTTTAATTGTGGGCTGAAGGCTTACCGTCGAGATGTGGTGAAGAATATCGAGGTGTTTGGTGAGATGCACCGCTTTATACCCTATCTGGCCAAAAACGCTGGCTTTGCTAAAATCGGCGAAAAGGTGGTACATCACCAGAAGCGTCTATATGGCCAGTCAAAGTTCATGGGCTGGAACCGTTTCGTCAATGGTTACCTTGACCTTATGACGCTCTGGTTCTTAGGAACCTTCGGCAAGAAGCCTATGCACGTATTCGGTTTCTTGGGTACCATTGTATTTATCATCGGATTCTGCTCTGCCCTATTTTTAGGCATTGACAAGGCGTGGGCACTCTATAACCACGTACCTATGCGATTGGTTACAGATTCACCCTACTTCTATATTGCCCTAACGATGATGATGATTGGAACGCAGCTATTTTTGGCAGGTTTCTTGGGCGACCTCATCAGCCGCAACAGTGCGGGACGCAACGACTACCAGATAGAGGAGGGAATACGCGTAAAGTTAGGTGACGACAAGTAGGGAAATGACCATGAAACAGGGGAGAACATATAAGCATGGAACATGGAGGCTGGTAAGTGTCCTCTTGCCTATCGCCTTGTTGTTCTTTCCGCTTTTTATGGCCTGTACCAGCATTGACTGCCCTGTAGACAATATGGTGGCTGTCATTTATAACTTACAAAAACCCGACGGCACAGCCGACACATTAGGGGTAGATACCCTGTGGGTACGCTCACCACGAGCCGATGCTACCGACACACTACTCGTCAACCGCCTCTGCGGCTCAAAAGCAACAGGTTTCACCCTACCCATCAGTCACACGCAACCCGTAGACATTATCTGCTTGCAACTAAACGACACCATCGGTAATACGTGGCGTGACACCATCCGACTGGCAAAAGAGAATTTCCCACGCTTTGAGAGCGTTGACTGCAAAGCCAGCTATTTTCATACAATTACTGGTATTAGTAGCACACATTATATAATAGACACCATCATCATCAATAAAACCGAAGTGAACTATGACATGTCCACCGCACACTTGTTGCTTCGCCTCAAGGCTCGCCGTTAGTCTGCTGCTGTTGGTGTTCGTGTCACTGACAGTCTCAGCGCAGAAGTTTTTCCGCGTAGAGAAGGACTCTATCCCTTTCTTTCGAGGTTTTGCCGTATCGTTCGACCTCGTAGGTCCTGCCATGCTTACGCTCAGTGATCATGGGGAATATGAGGGAGCATTACGACTTAACCTGCACGACCAGTGGTTTCCCACTTTCGAATTAGGCATAGGACGTGCAAACCATGAGAAAGATGAGGTGACGGGACTGTCGTATAAAACCACTGCCCCTTATTTCAGATTGGGTATGGACTGGAATGTTATGAAGAATAAGCATTTGGCCAACCGCATCTATGCAGGCTTCCGTTATGCCTTCACGGCCTTCAAGGCTGACTTTATTTATGACGACTTGCCCGACCCTATATTCCAGACCAAATCGGGATTCAGTGTAGAAGGCGTGAGTTGTTCTCAACACTGGGTAGAGGCCGTCTTCGGCATTGATGCCCAGATTTATGGTCCTATGCACTTAGGTTGGACCATCCGTTACCTACGCCGCCTCGGGCATAAAGAAGGCGATATAGGGCAGGCTTGGTACGTGCCAGGTTTTGGCATCAACGACAAAGACAATTTCGTAGGTAACTTCAATATCATCATAGACATATAAAATTCTGACCTGCCATAAAGACTATCAATAACCTAAACACTATGGAACCTAAACGCAAACGTATTCTTTGGCAAGTACCCTTCCTCATCCTGCTCATCGTAGGAACAGTGCTTATCATACGACAACAACATTCTATACCCTATCAACATTGCTCGGGTATGATTTTCGGCACGACTTATAACATCACCTACCAATACCAAGACGACCTGCACCAAGAACTTAAGGCCAAGATGCAGGAGGTGGACTCTGCCCTGTCAATGTTCAACCAACAGAGCGTTATCTCTCGCGTCAACACGGGCGATGGCATCATACCACAGACGAAAACGGGTCGTATGTTCCTCGAAGTATTTCAACAGGCGATAGAAATATCGCGCGAGACAAACGGAGCATTTGACATTACTGTTGCTCCGCTGGTCAACGCTTGGGGGTTCGGATTTAAGAACGGTCAGATGCCCACCCCACAACAGGTAGACAGCATCCGTCGGTTTATAGGCTACGAGAAAGTAAACATTGAAGAGAAAGTGTCACGTAGCAAACAGCAGGCAACAGAAAATCTTGCCATAATTCGGAAGAAAGACCCACGTATCATGCTCGACTGCTCGGCTATTGCTAAAGGCTATGGTGTCGATGCCGTGGCACAGGTACTTACTGACAAGGGTGTCAAGAACTTTTTAGTGGAAATTGGAGGAGAGATTGTCACCAGAGGCATCAGTGAGAAACGTCTGCCTTGGAAGATTGGGGTCACGAAACCAACGGACGACTCTCTGCAAGTAAACAGCGAGTTGCAGACGGTACTGAACATCACAGACAAGGCTATGGCCACCAGCGGTAACTATCGTAACTTTTATTATAAAGGTGGACGAAAATATGCCCATACCATCAATCCCAAGACAGGCTATCCCGTGCAACATAACATCCTTTCGGCCACCGTACTATGCAACCAATGTGCCCGTGCCGATGCTTTTGCTACGGCTTTCATGGTGATGGGACTTGACGGTACTAAGGAAATCCTACAACGCAACCCCGACCTCATGGCCTATCTAATCTATGATGACAAGGGAAAACCAAAAGTGTGGTATTCGCAATCTTTGAAAGACAAACTTGCTCAATGACCCTTGCTCACATCCTACTTTTATGACCATCTACGACCAGTTGTTGCGTTTCCCACTCTTTCAAGGTATGAGTCATGCTGACTTGACTGAGGTGGTAGGTCATACTAAGTTTGGCTTTTCCAAATTGGCAGCAGGCAAACGAGCGGTTCGTGAGGGTGACGTTTGTAACCATCTTATCTTTCTTACCAATGGTACGTTACAGAGTGAGACACACAGCGACGACCGAAGCTGTCGCGTGGTTGAGCATTTGTCTGCTCCATATCTCATACAGCCTTATCACATTTTCGGACTCACCCAACGTTTCACGTCATCCTTTAAGACGGAAACAGCATGCAATTTTATCACCATTGATAAGCAGGAGGTTTTACTCTTAATGGAGACCCAGCTCGTGTTTCGCCTCAATTTAGCCAATATCATGGCTACCGATACCCAGCGCCTGCGTCACCATGCTTGGCGCTCGACTCCCAAATCACTCCGTGAGCGTATTGTCCGTCTATTCTTCTCTCGTTGTCTCTACCCTGCTGGCCAGAAAACATTCTTCGTGCTGATGCAACACATTGCCGATGAACTAAACGATAGCAGACTGGACATCAGTCGGGCACTGAATCAGATGCAACAGGAAAATCTACTTACCCTCTACCGAGGGCGCATAGAGATACCCTCTCTTGAGCGGTTGCTCATGTAGAAAGCACAAAAAAGTCGTTGTTCGTCGTTCATAATTCATAATTATTCACTACCTTTGTACCCACATACGAGAAAATATCAATCAATAATCTTTTAAAACATGTCAACATTAACACTTTGGATCGTCATCGCTTTCTGTATAGGCTATCTGTGTATTGCCCTTGAAAGTGTGACAAGAGTCAACAAGGCGGCTATTGCCCTGTTGATGTGCGTTGTCTGCTGGACGCTACTTATGGTAGACCCAGCCAGTTTCTATCCTACCATTGCTGCTGACGGCGTGGTACACCGCGTGGCCGAGGCCATCGAGCATCATCTGGGCGATGCTGCTGGTACCCTGTTCTTCCTAATGGGTGCTATGACCATCGTCGAGATTGTCGACTCGAACGGAGGTTTCAACTTCGTGCGCGACTCGTTGAAAACCAGTTCGAAGCGCAAACTCATGTGGCGTATGGCTTTCATGACTTTCTTCCTGTCGGCCATCCTTGACAACCTCACCACCTCTATTGTTATGATTATGGTGTTGCGCAAGCTCGTGCAGAACAAAGAGGACCGTCTACTTTATGCCGCATTAGTTGTTATTTCTGCTAACTCTGGTGGTGCTTTCTCACCCATCGGCGACGTTACCACCATCATGCTGTGGATTAAGGGTGTCATCACTACCCAAGGTGTTATCACAGAGATTTTCATTCCTTCGCTCATCTCTATGGTTATCCCTGCCTTTATCATCAGCCTATATTTGAAAGGCAACTTCGACAAGGAACAGAACCAGCCGAAGACTACCGCCAGCCAGTTTACACAGGCTCAGCGTACAGCAATTTTCTGGCTTGGTGTAGGCGGTTTGGTATTTGTACCCATCTTCAAGACAATCACTCATCTGCCACCGTTTATGGGTATCCTGCTTGTGTTAGGTATTCTGTGGACCGTCACTGAGATTTTCCACTACAATACAGACGAACATGACACAATGGCTAAGCGCGTCAGCGACATCATGTCAAAGATTGACCTTTCCACTATTATGTTCTTCCTCGGAATTCTTATGGCTGTAGCTGTACTGCAAGAGGTTGGCGTTTTGACAGCTCTCGGCAAGTCACTGGATGACATCTTCCAAGGCAACCACTATCTCGTAACGGGTATCATTGGTGTGCTGTCAAGCATCGTTGATAATGTGCCTCTGGTAGCTGGCTGTATGGGTATGTATCCTGTTGAGGCCGCAGGCGATATGGCAGTAGACGGTATATTCTGGCAGTTGTTGGCCTATTGTGCTGGTGTCGGTGGTTCTATGCTTATCATCGGTTCTGCTGCTGGTGTCGTTGTCATGGGCCTGGAGAAGATTACTTTTGGCTGGTACATGAAGCGTATCTCTTGGATAGTCTTTGTAGGCTACATCGCAGGTATTCTCTATTACTGGATGGAGAAGAACGTATTAGGATTCTAATCCCGCTATCATCAATAAAGGCTGCACTTGAAGTGCAGCCTTTATTTGTTTTATACTATTTGTACCCCCTCGCCTATCATTCCGAGACATTGATGCGGCGGGGAACCCAGAACCAGAACGTACAACCGTGTCCCTCGCCCTCACTGGTGACTCCAATCTCGCCGCCACACTTCTCAACGATAGCCTTACAGATAGACAAGCCAAGACCTGTACCCTGCACAAACTCGTTGAGCTTGACGAAACGGTCAAAGACAGAGGACAACTTATCAACGGGAATACCGGCACCAGTGTCTTCGCAATAGAAATAGAGCCCCTCAACTTCTCCCCTATTCTCTGGTCGCCAGCCGACCTTAATGTGTCCTTCATGGGTATATTTGACGGCATTGGTCGTAAAGTTAGTAAGCAACTGCTGGAGTCGACCTTTATCAAGATAGGCAGGATAGGTCTCACAAGGATTGTCTCGCAGGAACGGAACCTCCTGTACTCGTTGCTCGAGCGTCATGCAAATATCCTCAAAGACATTAGGCAAGTCTATCTCAGTTGGCTGAATAAGAAGTGCCTGCCCCATAGAACTGGCTTCCAGAATATCATTGATAAGTCGAAGAAGCATATCACTGTTATTGCGGATGATACGGATAAGTTCCAACCGTTCTGCTGGGTCTTCAACCATCTGCAGAACATCAGAGAAGCCCACAATAGCATTAAGTGGCGTACGTATCTCATGGGTCATGTTAGCCAAGAAGGCTGCCTTGAGTCGACCAGAGTCTTCTGCCCGAGCCGTCTCCTCACGTAGTCGCTGCTGCGCCAACATCAAGTTGGTAACATCACGCAACAGACCAAAGTATTGTGTAACCTTTCCATTGGAATCACGTAGAGGAACACCCGAGATACTATACCAAGTAGGACCATTTGTTACGAAAGTAGTAGTAAACTGGTGGACAACCTGGAAAGGTTTACCCTGCATGACGGCATCAGCAAAAATACGACGTGCTTTATCTCGCTCATGCTCCACGATGTTGGCCAAATGCTGTTCAACTGTCTCCTCAAACATGGTCTCGCGCAGAGAACGTGACAGCGTGATACGTTGTTTTGCTATATCCAACTTCCATACATACATGTTGCTTTCTTCCAGCAGATATTGCAACTGTTCCTCATATTGCTTAATATCCTCGTTATACTTTTGCAAACGGCGGTCGTGTTCACGCTGTTTTATGTATATTTCGCGCTCGCTTGTTATATCGCGCAAGGTGACAATATAATAGGCCTGCCTCTCTCCCTTTTCATCAAAGATGGGTTTGACATGTAACTCGATATACTTGTCGAAATCCAACTCCGAGTACCGCATACGGTTACACACACGGTAAGTTTCGCGGCTATTCTGCTCGCTAAAGCTTTTGAAAGCCTCATCATTGAAGATGTTACCTTGTTGAATAAACGGCTCTGTCTCTGGCGTAATATTACACAACTCACGCATCTTCTGGTTATAGGCGATAGGCTTACCATCAACACCATAGAATGACATCGGTACAATATTGGTCTCAAAGATTTTCATGTAGATGTCAGCCATCTCCTGGTTGTGCTTCTCCTCCTCCACCTCACGGGTTACGTCACGAACGGTAAAGAAGATGTAACGAGGAGCGCCATTCTCCCGTTCCAAAATAGCCGAGCCGTAATACTCATTCCAAACAGGCTGATCCGTACCTTGTATATTCCAATGATTACGCAATACCCACTCCTCTAACTCGCCACATTCCATAAAGGTTATGTGTTCACGGAAGTCGCTAATCTCGTCTTCAGGTAAGCGGCGGATAAATTCCTCGTATGACATTCCCTCATCGGGTAATAGATTGGCATAAATATTGCGTACTATACCTTCTTGAATATCATACTGTAAAACATAATATTCACCCATACTAAGGGCGTGTGTCATCATACCATTCAAGTCAACATTACGACGGATAGCAACCTTGACACGCATATAGACAAGCCAAGCCATCAACGCAAGTACTATCAAAACGACAGCGAATGCGCCAATGACCATCAATACAACAGGCGATGTCTCATCGTGGGGCTTCTCTGGATTGAACCACTTATCATAGATGGGAACCAAAACACCTGCCTGTTCTAATCGGTAATACTCCTCATCTATCATGTCAATAATATCCTTGTCATAGCCAACAACGTGCAACTCGCCAGAAGGTAAATTAGCCTCATCGAATACCAGGCTATCAAGAGCCAGTTCTTTCACTTTCGCCTTTAAAGGCTCCATGCCCCATATATAATAGGAATATTTGCCAGCACTAACTCCTGCCAACCCATCTTTCACAGAGCAATAGACTCTTTTGAAAAGAATGGTGTCCATAACCTCAAAGGCTTTAGTGGCATAATCGTCTTGCTTCAAGGCTACCACTTTATGCTGATCCAATTGCAGGACATTTATCATCGGTGGAGTCGTCGCCTTACGAACAGCACATAAAGTATAGTTGTTTACGTATCTTTGGGTAGCCACATAGGGACGTGTACGGTAATTGAGAATGGCGGCATGAATTAGGTCGGCCTTCCGAAGTTCAAAATCGCGAGTCGCATCGTGCCACTCCTTCATCTTAAATTGATATGGAATACCCAAACGGTCGAAAATAAGCCTAAGCACCTCAATGTTATAACCCGATGGTTGGCCATTTTCGTCAATAAACTCATAAGGCCGAAAATCCCAGTCACTCACTATCACCAGCGGACGCTCACTGGTATAACCAACAAAATCTGCCCTAACCGTAGAAGGGTGAAGGGCAAAAAGGCAGAAAAACAAGATTACTGCTATATGTCTTTTCATCATGCGCATACCTCTCTTTACTTTCTAACGATTTCACTACAATGACAAGGAATGGAGACCCAAACGATAGTACCCTTGTCAGGTTCAGACTTGACACGTATATCTCCGCCCATCAAATGAACCAACTCATAACAAATAGGCAGGCCAAGACTTGCGTTTTTGCCGTTACCAAAGCGCTTAAATATTTCAACCAGATACTCTTTGGACATGCCACTACCTGTATCTTGGAAAGCCATAGCCAACTCCGCACCATTGTAATCGTAGAAGATGCGCACTTGACCAGAAGTGGTATGTTCAGCAGCATTGGCCACCAACTTATCAATAACAACCCCAACGTTCTGCTCGTCAATATCAACATACAGATGCCGATAGGGATTCTCCACTTTAAAGTCAACCCCCTCTTGACGATTATTGAACCAAGCAGCCTCACAACGCGGTTCAAAGAATGAAGCAAAATCTACCTCTTGTGTCTTGAACTCAATCATGTGGGCATCCAGTCGGGACAGGAACAGAATATCGTTAATCAACTTCAACAGTTGAGATGAATTCTTTTTGATTTCCTGAATAAAGAACTCCTCATCCTCTGGATCATGTGCCATAGTAAAGAGGTCAGCAAATCCAACAACGGAGTTGAGGGGTGTACGTATCTCATAACTCATGTTCTTGAGGAACGAGCTCTTAACCGACTCTATCTCCTGTGCTCTGATAGTCTCTACGGCTAATTGCTCCTCGGTATTCTTGATGTCGCTAATATCACGGGCAATTCCAAAATAGTCAACAATTGCACCAGAGCCATCAGTCGTTGGCACAAAAGAGAAATACAGATATTGTGTCAGACCCTCATCAGTACGCAGAGTAGTCTTGAGGATGAGATTCTGCGTAGAGTGGGTTAACTCATCCATATTTTTGAACATCTGACGAGCTTCTTCCTTCGAGTTGTCGTCAATATTCTCCAATACAAGGTTCAATGGGAGTTCATCCTGTTTTTCGCCAATACCGCTAAAGATAGTCAACAACTGCTTGTATGGTGAATACCTAACCATGCGCATGCGTCCTTGAGCGAGTACGTAGTCAACATTGCTGATATAATTCTTAACGTCCTTGCTCAACGCCTCTATCTTTTTGGCATTTTGCTTCTGTTGATGGTAAAAGTTAACCATATCAGAAATATCGCGTCCCGTTCCATAGACAGAAATCAATTTTCCCTCTGCATTACGAATAGGCACCAGCTGCAATTCGTAATCCATTCTATGCTCATATAACTCCTTGTTAATAAACCGTTTGTCGCGCTTCGTCTGAAAGAGACAGCTCACATAAGTGTATTGCAACTCTTCAATTGGCGGCATATCGTCGCCCAGTGTGTCGTGTACGCGGAAATTCTTGGCAAACGCGCCCTCCAAACCACCAGGGAATCTCCTTTGGGCATTGTCGTTCATATCAATGGCATAACCATCCGCATTGTAGGTGACACAATCGACCATCGAAGAGTTAAATACGGCATGGAAACGCAGCAAGTTTTCCTTGACTTCCTTTTGGCGGTTATAGGAATCAGTAACATCATTACTGGTACCAATAATATCAATAGGACGTCCCACACTGTCACGACGAAGAACGGAAAGACAGACGCTGATGTTGCGACGATATTCTCCCTCGTCATCTTCCACCAAAACATCAAGGGTTTGTGTCTTCTCTTGGCTGACCGCAATTTCGTTCAAGACTTCAACGAGCTGTCTTGCGCCCTCTGGCTCTACATTATCAAGGAAAAGTCGTAAAGAAACATCAAAGCCCGATTCCCTGCCATATTCGTCGTACTGAGTAACTGTTTTCGAGGCCACATGCAATATCCAAATATGCACTCCACTTGTTTTAAGAATATTACCCAGCCGATAGTTGTTGCGCCGAATCTCACGGGTCATCCGTTTTTCTTGCCGGCGAAACAACGTAAGATAAATAACGCTAAATAAAATGATTGCTACAAATGCCGCTATCATTTCCCATACCCAGAAAGGAACACCCGATTCCTGCTGCCTATAAGAGAACCACTTGTCCTGCAAATCGTCCAAAGAACCATCAGAACTGAGTTGCTTGAAAGTAGCGTCCATTTGCTGGAGCAAGTGTGAATCGTTAGACGCAAAAGTATATTCCGTATGTGGCATCTTAACGGGCGACACTTCAATATTATCGAAATGAAGCGTTTTTACCAACCACTGCAACGACATGGTGTTTCCCACCGCCTGACAATCTGGCTCATTATGTACCCGTTGTACAGCCTCTCTTATATCGGCAGAAAGCGCAACATGACTGTCCCAGCCTTGTTCTTTTATGAAATGATGGGTGAAACTGCCTTTGCCCACATAAACCTTATGCTTGGTTAAATCTGCGGCAGTACTGATGAGTGGCTGCTCTCCTCGCTGATAAGCCACACTTTGCGTAAATTGTTGTACAACACTCTTTCCATAATGTATTTGGCCATTGCTGAGAAACTTCTTTGCCCCAAACATCAAGTCGGAACGCCCTGCCTTCAAGTCATCAAAGGCAATTTCAACAGGTTTCAGCTTAATCACATAGGGAATGTTAAGTTCTTGAAAAACTTTCTTCAGCAAGTCTACGTTATAGCCTGCGGGCTCGCCTTTCTCGTTCAAAAACACATAGGGCCAAAAATCCCATGCATCTTCATAGACCAGCGGGTGCTCCTCGGTATATTTCCTGCCGTTGCCATTAGACTGGGCAAATGTTGTTGCAACAGAAAACAAGTGGAAGGCTATCAACATTATCATCACTTTGGACCACCATGAGCCGCACACTCTATTACGTTTGTATGTTGTATTCATTCTTAGTTCTTTTTGCGTCTACCTTCTATTTAGGTTAGCAAAGGTAATGATTTTAGGCCAAACAGCCAAATAAATGCCAAAATATTTTGCTGTTTCGGCACTTATTCGTATCTTTGTGGCAATGAAACTATAAACTTTCAAGTAAATATGATTGACGTTAAACAGACTTTAGCCTCGGCCGAGGAGCGCATGCAGATGGCCGCCATGTTTCTGGAGGAGGAACTGAGCCGCGTCCGCGCAGGCCGTGCCAACGTTGCCATCCTCGATGGCGTGCGAGTAGAATCCTATGGTTCACGCGTCCCCTTGAACCAAGTTGCCAACATTTCCACTCCCGATGCCCGTACCATTGCCATTAAGCCCTGGGACAAGAAGCAGATTCGCGACATTGAAAAGGCTATCATGGACTCCGACGTAGGCATTACGCCAGAGAACAACGGCGAGATTATCCGCTTGGGCATTCCCCAGCCCACCGAGGAGCGTCGCCGCGAGTTGGCAAAGCAGTGTAACAAGATTACCGAGAAGGCCAAGGTGGAAGTGCGTAACGTACGGGGCGACATCAAGGACAAGCTGAAGAAAGCCATCAAGGATGGACTCAGCGAGGACAACGAAAAGGATGCAGAGTTGGAGTTGCAGAAGTTACACGATAAGTTTATCAAGAAACTTGATGAACTGATGGAAGCCAAGAACAAGGAAATTATGACCGTCTAAATGCACGGTTTAGTCATCAAGAATACAGGCAGCTGGTACACCGTCCTCACGGACGATGGCCAGTTGTTTGATTGTAAAGTCAAGGGCAATTTTCGCCTCAAAGGTATTCGCTCAACCAATCCTGTGGCCGTTGGCGACGGGGTAACAGTAGAGTTAAGCGGCGAGGGACAAGAGGCAAGGGGATGGATTACCGATATTCAAGACCGCCGTAACTACATTATCCGCAAAAGCATTAACCTTTCAAAACAAAGTCACATTTTGGCTGCTAACGTCGACCAGGCGATGCTTATCGTCACCGTCAGCAAGCCAGAAACCTCAACCACATTCATCGACCGCTTTTTGGCTTCCGCCGAAGCCTACCGCGTACCTGTCATACTGATATTCAACAAGTCTGACCTGCTCAGCGAGGAGGAGCTACGTTATCAGCAGATGATGATGCAACTCTATGAGACCATCGGCTACGAGTGCCATGCTATTTCGGCAGAAACAGGGCAAGGCGTAGAGGAATTACGACCTTTCTTAGACAGCAAGATAACGCTATTCAGTGGTAACTCAGGCGTAGGCAAGTCGACGTTAATCAACCGGTTGCTGCCTCATGCCAATTTACGGACTGCCGACATCAGTAATGCGCATCAGACAGGCATGCACACCACTACCTTTTCAGAGATGATTCCGCTGGATTCCAGCCACTTGACACTCACCTCTGGCTATCTCATCGATACCCCAGGCATCAAGGGTTTTGGCACGTTTGACATGGAACGCGAGGAACTGACGAGCTACTTCAAGGAGATATTCGAATTCTCTCAGCAGTGTCGTTTCTCGGATTGTACCCACACCCATGAGCCTGGCTGTGCCGTGCTAAAGGCTGTTGAGGAACACTATATCGCACAAAGCCGCTATCAGTCGTACCTTTCCATGCTTGACGACAAGGACGAGAACAAATATCGCGAAGCATACTAAGGCGTTACCTCGGCATGCCTTCGCTTGAAAAAGTACAAAAACTTTGGATGTTTGCCCACTTATTCGTATCTTTGCAGCATGAAGCTAAATGACAAGCACATTGCCGTCCTGCTTTCGGGTGGTGTCGATTCGTCTGTGGTGCTCTACGAGTTAGTGCGCCAAGGATTGTGTCCTGACTGCTTTTATATCAAAATTGGCCCAGAGGAGACTGAGGAGTGGGACTGCTCCAGTGAGGAGGACTTGGAAATGGCAACAGCCGTCAGCCATAAGTATGGATGTCGGCTGGAGATTGTCGATTGTCATAGGGAGTATTGGGAACAGGTGACCAGCTATACGATAAACAAAGTGCGCGAGGGAATGACTCCCAATCCAGACGTCATGTGCAACCGCCTTATCAAGTTCGGGGCCTTCCACGAAAAACGAGGCCATGATTATGATTTGATTGCGACAGGTCACTATGCCCAGACGGAGACAGACGACGAGGGCCGCAAGTGGCTGACTACCAGCCCAGACCCCGTCAAGGACCAGACGGATTTTTTGGCGCAGATATACGGTTGGCAACTACAGAAAGCGTGGTTTCCCATAGGGCACATGATGAAAGACGAAGTGCGTGTGATTGCAGAACGGGAACACTTGGTCAATGCCAGACGCAAGGACTCGCAGGGTATTTGCTTCTTAGGCAAGATTAACTACAACGACTATATTCGCCGTTACTTAGGTGAGTTGCCCGGTGACGTGATAGAGTTGGAGACAGGGAAACGAATTGGCCAACATCGCGGCCACTGGTTCCACACCATCGGCCAACGTAAGGGCATGGGATTTGGCGGAGGTCCCTGGTTCGTGGTTAAAAAGGACATAGCACAGAACATCATCTACGTCTCTCATGGATATGACCCGCAAACGGCCTATCGTCAAGACTTTCCCATCTGCGATTTCCATAGTATCAACGGACAATTGCCACCCGAACAGGTGACGCTGAAAATACGACACACGCCCGAGTTTATACCTGCCCGTTTAGAGCAGAAGGGCAATGGTGATTACGTAGTGCATGCCCACTCGCCTATTCATGGTGTTGCTCCAGGCCAGTTCTGCGTCATTTACGACGAGCACCATCACCGCTGCTACGGTTCGGGAGAGATAACCCTTTAAGAAGAAAACAATTGATTAACTAACTAATATTTATTCACTAAAACATCAAGACGTATGAAAAAGATTTTTATGATGCTGGCTCTTGCAGCCATGACCATCGGTGCTTCGGCACAAGGCGAGTACTCCATCACCACAAAAGACACCTATCTGCGTGGCGGTAAGACACTGAAGAACGTTAAGAACATCGAGATTACCTTCGACGCCAATATTTCTGACTGGAAACTCGGCGGCAGCAAGAACGACGAGACAACTGTCGGCGGTGTCGACCTGACGGGCAAGTATATGACCAGCGCAGGCACTAACGGTGCGCCTATCATTATCACTCCCAAGAAGGACGGAAAACTGACCATCTTCTTAGGCGGTGCTGTGGCTACCACCAAAAAGGTGTTTATGAAGGAGGGCAACAACAAAATTAACGGAACAGTGCTTTCCACAGGTGCAGAGGTAGCGTGCGGCCAGAACCCCAGCGCTGACATTAACGCATGGGATGGACTGGTGTATGAACTGGAGGCCGACAAGACCTACACGTTCTACATCTCGGGTGCCAAGTGGCGTTTTGCTGGCTACAAGTTTGAGTAATCCATACACGGTAAACATGACACAGGGGCAGAAGAATCTTCTGCCCCTGTGTCGTTTGTCACGAGAATAGGCCTCGCTATTTGTATACTCCTGATATACAAGTTGTATTCCCTATGTATACAGTTTGTATACCAGGAGTATACAAACTGTATATGCCGTAGATACAAGGCGTATACAATATTCTCATCTGTTGTGTTCCTATGGGAGAGCGGTGGTCAGCTTACTTCGCAACAACCTTCACAGTACGCTGCGTTCCATCGCTCAACTGCTCACGAATGATGTTCAGCCCGTGCTGCAGGCGTTGATGCTGACGACCGTCGGCCGTAAAAAAATAGCGCTGAACAACTGGCGCGTTACTTTTAACAGCATCAATAGCCGTAGGGTTTGCCGATGAGCCCTCCTCGCTCAACACTCCATAAGGGCTAATGGCCTGCACAACGACCGTTTTCCCATCATCAGCACGGCTGGTTTCTGTAGTGATAGTA
Organism: Prevotella sp.; assembly: GCA_022511045.1. Taxonomy (GTDB): domain Bacteria; phylum Bacteroidota; class Bacteroidia; order Bacteroidales; family Bacteroidaceae; genus Prevotella. The sequence continues at coordinate 15,226 of JAFLSF010000029.1, forward strand.
GCTACACCGTCAATACTGACGAGGTAGCGACGGGCATAGCCCGTGTGGTCAACCCACGAGATAGTGCCGTTATTAACATAAACAGCAGGAGCGGGCAAAATGAACGCCTGCCAGTCGGCATCCCATTCATCCGTACCGCGCAACATATAATCCAGTTGATAGCTGTCGGCCTCCACCTTGCCTAATACGGCTTTACTCGTGCAGGTCTCACCTTTCTCGTTTGCGAACGTTGTCTTTCTGCCCGACAGGTCTACAGGATTGCCCGAAGCATCCATCGTGTTGCACTCTGCCATCTGGGTGGGCAAGCCGTCCATATCGCGCCAACCTTCTGCGGGAATAGTAACGCCCTCCGTCAGTCGGGTATTGATAAACGAAGCTTTCGGAGTGTCACCCCAAGGGCGACCCAGATGGGTCTGCGCATTGGCTTCGGCTGCCGTAATTACACAATTACGAAACACATAGCCATAGTTAGGTCTGATATGGTCTGGGGCAACTATGACGTTTGAGCCTTGCAACACATGCAACGTATCGCCTTCAAAAAACGCTTCGCCACGATTGTAAATAAAATCGGTGGTACCACTAATCTTGCTGTTACGTATAATGTGGCGATGGCCATCATTACCCGTGCGATAGGTGTCCTGCCATCCCTCCAGATTACAACTTGTAATTGCTATGCGGTCAGCCTTGGTATAAAGGGCCAATGCCTGTCCAGCCTTTTGGCGAGTATTGCGAATGGTCAAATTGTCAAACGACACGTCATCAGCCGTAACATTGATGGTGGCATTTGTATCTACATTGCCGCCGTCCTCATTGTATACTTTGTTCCACGAGATAATGGTGTTTGCCTTGTTCTGACCTGTAAGGTGAACGTTGGCACGGTTGATTTGCACGTGTCCCTCGTAAACACCTTTCTTGACAAACACATAGTAGGGCGTATCATCCGCAGGGGCAGCATCGATAGCTGCCTGCACGGTCTGATACTGCTCACCCTCACCGACAATGGCGTTAAAACTCTGAAGCCCCGTCTGCTTTGGATGCTTGGTATATAGTTTAGCGTCAATAGTACCATCAGCCACATCATTGAGGAATATCTCCAGATTAGAATATCCGCTCTCCGTCAGCTTCATACCATCAGAGGCATCGTTGGGGTTTAGTCCTACGCTGACTTCGTAAGCATCGGGCAGACCGTCACCGTCAGTATCTATTACACGGCAGTCGTCGCTATCTGTTTGCAGACGAGGGAAACAAGTAACATCTATTTCTTTACCTATCTCGCCACTTAACGCAGCAAATTCGTCATGTGTCTGAAGAGTTATATCATAAGGAGAATTGATGATACCCAATGCTGGAGTTATCAGTTCTTCCTCCTTATCATCTTTTTTACTAATAAAAGGCTCACCTTTGAACTGTGGGTCTATCTCCCCTGCGGCCTCTTTCAGCACTCGGGCATCCACTTCGTCGTAACGGGGTAGCGAAGCACCAGCCTGTGTAACTACCTTATGGTAAGCCTCGTCAGCCGACTCATAACCCATAGTCAATTCATAACCTGCAGGCAGAGACTTTAGTAGTTTCTGATCATATAACTCTTGTGTAGGAGTCAATGACCAAAACTCAAATGCACGTCCTTTCTCTTTCTCCAAGTACCCCCAATAGTTATCGGCATTAACTTTCTCCAACGTTTCATCCTTCCAGATACCATCCGTACCAGCCCACTTGCTGCCTGTCTCAAACTTGTTTCCACTGAGATACCACTCACCTACATCGTTGATAGTACCACCCGTAGGACGCACGAAATAACGACTACCATTAGCTCCTTTTTGAGTTGCTGGCCCAGGCTTATAATAATTGTTTATCATGTAAACACGATTATAGTCGGTATCTTTCGTACTACCTGTAGTAGAACACTCACCACCATATATTGAATTATGACTCCCCCAGTTGAAGATAACATTGTTAAGGAATTCACTATCCACTTGACGGTCGTTCACATTATTGCGTACACCGTTGAATCGTGGCGCACGATTCATACAATGTGCAAACAAGCAATGGTGCATCGTTCCATGCTCACCGCCCCACTGAGCACCATAGGCACGCTCTCCTTTCGCATTGCCAGAACCATATAAAGGCTCCGAGAAGATGCACCACTGAACGGTAGTATAGTCCGTATCGTACATCGTCAAGTTCTCTTCCATTGACCACGCAAAGGTACAATGGTCCATTATAATGTTATTGACATTCTCCACGTCAAGCTGTGACATGCTGTTGTTATAAGGCAAGTCGCTGGCACGGAAACGGATATGGCGAACAATAGTGTTATTGCTCAACTTCATCTGATAGCCCGCAATGCAAATACCGCCACCAGGAGCCGTCTGACCTGCAATGGTTACATTAGGCTTGGCACCCATCAGACGAGATGTGAGGTAAATGGTGCCTGCTACCTTGAACAATACGGTGCGCGGTGTGTCGTCACCCGACTTTAAAGCCCAGCGCAGCGTTCCCTCCACAAGGTCATTGTCCGAGCAATCGTCCAATCGAGTAACATAATACACTTTCGACCCACGACCGTCTATCATGCGGCCACCTGTTGTAAAGCGGCCATAACCCTCGGCACCAGGAAAGGCAATCAAATCGTCCTTATAACCACTCAACTTACTAAAGACGGCATAGATAGTCATATCACTACTAATTGTAAACTTATAACTGGATGCTGTTGAGAACGTCTCACCAGTAGATAACTCCCAATGATCGAACTGATAGCCCTTGGCAGGAGATGCTGAAATCGTTACCTCCGTACCAGCCGTATACTTATGATTATCACTTGTTACTGTGCCAACAGGGCTGACACTTACCGTTCCCATACCCTCACAACCAGCCTTAACACTCAGAGTCAGATTACTGGCGGCTAAAGCGTTAAACTTGGCAACGACCGTCATGTCCGTCTCAGCTGTAGTGAACGTAAAACTAGAGGCTTCAGTTCCTTTTAACTCGTTATCAATATACCATCCAGCAAACTCATAACCAGGATTGGCAGTTGCAGAAATCGTCATGTTAGCTCCCGAAAAGGCCATTGTACTGGTAGTCTTTTTGCCACTTAGCAACACATCACCAGCGCCCTCAGGGTCAACAGTAAAAGTCACAGTAATGACTCCTGTCAACGCGGGCATAGCAGTCAGCGCAATAGCTGTCACACTTGTTAGTAGCACAGCCAATAAAATCAATAATTGTTTCTTCATATTCATGTAAATGTTTTTAGTTTCAGTCCTATCGGTTGCAAATATACGAATTAAATCTGATAATGCCAAATAAATACATAAAAAAGCGGGGCAACCGCTGTGGCTGCTCCGCTCTTTTCATTATTATTTAACTCTGGATTACTTATTCATGAACTTGCGGCCATTCTGGATAACCATACCCTTGAAGTCGTTGGCAACCTTCTGACCTGCGAGGTTGTACATAGGAGCATTAGCATCCAACTCAGCAGCCTTCACAGCAGCAATACCTGTACCAAGAGGAGCACCAGGAACAACAGCTGTAGGAGTAGCACTACCTACACCTTCTACATCCATATTAGGTGTAGAGATGGTCACAACTGAACGGCCAGTAGTACCTACATTCTGAGCCACGCCTTTTTCGTCAACAATAGAAGAGAACTCTTTGTTCAACACAATAGTGCCACCCATATCAAGGGCTGCAACATAGTTTTCTTTTGCGCCACCAACTGGGGTAAAGTCATAGCCGCCAAAACCTAACTGAGAAGAAAGCTGGAAGATGTAGTAGCTTTCGCCAGCCTTTACATCCAACAATATCCAGCCCCATAAAGCCTGATTACCTTTTTCAAGTACGTAAGGAGCGGTGTCAACGCCATCAACAACCTTAGCTTCGTTATGACGAGCTAACATTTCCTCAGCAGTAAAGAATGTGCAATACTGCTCATACACTTGGTTACCATCGTTATCCAATTTCGGTGTACCATCATCATTATAAAGAGGCCTATCAGTATAATTCGATTTCTGTCCATTAACATAACCCTCGAACTGATAATCAACACCATAAGTCAGAGGACGTCCTGTGCTGGCAGGTACAACAACCGTATTACGATTAGTTTTGTTCACCCAAGTCAAAAATCTTAACGAGCCGTCAACCTTAGGAGTAAACTTATAGTACAAACCATATTTGGGCAAACCAGCCTCACCACCCACATAATCAGTATAAGTATAATAAGGACGATATACTATTTCGCCTGTCTCATTACTGACGATTTCTTCAGCATAAATTTGCTCATAAGCATTTCCATCACCCATCACAAAATACAACATAGTACCAGCCTCATCATTGATGTCAGTCTTGTTGTTTCCATTATACCATCTAATGTCACCCATAGTAATTTCGGCAGCCTCAAACAATTTAGGCTCCTCATCTTGGGCATTCATACTCATGGCAACGAGGGCCATGCTAATCAGCGTAAAAATTTTCTTCATAATCTTTTAGTTTAATTTGTTAGTAAATAGGTTATTCTGCTGCAAATATACGTATTATTGGCGATACTGACAAGTATTTAACGTATTTTATGCCAAAAACACACGAATTTTCTACAATATCAAGTTGCGGTTTATCCCTTATCTGCAATGGCCTGCATAATCTTAGCCTCCAGTTCCTCGCACAACTCGGGGTTGTCTTTGAGCAGTTGCTTGGTGCCGTCGCGTCCTTGCGCCAATTTGGATTCTTCATAGCTGAACCACGAGCCGCTTTTCTTGATAATGCCGTACTCTACGCCCAAGTCTACAATCTCGCCAATCTTCGAGATACCCTCGCCGAAGGTTATCTCAAACTCGGCCTTGCGGAAGGGAGGGGCCACCTTGTTCTTGACCACCTTGACACGTACTTGGTTGCCCAGCACTTGGTCGCCGTCTTTAATGGCCGTCACTTTGCGAATATCGAGACGGACAGAGGCATAGAACTTTAGGGCGTTGCCGCCTGTAGTCGTCTCGGGATTGCCGAACATGACACCAATCTTCTCGCGCAACTGGTTAATGAAAATACACGTAGTATTAGTCTTAGCAATAGTAGCGGTCAGTTTGCGCAGGGCTTGTGACATCAGACGGGCATGCAGTCCTACGGCCGAGTCGCCCATATCGCCCTCGATTTCTTTCTTTGGCGTCAGCGCAGCCACAGAGTCTACCACCAGAATATCAATGGCCGATGAACGTATCAACTGGTCGGCTATTTCCAGTGCCTGCTCACCATTATCTGGCTGGGAGATGTACATATTATCCACATCTACGCCTAACTTTTTAGCATAGAAGCGGTCGAAGGCATGCTCTGCATCAATGAAAGCGGCAATACCACCTGCTTTCTGGGCCTCGGCAATGGCATGAATGGCCAGCGTAGTCTTACCGCTGGACTCCGGACCGTATATCTCGATGATGCGTCCCTTAGGATAACCGCCGACACCCAAAGCAGCGTTCAACCCAATAGAGCCTGTTGGTATCACCTCTACGTTCTCTATCTTCTCGTCGCCCAGTTTCATGATGCTGCCCTTGCCAAAGTCTTTCTCTATCTTTGCCATTGCAGCCTGCAGGGCTTTCATCTTTTCCTGCTGTGGGGTCAGCTGCTCGTTTGTTTCTTCTTTCTTTGCCATAATCTTATTTAGTCTTTAAGTTTATAATTCCAAGTCGCCGTCGTGTATTTCGTGCCAAGGCAGGCCTTGACTGTTGAGTTGCTCCATGAACGGGTCTGGGTCGAACTCTTCGACGTTGAACACGCCAGGCTTTTTCCAAAGTCCCTTGCAGAACATCATAGCACCAATCATGGCGGGAACACCCGTAGTGTATGAAACTCCCTGCATACCCGTCTCCTCGTAAGCGGCACGGTGTGAGCAGTTATTATAGACATAGTAGGTATGCTCCTGGCCGTCATTGCCTATGCCACGAATACGACAGCCTATGCTCGTTTCTCCTTCATAGTTTTCGCCAAGGTCTTGCGGATTGGGCAGCACGGCCTTCAAGAACTGCAAAGGCACTATCTTCACTTTCGCAACGCCGCTGCCATCAGCCAGTTGCGCCTCGTACTCCACCTCGTCAATGCGACTCATGCCGATGTTTTGAATCACTTCCAGATGCTTCAGATATTGCTGGCCAAAGGTCATCCAGAAACGCGCCCGCTTGATTGTGGGATAATTGATTACCAGCGACTCAATCTCCTCGTGGTGCAGCAGATAGCTGTCGCGCGGCCCTATGTTAGGATAAGTCAAGTCTTTGTGAATCTCCAGCGGCTCTGTCTCCACCCACTTTCCGTCTTCCCAATAAAGGCCTTTCTGCGTTATCTCGCGGATGTTTATCTCGGGGTTAAAATTAGTGGCAAAGGCTTTGTGGTGGTCGCCAGCATTGCAATCGACTATATCCAAATACTGTATTTCCTTGAAATGGTGCTTGGCGGCATAGGCTGTAAAGATGCTGGTAACACCAGGGTCGAAGCCGCAGCCGAGAATAGCCGTCAGACCAGCCTCGCGGAAACGCTCTCTATATGCCCACTGCCAAGAATACTCAAAGTGGGCCTCGTCTTTTGGTTCGTAGTTAGCCGTGTCCAAATAGCTACAACCACAGGCCAGACAAGCCTCCATGATGGTTAAATCTTGATAAGGCAGTGCTAAGTTGATGACTAACTCTGGCTTATAATCGCTGAGAAGTGCCTTTAGTTGCTCCACGTCGTCGGCATCCACCTGCGCCGTCTGAATGGGTAGTGTATAGCCCTTGCTATGGATAGCATCCACTATTTCGTCGCACTTTTGCTTACGGCGGCTGGCTATCATAAACTCGGTAAAGACATCTGCGTTCTGAGCAATCTTAAACGCTGCAACTGTGGCAACGCCACCAGCACCAATCATCAATACTCTTGACATAATATTTAATGTTTTATTCTTTTATTTCTTCTGCTTTTATGCCTAAGGCTGCCATCAGTGAGTAGCCTAATATCTCTTGTCGAAAAGAACCACCAGACATTGGCTGCATATTGAAAATGGTAATATGTTGGTCAGGATTGGCATAACGAAGCGCCTCGCGTACCTTATTATATATATGGTCACTATCTGGAACTGCCATGAGTCGCTTCACTTCCTTTGCGTTGCCAATAACCTGCAACGACTCCGTAAAAAGTTGTTCCATCGTCGTTACTTCCTCGACTTTGACACAGCTGATGAGCATCTCGCCTAACTCGCCGCTAAAGGCTTGGCCGTCCAACTCCTCGAAACGGCCAGGCTGAAAGTTCTTCATTGCCTGCTGCTTATGCAACAGCACCACTTGAGTCTTTTGTTTATTGTCGCTTGCCACATGCTGTTTGCCAATAGGCAGCAATCCTCCGTCCAATGCTATGCACTCAAGCCAAAGCGCCATATCAGCTTGCGGAATCTGACGACCAATCATGCGCTCGAAGTTGACAATCAGGTCAAAGGCCACCTTATCAACATAATCGGCATCAACCAATATGACGTTGTCGCACCACTTCTGCGCTTCCATTTTCGCTCTTACTCTAACGGCGTTCCTGTGGTATAGTTACCACCAGCAGTGACATTGTCTATTTTCTGACGAGAGGTAGGCCTTTGTTTGCTCTTGCTTGTTGTGGCACGCTTCTTAGTCTCCTCAGTCGTCAGACGTGTTTTGGCATCTTTCACCACATCCGTGTCCTTGTCATACCAAACCTCAAGAATGACGCCGTTTGTACGAGAGTACATCCACCTTTGTGTTCCGTCTGCCTCCATAAGTTTCTGGAACGGCTCACCCAAAGCCAACTCCACCTCGGCCTTTGTCATGCCTGGAACGATTTGTCCATCGCGAATAAGGGCACGCGTCTCTTTGCTGGTCTGCTTGGCAGCACCCTCGCCCATACCAAACAAATAGCCAAAATAATCTTCCTCTATCGTACCATGCCGTTCATTATCAATATCGGCCTCGCTGAAAGCCACATTCTTGGTATAGACGCGACGACTCTCCACCTCGCGCATAGTCAGCGTATAGTAGCGAGAGTCTGGAACAGGGTCTATCTTATCAACAATAAAACCCGTAAAGCGAGGCACCTTCACCTCGCGCATCTGGCCAGCACCTCTGGACTTCATCGTAGTAGGATGATTGGTATGAATGGTTTGGCCTATGTAATCATTGACGTTGTCAGACACTGCCATAGTGGCACCAGAGTAGTCAAAAGAGTTCTCAAAAAGGAATTTCTCATTGTCCATGACAAACTCGTCATCACGCATGCCACAGTTAGTTTTCGACATAGCTACACACTGATAGAACTGGTTGCCCTGTTCGTCCTCTACGATAATCTTGACAGGGAATGCACGAGTTCCCACGCCAACGGCCTTAACCGTCACTACCATATCTTTCTTTACCGTCACGTCCCTATAGCCGTCGCCATCATAGTCAGTATCTACACGGTAGTATTGGCTACGCGTCAGCATCGGCTGATCCATCAACAGCTCGCGTGCCTTGTCAACATCCCCTAAATAAGCCAAAGTTGGTACGCCTTTCCTACTATAACAATAGTCCTCGAAAGAGCCTAAAGGCAATTCGAAATAGTAGGTCTTCCCATCATCCTCGCAGGTAAACAGCACATGAACACGACCATTAGGAGCCTCCTCATGACCCTTGTATGCCATAATGTGATGGCGCAAACGACCGTTTCCAACCTCCTTATTAGTCTCCGCATCGTGGAACGTAGCCACCAACAAGTCATACTTCTCGGGAATTACCATGAAGCGCATCCCCTCTCGCCAATCGCACATACTATAATAGCGAAAGTTCTTGCTCATGAAATCAACAGGCTCGGCATCGTCTTTCTTTTCCGTGTTGCCATCGGCTGTTGCTGTCTGTTTCACGGTTTTCTTGACTCCTTTAGTTTTCACGATATAAGGATTGTCTTGAGCGTGAACTATCATCATACTCATAATCAACCCTACAAACAAAATCATTCTTTTCATGACAATTAGTGTTTATTTCGGCTACAAAGATAGACATTTTTTTTCATACTTATGCCAAAATGTCACCACAATTTCAAAAAAAAAAGCTTTGGCACGTCCTTTGCTGTTTTGTAGGTGTTAAAAACATGATAATAACAAATTAAAAACAATATAATTATGGGAAAGATTATTGGAATCGACTTAGGAACAACAAACAGTTGCGTTGCCGTTTTCGAGGGCAACGAGCCAGTAGTAATTGCTAACAGTGAGGGTAAGCGCACCACGCCTTCCGTTGTTGGTTTTGTAGACAACGGTGAGCGCAAGATTGGTGACCCCGCCAAGCGTCAAGCCATCACCAACCCGAAGAATACTGTATACTCCATCAAGCGCTTCATGGGTGAGAACTGGCAACAGACTGAAAAAGAAATTTCACGCGTACCTTATTCTGTAGTCAACGAGGGAGGCTATCCCCGCGTCGACATTGACGGACGCAAATACACCCCACAGGAAATCTCGGCAATGGTGCTCCAAAAGATGAAAAAGACCGCCGAGGATTATCTGGGTCAAGAGGTGACGGATGCCGTCATTACCGTACCTGCCTATTTCTCTGACTCTCAGCGTCAAGCAACCAAAGAGGCTGGCCAGATTGCTGGTCTGAATGTTCGCCGTATTGTTAACGAACCGACAGCTGCTGCCTTAGCCTATGGTGTAGACAAAGCCAACAAAGACATGAAGATTGCTGTCTTCGACCTTGGTGGTGGTACGTTCGATATTTCTATCTTGGAATTTGGCGGCGGCGTGTTTGAGGTGCTCTCTACCAATGGTGACACGCATCTGGGCGGTGACGACTTTGACCAAGTAATCATTGACTGGTTGGTTCAAGAGTTCCGTAACGACGAGGGAGCTGACTTGAAAGCAGACCCAATGGCTATGCAACGTTTGAAAGAGGCTGCTGAGAAAGCCAAAATTGAATTGTCAAGCTCTACCTCCACAGAGATTAACTTGCCCTATATCATGCCTGTCGGTGGCGTTCCCAAGCATTTGGTAAAAACCTTGACACGTGCGAAATTCGAGCAGTTGGCCCACGAACTCATTCAGGCTTGTCTGGCCCCATGCCAAAAGGCAATAGCTGATGCCAAGCTGTCAACAGCTGATATTGATGAGGTAATCCTTGTTGGTGGTTCGAGCCGCATACCTGCCGTACAGGAGTTGGTGAAGAATTATTTCGGTAAAGAGCCTTCTAAGGGTGTGAATCCCGATGAGGTGGTAGCCGTAGGAGCCTCTATTCAAGGCGCTATTCTCAACAAGGAAGGCGGCGTAGGCGATATTGTTCTGCTGGACGTAACTCCACTGACCTTAGGTATTGAGACTATGGGCGGTGTAATGACCAAGTTGATTGAGGCTAACACCACCATTCCCTGTAAAAAGAGCGAGACGTTCTCAACGGCAGCAGACAACCAGACAGAGGTAACCATCCGCGTATTGCAAGGCGAGCGTCCTATGGCTAACCAAAACAAGCAGTTAGGCATCTTCAACCTCACAGGTATCGCTCCCGCCCGTCGTGGTATTCCTCAGATTGAGGTTACCTTCGACATCGACGCTAACGGCATCCTAAAAGTCAGCGCCAAAGATAAGGCTACGGGCAAAGAGCAGGCTATCCGCATCGAGGCCTCCTCTGGTCTGTCACAAGACGAAATCAACCGCATGAAAGCTGAGGCTGAGGCCAATGCTGAAGCTGATAAGAAAGAGCGCGAACGTGTTGACAAGATGAATCAGGCTGACTCTATGATTTTCCAAACCGAGAACCAGCTGAAAGAGATTGGCGATAAGATTCCCGCACAGCACAAGTCCGCTATTGAACAGGCTCTGCAGCAGTTGAAAGACGCTCATAAGGCTGGCGACATCACCGCCATCGACAATGCCATCAACACACTCAATGCCGCTTGGCAGACTGCTTCTCAACAGATGTATCAAGGAGCCCAGCAAGGACAACCCGAGCAAGAGAATCCTTTTGCTGGCCAGCAGCAAAGCCAGCAGGAGCCTCCAAAGGACGACAACATCCAGGATGCGGACTTTGAGGAGGTGAAATAAGTTTGATAAGTAAACAATAATCAATAATAGAAATCTCGTGTAACTCAATGAGTTATGCGAGATTTG